>CP054185.1:3032004-3379405 GCA_015180985.1 Flammeovirgaceae bacterium
TTTTCTATACAGTAACGATAAAAGAAGAAAATCTATTTTCATTACATACGAGCTTGATGAAATTGTTCAAGAATTACAAAAAGATATGCTTACAGGATTTAAACAGTTTACAAACTCAAATAAAAAATGGCAAGTAGTAAATGCTCGTAGAACAAATGATGCAAAATACAGTGCAGGAGCTACTGTAACAGTAGACAGAAAAGAAATAAAGGAAATTTCAAGTCACAAATTGCCGTCTCCTTTTTTTGAAACGAATGTCAAAATACCATTTATAGGATTGCAAAATACCGAGCTTTACTTTCTGCCTGACCGCTTATTGCTCAAACGAAACAATAAATTTGCAGCAGTTCAATACAGTAATCTAAACATTGACATTTTGCCAGTAAGTTTTAGGGAATATAATGGGGTTCCATCTGATGCAACAGTTGCAGATTACACTTATAAATATGTAAATAAAAGTGGCGGAGCAGATAGGAGATTTTCAAATAATCCAAGAATCCCAATTTGCGCTTATACTGAATACCACTTTTCATCTGATGAAGGAATTAATGAAATAATTATGCCATCAAAGTCAGATGCTTTAGATGATTTTGTAATACAGTTAAGGACTATTGGAAAACTCCAAAGTGGAAATTTAGGTCGTAACATAAATAATTCAGCTTCCCAATTTTCAACTTCAACATTCACAAACTACGACATTCCTGAATATGACCCCCTTTTTCAAGAAGCTGCTGAATTAGTTGTTTTGCATCAATCAGCTTCGACATCACTAATTCAAAGGAAATTAAAATTGGGATACAATCGAGCGGGCAGAATTATGGATGAATTAGAGCAAGCAAAAATTGTTGGAAGATTTGATGATTCTAATGGCAGAGAACTTTTAATAAAAGACCAAGATGAATTGAATAGAGTTCTTTCAAGCTTATCAAGTAAATTACCCACTTCTATAAGCACTTCAAATGTGAAGGGAACATTATCAAAAGAGTATTTCAATTTACTATCTGACTTATCAAAGCATCTTTCAGACATAACTGATAAATTAAAATTTGATGAAGCATTTACAGATTGTAAGCTCCCCCTTTTTAGGACAACTCTAAATTAGAAAATTTATTCATTGTTATCATAGTAACCGGCTGTGGGTTTGTGGGAAACTCGTTTCGAGTTTTCCATAAATCCACTGCCAGCATGTCCGCAGGACTGCGACCTTCTAGCGCGTCATGGGGACGGTGGTAGTTATAATCATTCATCCACTCGTCTGCCAGGATTCTAACCTGGGTCAGCGATTCGAATACGTATGCATCAAGCACATCCTTCCGAAAGCTCCCATTAAAACGCTCGATGTATGTGTAAGCTCCCCCTTTTTAGGACAACTCTAAATTAGAAAATTTATTCATTGTTATCATAGTAACCGGCTGTGGGTTTGTGGGAAACTCGTTTCGAGTTTTCCATAAATCCACTGCCAGCATGTCCGCAGGACTGCGACCTTCTAGCGCGTCATGGGGACGGTGGTAGTTATAATCATTCATCCACTCGTCTGCCAGGATTCTAACCTGGGTCAGCGATTCGAATACGTATGCATCAAGCACATCCTTCCGAAAGCTCCCATTAAAACGCTCGATGTATGCATTTTGGGAAGGTTTGCCTGGTTGAATGAATTGTAAATGGATACCATTCTCCTCGCACCATAAGCCAAGTTTGCTTGATATGAATTCGGGCCCATTATCAACCCTGATTCGCTTGGGTTTCCCTCTCCACCCAATGACTTGTTCCAGCACCCGTATCACCCGTTCGGCTCTCATTGAGGTGTCCACTTCAATAGCCAGAGCCTCGCGGTTAAAGTCATCCAGCAGGTTCAGCACCCTGAACTTACGACCTGACAAAAGAGAATCACTCATAAAATCCATCGACCATTTTGCATTGATATGGCTAACCGCCTCCAGGGGCTGGAGCGCGCGTGCCGGTAACCTCTTTTTCCTTTTCGCTTCATATTCAATTTCAATAGTTTATACACCCGGTGGATGCGTTTATGGTTCCATAATAATCCTTCCTTTCGTATCCTGAAGTACATTTTCCAAAACCCTCCGTAGGCCGTTTCTCCGCTAAATCCTGAAGTTTGTCAATCACCACATGATCGTCCTTCTTACTTTGGTAGTAGTAAACCGAACGTGAGATATCCATCACTTTACAGGCCCGACCGAGGCTGACTTTAAATGTCGTTCTCAGATGGTCTACATGGGTTCGCTTCTCAGCGGGCCTTAATACTTTTTTCCCAAAACATCTTTAAGCATCTTGTTGTCCAGGGCCAGGTCGGCATACATCTGCTTGAGTTTCCGGTTTTCTTCCTCAAGTTCCTTAACCCGCTTGAGTTCGCTCATCTCCATGCCCCCGTATTTTGCCTTCCAGTTATAAATGGTGGCTTTCGAAATCCCCTGATCGCGGGCAATATCCTGGATGTTTTTGCCAGCATCAAACTCCTTGAGAATGTTGAAAATCTGGACTTCGGTGAATCGTGTTCTTTTCATAGTTAACAGTTTAAAGTTAGACCTTTTGTCTAATTCAAAACTGTCCTATTTTCGGGGGAGCTTACATATGCATTTTGGGAAGGTTTGCCTGGTTGAATGAATTGTAAATGGATACCATTCTCCTCGCACCATAAGCCAAGTTTGCTTGATATGAATTCGGGCCCATTATCAACCCTGATTCGCTTGGGTTTCCCTCTCCACCCAATGACTTGTTCCAGCACCCGTATCACCCGTTCGGCTCTCATTGAGGTGTCCACTTCAATAGCCAGAGCCTCGCGGTTAAAGTCATCCAGCAGGTTCAGCACCCTGAACTTACGACCTGACAAAAGAGAATCACTCATAAAATCCATCGACCAGCTTGCATTGATATGGCTAACCGCCTCCAGGGGCTGGAGCGCGCGTGCCGGTAACCTCTTTTTCCTTTTCGCTTCATATTCAATTTCAATAGTTTATACACCCGGTGGATGCGTTTATGGTTCCATAATAATCCTTCCTTTCGTATCCTGAAGTACATTTTCCAAAACCCTCCGTAGGCCGTTTCTCCGCTAAATCCTGAAGTTTGTCAATCACCACATGATCGTCCTTCTTACTTTGGTAGTAGTAAACCGAACGTGAGATATCCATCACTTTACAGGCCCGACCGAGGCTGACTTTAAATGTCGTTCTCAGATGGTCTACATGGGTTCGCTTCTCAGCGGGCCTTAATACTTTTTTCCCAAAACATCTTTAAGCATCTTGTTGTCCAGGGCCAGGTCGGCATACATCTGCTTGAGTTTCCGGTTTTCTTCCTCAAGTTCCTTAACCCGCTTGAGTTCGCTCATCTCCATGCCCCCGTATTTTGCCTTCCAGTTATAAATGGTGGCTTTCGAAATCCCCTGATCGCGGGCAATATCCTGGATGTTTTTGCCAGCATCAAACTCCTTGAGAATGTTGAAAATCTGGACTTCGGTGAATCGTGTTCTTTTCATAGTTAACAGTTTAAAGTTAGACCTTTTGTCTAATTCAAAACTGTCCTATTTTCGGGGGAGCTTACAAGATAATTTTAAACATACATTAACTGAATCTACCCCCGAAACATTTGTTCCTTATTGTGTCCTTTACGATATGACACAAATTTTCAAAATTTTAACAAACGGAAAAATTATACTTGATAGCGTGGAAATGTCAGGATTAGTTCTTCTATCAATGAGAATTATTGAAACAGAAACAGATTTTTTATCGCTTGATTATGAAACAATAGCCAATTCGCATTCATCAGGAAAGTTTAAAAATATGGCTGACACAATTTTAGAAATTGCAGACAAAAGCAACCCTCTAAAAATTGACATTCAAGAAACCAAAGATGGAGAGCCAGTTTCCTCTACTAAAGTTCAAAACAATCTTTCTTTACCAGCTACATTAAAGCTTTTAGACCATCCCCTTTTTGATGATTATGTTACAACTTTATATCGTTTTGCAACGATAATCGCAAAAGCTGATAATATAGTAACCAAAAAAGAAGAAACTGCCTTGAAAGAAATATATCAGATAACGCACAAACCAGTTCCAGAAGATGAAAACAAAGCAGTTAATATTTCAGAAGCTGAAGAATCAGAAAGCTTAGAACAAGTTTTGGCGGAACTTGAAAGTTTGATAGGACTTGATGATGTAAAGCGAGAAGTTAAGTCTTTAATCAACTTTATACAAATTCAAAAAGAACGTGAAAAGCAAGGACTTAAAAACTCACAAGTATCTTACCATTGTGTTTTTACAGGCTCACCAGGAACAGGAAAAACTACAATTGCTCGTTTAGTTGCCAAAATTTACAAGCATTTAGGGATATTAGAGAAAGGTCAATTAGTAGAAACAGACCGTTCAGGACTTGTTGCAGAATATTTAGGTCAGACATCAACCAAAGTTGACAAAGTTGTTAAATCTGCTCTTGACGGAATCCTTTTTATAGATGAAGCTTATGCGTTAGTTGGACAAGGAAATGATGATTATGGGAAAGAAGCCGTTGCAGCTTTAATAAAACGAATGGAAGACAATCGAGACAAATTGGTTTTAATTGTAGCAGGATATTCGGAAGAAATGAAAACATTCATTGATACTAATCCCGGCTTCAAATCTCGGTTTAACAGATATATTCATTTCCCTGACTATACGCCAGACGAAATGATAAAAATTTATGAATTGCTATGTTCTAAATCTGAATATAACATTTCACCAAGTGCTAAAACCCTTTTGACAGACGCTTTTAAACACCTTTACGAGACAAAAACAAAGGACTTTGGCAACGGTAGACTTGTAAGAAATATTTTTGAGAAGTCAATCGAAAACCAATCAAACAGAATTGCTTTGACAGACCAACAGTTGACTAAAGAGATATTAACAACAATAGAATCAGAAGACATACCAAACGTGACAATATATGCAAGTTGACAAACAAACAAGAAAGCCAGCACCCAACAGGCGTTTGGCTCAATGGCGGGTGACGTGGTTAATTGAACATTCTACCTCGCATCAACTTTTGTGGTGTATTGACAGTTTTGTACTCCGAAATCCGCCACTGCGCCAAGCGCCAAAACGTTGGGCACAATAGCCAAATGAAAAAGTACCTCATTATATCAGGACTCTTAATTACCATTTCCTGTTCCGGACAAAGTAATTTATCAAAGCGGACTGTTTATTCTCACTTTATAAATGACAACATAAAAGAATATGACTCAATGTTTAATAAACGGACTGACTTAATACTTTTGACAACCATAGATAAGTTCGAGTCAGTTATTGACAGCCTTTACCTGTTTGACTTTTTATCTGGAAATATTGAAAACAATGAGTTCTATCAAAAGACATTCATAGGACAAGAACCTACTTTGTATTTTGACATGCCTCCTACCTATGGACTAGGTAAAATGCTAAAACATGACACAGAACTAGGACAATTGATGTTAAAATTATTTTCGAACTATAAACAAGACCTTTCGGCTATTTCCGACATAGACACAAACTACAACATAAAAGTAATTAAGAAGGCTAAACCCTACTTTAAAATGGGTTGGACTAAGTTTCACAAAAAGCACAAGGACTGCTATGGAATAATTCGTTTTTCAAATATCATATTCAATGACAGTTATGACCGAGCTATGTTTTACGTGGAAAACTACAAAGGAAGTCTTGATGCCTCAGGTGACATAGTTGTTATGAGAAAAATAAACGACAAGTGGACAATTGAGTATTATATTAATCAATGGATGAGTTAAGGCTACTGTGCCCAACACCAGGTTTATGCCAGCTGCGGGTGACAGGTTGAAATGTAGTTTTGTTTTACTAATTTCGTTTACGTAACGGTGGACAATGACGGCTTCGATAGCCGCAGCCGTCATAAACCCAAAACGTTGTGCACCATGCGGTCGGACAAAATAATCTTACGCATCTGGTGACAACGTAAACAAGATAAATTCATCCCCGCAGACAATAACGGCAGACAAGCAATCAATTACGTTCGGGCTTCACACTGCGACCGCGCGACAATCAAGTTTCAAAATTACGTTCCGGCTTTCGGGACAGTTTGGGCTTCGGTCGACAATAACTGACTAAAACAAAATACATCGGACTCATTTACGCAGACAGTTTTACATCCAGTCGTCAAGATTTCGCTCCGCGGATAGTTTCTGGATTTCTCCCACGCGCACGTGTTGGCACCGTACAGTCTGTCTATTACGTGGGACTTAGAATAAGTTTCAAAATAAAGTTAAGGTTTGCCGACAGCATTTTATCTTTATATAACGTACGACAGACCGCACGGTGCACAACAACAAGTTTGCGCAACGGCTGGTTGACGACCAACTATTTAGTATATTTACTTTACAACGTTTGGTTTCGTGGGACAAGGAATGTTTCACTAACAGCCGATGCGCAAACTCAAACGTTGTGGGTTATATTGGCTGGACATAGATGAGTACTGTAAACATTCAGACATTTATAAAATTTGGTTCTGAGGAGAACATTCGAGACCTCCAAGAAAATGGGACTATTTACTGTAATACAATTGAGTACTTCAGACAACTTGAAGACTCTTATTTAAGAGGAGACAGTTACGAGGGGACTTTTAAGATTACTAACTACCCTCCTGACAGTAAAATAACTCTTTATCTTCCAGACAAAAAAGAAATAGAACTCAAGACAGCCAAACTACATCTTCGAGAATTTTATACCGACATCAAAGGAAATATCTATTGCTTGACCGCAATTACAAGAGAGGAGATTATAAAACTTGAGACTCTAAAGTTGGACTTAAAGAATTCAAGATTTGGGACACACTTTTTATTAATCAAGGACAACCAACAATTTTTCGACCGACTGATGAAAGGGTTCGAAAATGAAAAATTGAGCATTAAGACTGGCTTTGTGAAATATTACGACAAACATTTAATAAACGGAGAGTTGGACTTATTTCATAAAAGCAAAGAATTTGAGTATCAAAAGGAGTTTCGAATAATTGTTAAGAATGACAGGCAAAATCCAATTAAGTTTCAGATTGGTTCACTAAAAGAGATTTCTGAAATATTTGAAACAAAGGACTTAGAAACACTGGTGTGCCAATACAACCCCCAACACCGTGTTTAAGTAATTGCGGGGTGTTGTGTGCCAATTCAAATTCGTTTCTTAATTTAGTCCCACAACGTGGGACAGTTGCGCAGCAGGTCGGGTTTAACATTCCGTTTCACTCCATTTTTAAACCCTCCTATGCCCGCAACTCCTTAAACACAAAACGTTGGCAGCAAGGCAACCAAAGACAATGAAGATTTCAAATGACAGACATAAAATTAGAAATCGAGACAAGGACAAATGAAAGAATTGAATACCGAATCCCAGACGGTTTAATTCTAATGAAAAGTGACGACCAATCAACGAGAGACATAACAGTTTATGATTTAATAGCACATCACGTTGGACTCTCTTACGTTGGACAAGACATTTACGTTAATGAATCCGGAGAAGAATATATTAGAACAAAGTACGGGTTTGAGTCAGCCATTCGCTATAACCAAAACATAAAAATATTAGAATCTGAACGACTAATAGACGAACTGCAGTACAAACTGAAAATTGCAAGAGAGAAGACCGAAAAGTACGGAGAGATAATAAAAGTTTTGGAAGCAAAAAGCCGAGAACAAAAGGAGAAATTAAAAAAAGTGACTAGTCCTTTTCAAGATGAAAATGAAGCATTGAGACAAGAAATTAAGCAACTAATAAGAGAATTGCCTGAGTTCAAACAGATAAATGAATCAGTAATCGGTAAACTGAAAAGATTAATCAAGCAAGCTAACGAAAGGACTTCGACAGAAAGTTCAAATAAAAGTAAATTGGACTGGTCAACATATAATGACTTGCTTGCCGACAATGACGAGTAAATTGGAGCTACTAATAAAGAGCGGTGTGGGTTGCCCAGCTGCCAACAGCAGGTTTGCGCAATGGCGGGGTTCGGACACTGCCTAATTAAGTGTGTAAGTGCTGGGTAACGACTAAGCAACTGCGTAAAGGTTTTATATTTTGCATCTGCCTTCGAAGATAGTTAAAAATTGATTTACGATTAGTGGCCAGTTTCTCACGGGCAAGGTCCATTTTTTGGTGATCTCCCGTAAAGCCAGGTACACCGCTTTCACCACCGCCTGGTCGTCAGGGAACGAAAGTTTGTTGTTGGTATACTTGCGGATTTTTCCGTTGAGATTTTCGATAATGTTCGTGGTATAGATCAGCGTTCGGATTTCGATCGGATAATCGAAGAAGTGCGTGAGGTTATCCCAATTCGTTTTCCACGACTTGATAGCATGCGGATATTTTTGCCCCATGTTACTTCAAAGGTTGCTCTAAGGCTTGAGCAGCCAGGCTCTTTGTTTGGTGCTCCGTAAACAGTCTTCAAATCGGCTACAAATTGTTTCTTGTCTTTCCAGACAACGTAGCGAAGCGCATTTCTGATCTGATGAACTACACAAATCTGGGTTACCGATTGGGTAAACACGCTGGTGATTGCATCGGTGAAGCCCTTCAGATTATCGGTGCTGGTGATGAGAATATCTTCCACGCCACGGCTTTTAAATCAGTAAGTACACTTATCCAGAATGAAGCACTTTCGCTTTCACCCAGCCACATGCCCAATACTTCCTTAAACCCCTGAGCATTAAGGCCTACGGCCAGGTAAATGGTTTTGTTGATCACCTTCCCATTCTGCCGGACTTTGAATACGATCCCATCCATCCACACCACAAAGTACACCGATGAAAGAGGCCTGCTTTGCCACTCCGTTACCAACGTATGTACCCGCGAGGTAACGTTGAAATAGTGGCATCCGAAACATTCACACCATAGATTTCCCGGATTTGTATTTCAATGTCGCGTACGCTCATACCCCGGGCATATAAGGAGATGATAATTTCTTCGATGCCTTCTACGAACCGGCTGCGCTTGGGAACCAGGACGGGCTCAAACGTGCTGTTCCGATCCCGAGGTACTTCTATCTGTAGTTCACCTCGCGTGGTCTTGATGGTCTTACGGGTTTTTCCGTTCCGTGAGTTCCCGGAGTTAATCCCTTCTGGTGAATGTTTGGCATAGCCCAAATGGCCATCGAGTTCACCTTCCAGCATTTGCTCCATGCCCTTTTTGAAAAGTTCATCGATAAAGCTGTTGAGGTCTTTCGAATTCTTAAATTGCTTGAGAAACTCAGGGGTGAGCATCTCTTTGAGTAGTGGGTGTTGTTCTTGATTTTCCATGGTAACTGTGTTTAAAGTTAAGTCTTTAAATGCAACCGATTCGGCTGAAAGTGGTACATTCCACATCCCCTTTCAGCAAGGCCGAATCGGGCCTTTACACAGTTGCTTAGTCGTTACCGGGGTTCGGTGTTTATTTGTAAATTGGTTTTCAAATTACGTTTGGTCACGGTTGACAGTGACGTGTAGGTCGCGCTAAACATTCCGCTATGCTCCATTTTTTAGCGCTCCTATACCCGCCACTGCACAAACCCAAACGTTGCCGGCAATTGGGTTGGCTACGTGGACAGAGTAGACCAAGCCGACAACATTTCGGCCGACAAATGCAAAATGACTTTTGAGTAATGGAAACACGATTGATGTACATCGAATTAAAATCTGGCTACTCGGACAATGGACCAGCATGGATTGGACTCGTGACATTCTCGCGGACAAAGACGACAATTTATTTTAACAACAAGTCATTTAAAAAGAGTCGAGGAGTTGGTTCCAACTTTTACGACATCGAGACAGGTGACGCGTACTGGATTTCAGGAGTTAAGAAAAACGGAGAAGACCGACACTGGGCAGGGAACGGAAAAATACTAATCGACAAAAAAGTAGTTGACGACTACTTGAAAATCACGGGTGACGAGCGACTCGACAAATCCAAATTTGAAATAACAGAAATAAAGGAGACGCGAGACAAAAAGGACTTTGTTGAGATAGAAAATCAAATCAAAGAATAAGGAATTGGGTTTCGTGACAGCCGACAACTCGCGGACTAAAAACTAAACGACTGACAAAAAATTGAACGCACGACTTACGATAACGGACGAAACCCAACAGCCGGCAACAATGTGCATGAGCCATAGCGGGGGTTCGGTGTTGCGTTGCGGTTTCGGTTTCAATATTTAAATTTATCACGTGGGACAAGTCGCAGCAGGTCGGCCTTGGCATTCCGCTTCGCTTCATTGCCAAGTCCTCCTAAACCCCGCTACGGCTCATGCACTCACGTTGCCGCCAATACGCGAAAAATCTACGCAGACAACGTTTGACTAACTGACAAAGACTCATCTCCGCGGACAATAAATTAGCTCTTGACAAAGACTTTTATAAAATCCAGTGTACGCGGATACGCGGACAAAATTTCGGACTTTAAAACAAAGGGCTTTTGACAAAAGACTTATAACTCAAATTCACCTACGCGGACACGCGGAAAAGTTTTAGACTAATTGAATATTTGACAACGGACTTTAAATAAATGCCCTTGTCGCGCGCGACACGCGCGAAAGCAGCCCCCCCCTACCGTAGACAAGAAAATCGCGCGAAGCGCGAATTTTTTTGCGGTTTGGTGAAGGAAATTTTGAAAAATTGACCTTAAATAAATTTTTTTGGACATTTTCTTGTGAACCAGAGGTAAGTGGCTGGGAATTTTGACAGGTTGTAATTATAGATTAAGGTTTTGAGTTTTGCAATAGCTTTACCTGCGTGGCTGCGATTGGAAACCTCAGCGAACAAGCAGGGTTTGCACTGAAAAAAGTTTTGGGCTGTCATACTGATGGCCCATACTTTTTTTAGGGAAACAGAAAAAGAGTTTCCCATGTAGGTATCACGCAGCATAGGCCATGGGTGTTTGATAGTTGAGCGCCTGGTGTGGCCTTTTATGGTTGTAATCATCGACCCACTTGTGAGTGACTTGCCGGGCGTTATCCAGTGAAATTGAATACGTTGGCATCCAACACATCTTCGCGATAAGTTTTGTTGAATCGTTCGATGATGGCGTTCTGTTGCGGCTTTCCTTTCTGTATCGGGTTCCACTGGATGTGGTTGTTGTGCATCCAGTTCATAAAGCGTTTGGCGCGGAACTCAGGGCCGTTGTCGGTACGGATGCTGAGCGGTTTGCCGTACCGCTCAATGGCACGCTCCAATGCTTCTATTACCCTTCTGGCCGGCAGGTTAAAGTCCACCTCAATACCCATACACTGGCGGTTGAAATGGTCCACGATGTTGAGTGTGCGGAATGTACGCCCGCTATCCAGGGCATCGCTCATAAAGTCCATGGCCCACTCGATATTGGCCTGCAGGGGTATAGAAAGGGGTTGGCGGGGTTGTCTTTGATGCGCTTGCGCAGTTTGCGGTGAAGGGAAAACCCTTCACGCTCATATACTCTGCGAATTTTACTGTCGCCCCATTCCGGGTGATTCTTTTGTACCAGCTTGATTACCTTCATCCTTCCCTTACGGCTTGTTCCGATGACTTGTTCGATTGCTTTTTACCACGGCATCTTTGGCCGGCATCCGCTTGCGGTAATACTTTTTAGTACGCGAACAGCCCACCAGTTTGCACGCCCGGACATGGCTCATTCGAAACTGCTTCTTCAAATGGGCCAGGCCGTGTTCTTTTGTCCGGGCGTCAGAACTTTTTGAGAGCAGGTCTTTTATGGCATCAATCTCCAGGCTCTGGTTGGCCACAATTTTCTTGAGCCTCGCATTTTCATACTCAAGTTCTTTAAGTCGCTTAAGTTCGTCAACGGTCATGCCCGCGTACTTGCTGCGCCAATTGTAGAACGTAGCCTCGCTAATACCATGCTTGCGGCATACTTCGGCCACCTTCTGGTCTTGTTGGATTTGTTCGTTGAGGATGCCAATAATCTGGGCCTCGGTAAATTTGCTCTTCTTCATTTTGACTTTTTTTGGTCGGTTAAATTAGAAAATCCTACTTTTAACCTGTTCAAAAAAAGCAGCCTAGTACCCAGACAACGTTTTGTAAAAGTGGAGCCAGACGCGTCCAAAAAATAGTTTTTGGTGGACTTCTTAACAGAAGTCCAAAACAAGGTTAACGGTGGACGCGTACTGGCGGCAACACCAGGTTTATGCCAGCTGCGGGCGACCGGTGGAAATGTAGTTTGGTTTTACTAACTTCGTTTTCAACACGTGGGACAAATTCGGCTTCGAAAACCGCAGCCGTCATAAACCCAAAACGTTGGCGCCAAGCCGGTGACCTGCAAAAAACGACAGGTAAACTGACCAAAATTTATTAACTTGTGACAAACATTTAAGCTTATGTCGACAGTAGAATTGAGAAAGCGGTTAATTGACAAAATTCAAAAGACCCAAGACGGAAGAATCCTCGAAGAAGCATATAGACTTCTGAAATTGAAACAGACGACATTGAAGTCTATAAATTAAATGACGACCAAAAAATGCAATTAGTGAAGCCAGACAGCAGATTAAAACGGACAATTTTGACTGAAGAACAAGCTAATAAAGAGATTGACGAATGGTTAAACAAATAATTTGGTCTCAAAAAGAAACTCAGAACGACAGAAAGCAAATTTTAGAATACTGGAGAAATAGAAATAAATCAAATACTTACAGTAAAAATTGGACAAGAGATTAGAGAGAAGCACTCAATATTATTCAGGACTACCCACAAATAGGCAAACAGACTGACGACCAAAAGCCAGAATCAAAATAGTAAAGGACTACTTCCTAATATACGAAGAGACCGCTGACGCAATAATTCTCCTTACAATTTGGGACAGCAGACAAGACCCAGAAAAATTAGAAAAGATTTTAAAGTGACCGGCCAGGCGCCAACACCAGGTTTGTTTAATGGCGGGCGACACAGTCGCCCGTAGTGTAAACAAGTTTATGTATATTCGTGTAGGCGGACAAATCCGTTGGATTTATCCGCCACTAAACAAACCCAAAACGTTGCCGGCAAGCCATTTCGGACAGAGACTCGTCACACATTAACGGTTGACAGAAATGAAATTCGAGCTAATTCCAATAATTGACACAATGTTGGACTTGTATGCAAAACCTCGTTCAAAGGAGAGGTTTCAAGAATACATTTCAATGCTTCGGGACGGAAAAATGGAGATTTGACTTTGCCCATTGTTGGTTTCAACCCAATGGCAAAAGAACACATTCTGCAGAAACTGATGGAATTAAAAGAACTGAAGGCGGAACAGGTTATTCAAGATACACTTAAAAGTATCAACATAATATTGAAAGAAGGGCAAGACCAAAGGACATTCAAAGTGGTTTTAAATTTGGCGGACGACTTGAAAGGTGGATGGACAAATTCCTACACTACTGATTATGACAGTAAGTTTAAAATCAATGCACTTGTTACCAGAGCCTTTTGTACCCCATTCTTTTGGACAAGTGAAAGTTACTCGGAACAACTGATTAGGAGAAGGACTCTTGAATATGCTTTCAGAACAATCTATTGGCTGACAAATCCAAAACCAAAAACTCTTAAAGACCATATTGAGCAAGAAATGTACGTGGCTAAAATGAGTAAAATAGATTCTGACAATCTTGACTCAAATGAATTTGAGCTACTGGACAACTTCTTTTCAAAATATCAAGAGTCGGAGGACTATGGAATTGTTTTCAATTTTCTATACGGGGACAATGCCTCAAAGTCATTAGAATTTTCTACGCATGGAGTAACTGGAAAGGCAAACGGATTTGACTATGCAAAAGTCATCCATTCGCGGAGAATTTAGTTTAAACCGACTAGACTTCTGTACGCGGACAATTTGGAAACAAGGGCTAACGATTCAAGTTGCAGTGGTAGAAATGGCCAGCCGGCAACAAAATGTTTATGCAATGCGGGGTTTGGTGTTAAATTAAAGTTTATGTTTCAAAATGTAGTTTGGTCACGGGGACAGTTTGGAGCAGGTCGGGCTTAACATTCCGCTGCGCTCCATTTTAAGTCCTCCTATTCCCCGCACTGCATAAACACAAGTGTTGGCGGTAATTGCAAGACAAACAAAATTATTATGAGAAACATTTTACTTTTGACATTATTGACATTATTTGCTTGCGGAAATGATGAACTAATGAATGAAGTCACATTTTCAGGACTGGTTATTGAAACTGATAAACGACAAAAACAATTGCAAGGAATAAAGATTGATTTACTCGTTCCGGTTTCCATAGGTATTGACAGTATTCTCCAATCGACAACTACAGATTCAGAAGGAAAATATTTGTTTCAAGTAGACAATTTGAATAACAGATTCGAGTTATATAAAATTGATATTTCAGACGCTTATTATAAAAGATGTATTGAGCTTTTAGACCCTGATATGACATCCTCAGGGCATAGGACAATCAAAAGAAATTCAGTCAATATTTGGAATTTAAATGCTTGCGTGACTGGTAAGGTCGAAACAATTGTATCCAAGCAGTCAACGCTGACAAAGGACACAATCAGTATCGTTGTGAGTACAAAGTATCCAAACGGAACTTATTTTACGGATTCAAACCCAATTTCAGTGACTCACAATAAACAATGGACAAATGTTTACTTTTACAATGTTGTAAGGTCAGTAAGATACACAATTGAATTAAAGAAAGAGAACGGGGACATAATTTCGTGGACAGAAGAGAAGGAACTAATACCAAAGGAGACAATTACGTTTGATATTGAGGACACTGCCTAATTAAGTGTGTAAGTGCTGGGTAACGACTAAGCAACTGCGTAAAGGTTTTATATTTTGCATCTGCCTTCGAAGATAGTTAAAAATTGATTTACGATTAGTGGCCAGTTTCTCACGGGCAAGGTCCATTTTTTGGTGATCTCCCGTAAAGCCAGGTACACCGCTTTCACCACCGCCTGGTCGTCAGGGAACGAAAGTTTGTTGTTGGTATACTTGCGGATTTTTCCGTTGAGATTTTCGATAATGTTCGTGGTATAGATCAGCGTTCGGATTTCGATCGGATAATCGAAGAAGTGCGTGAGGTTATCCCAATTCGTTTTCCACGACTTGATAGCATGCGGATATTTTTGCCCCATGTTACTTCAAATTTGCTCTAAGGCTTGAGCAGCCAGGCTCTTTGTTTGGTGCTCCGTAAACAGTCTTCAAATCGGCTACAAATTGTTTCTTGTCTTTCCAGACAACGTAGCGAAGCGCATTTCTGATCTGATGAACTACACAAATCTGGGTTACCGATTGGGTAAACACGCTGGTGATTGCATCGGTGAAGCCCTTCAGATTATCGGTGCTGGTGATGAGAATATCTTCCACGCCACGGCTTTTTAAATCAGTAAGTACACTTATCCAGAATGAAGCACTTTCGCTTTCACCCAGCCACATGCCCAATACTTCCTTAAACCCCTGAGCATTAAGGCCTACGGCCAGGTAAATGGTTTTGTTGATCACCTTCCCATTCTGCCGGACTTTGAATACGATCCCATCCATCCACACCACAAAGTACACCGATGAAAGAGGCCTGCTTTGCCACTCCGTTACCAACGTATGTACCCGCGAGGTAACGTTGAAATAGTGGCATCCGAAACATTCACACCATAGATTTCCCGGATTTGTATTTCAATGTCGCGTACGCTCATACCCCGGGCATATAAGGAGATGATGATTTCTTCGATGCCTTCTACGAACCGGCTGCGCTTGGGAACCAGGACGGGCTCAAACGTGCTGTTCCGATCCGAGGTACTTCTATCTGTAGTTCACCTCGCGTGGTCTTGATGGTCTTACGGGTTTTTCCGTTCCGTGAGTTCCCGGAGTTAATCCCTTCTGGTGAATGTTTGGCATAGCCCAAATGGCCATCGAGTTCACCTTCCAGCATTTGCTCCATGCCCTTTTTGAAAAGTTCATCGATAAAGCTGTTGAGGTCTTTCGAATTCTTAAATTGCTTGAGAAACTCAGGGGTGAGCATCTCTTTGAGTAGTGGGTGTTGTTCTTGATTTTCCATGGTAACTGTGTTTAAAGTTAAGTCTTTAAATGCAACCGATTCGGCTGAAAGTGGTACATTCCACATCCCCTTTCAGCAAGGCCGAATCGGGCCTTTACACAGTTGCTTAGTCGTTACCATATTGAGTTTTAAGATTGCAACTACCGCCAACACTAGGTTTGTTTAATGGCGGGCGACACAGTCGCCCGTAGTGTCAGCAAGTTTATTTATATTCGTGTAAGCGGACAAATCCGTTGGATTTATCCGCCACTAAACAAACCCAAAACGTTGGCGGTTATGCCTCCAGGACGTCCAAAAAATCTAGAAAAATACTTAAAATAAAATTTCCCAATACGGGAACTTTCGCGTACCTTTGACAAAAGATTAATACTTGAGAGTAATTGCTAAAAAGGTACTCCGAGAGTTTTGGATTAAACATTCGGACTGTGAACAACAACTTAAATCTTGGTATCGAGAAGCTCAAAAGAGTGAGTGGAAAAATACCAATGAAATCAAAAAGGAGTATCCAACAGCAAGTATTCTTGGGGACAATAGAGTAGTTTTCAACATAAAGGGGAACAACTACCGACTAATTGTTAAGATTAATTTCCATTATCAAATGATGTGGATTCGATTTGTCGGGACTCATAAAGAATATGACAGAATTGATGCGAATAAAATTTGACGACTATGAACTTAAAACCAATAAAAACTAAAAAGGACTACCAACAAGCATTGGACAGACTTGAGCTAATCTTTGACGCAAAAAAAGGGACAAAGGAAGGAGACGAACTTGAGATATTGGGTATTTTAATTGACCAATACGAAAATGAACATTTCCCAATTGACCTACCAGACCCTATTGAAGCGATAAAATTCAGAATGGAACAACTTGGTTATACTCAGACAGATTTAGCGAAAGTCGTTGGACTTAAGAGTAGAGCAAGTGAAATACTAAACAAAAAAAGAAAACTATCATTGGACATGATTAGACAACTTCATGAAAAATTAAATATTCCGACAGACGTTTTAATACAGGTCTACTAAAACGGCACAAACCGCCAACACCGGGTTTGTTTAATGGCGGGCGACCGTGTCGCCCGTAGTGTCAACAAGTTTATTTATATTCGTGTAAGCGGAAAAATCCGTTGGATTTATCCGCCACTAAACAAACCCAAAACGTTGTGCACCATGCGGGGACTAATTAGTCCTACGCAACCGGTGACAACGTTAACGACTAAGACGCTTTCCGCTGGACAATAACGGCTGACCTCTGTTCAATAAAGCTTTAGGTACACACTGCCAACGCGCGACTTGTGTAAGCTCCCCCGAAAATAGGACAGTTTTGAATTAGACAAAAGGTCTAACTTTAAACTGTTAACTATGAAAAGAACACGATTCACCGAAGTCCAGATTTTCAACATTCTCAAGGAGTTTGATGCTGGCAAAAACATCCAGGATATTGCCCGCGATCAGGGGATTTCGAAATGTAAGCTCCCCCTTTTTAGGACAACTCTAAATTAGAAAATTTATTCATTGTTATCATAGTAACCGGCTGTGGGTTTGTGGGAAACTCGTTTCGAGTTTTCCATAAATCCACTGCCAGCATGTCCGCAGGACTGCGACCTTCTAGCGCGTCATGGGGACGGTGGTAGTTATAATCATTCATCCACTCGTCTGCCAGGATTCTAACCTGGGTCAGCGATTCGAATACGTATGCATCAAGCACATCCTTCCGAAAGCTCCCATTAAAACGCTCGATGTATGCATTTTGGGAAGGTTTGCCTGGTTGAATGAATTGTAAATGGATACCATTCTCCTCGCACCATAAGCCAAGTTTGCTTGATATGAATTCGGGCCCATTATCAACCCTGATTCGCTTGGTTTCCCTCTCCACCCAATGACTTGTTCCAGCACCCGTATCACCCGTTCGGCTCTCATTGAGGTGTCCACTTCAATAGCCAGAGCCTCGCGGTTAAAGTCATCCAGCAGGTTCAGCACCCTGAACTTACGACCTGACAAAAGAGAATCACTCATAAAATCCATCGACCAGGCTTTGCATTGATATGGCTAACCGCCTCCAGGGGCTGGAGCGCGCGTGCCGGTAACCTCTTTTTCCTTTTCGCTTCATATTCAATTTCAATAGTTTATACACCCGGTGGATGCGTTTATGGTTCCATAATAATCCTTCCTTTCGTATCCTGAAGTACATTTTCCAAAACCCTCCGTAGGCCGTTTCTCCGCTAAATCCTGAAGTTTGTCAATCACCACATGATCGTCCTTCTTACTTTGGTAGTAGTAAACCGAACGTGAGATATCCATCACTTTACAGGCCCGACCGAGGCTGACTTTAAATGTCGTTCTCAGATGGTCTACATGGGTTCGCTTCTCAGCGGGCCTTAATACTTTTTCCCAAAACATCTTTAAGCATCTTGTTGTCCAGGGCCAGGTCGGCATACATCTGCTTGAGTTTCCGGTTTTCTTCCTCAAGTTCCTTAACCCGCTTGAGTTCGCTCATCTCCATGCCCCCGTATTTTGCCTTCCAGTTATAAATGGTGGCTTTCGAAATCCCCTGATCGCGGGCAATATCCTGGATGTTTTTGCCAGCATCAAACTCCTTGAGAATGTTGAAAATCTGGACTTCGGTGAATCGTGTTCTTTTCATAGTTAACAGTTTAAAGTTAGACCTTTTGTCTAATTCAAAACTGTCCTATTTTCGGGGGAGCTTACACTTGGACGTTTCAAAATTACGTTTGCTGACTACGAAACAATTTGGGTCTCAACAGACAAGAGCGGACTGAAAAATAAAAAAATGGACTCGGTTACGCGGAGATTTTTACAGTCGGTGGACAAGTGTTCGTTCCGCGGAGAGTGTCAGCAACTGCCCACCCGCACGTGTTGACACCGTACGGCCTGTCTATAGCCGTTGACTTTGACCTGGCTTCAATATGAAATCTCGGACAGTGGACTCAGACTCGTATTTCTTACAACGTTCGACAGACCGCACGGTGCACAACACTGCGCATATTGCATGGCGGGGGACAATTGACTATTTCTCGAATCTCTCCTATCTTCACTCAACAACGGTGGACCTTGCGCATTTGCACAAACGCCACGCAATATGCGCCAAACGTTGTGCGCAAGGCCGTGGGACAAATAGGTTTCAATAATAAATGACCGGACAACAACTTTTAACGCTTTTCATCACAACGACAATTTTGACCATTGGGACCTTAACCGCATTTGGACAAGATTGTGAAAAGCTTGGTGACGGACAATATCTATTTAAACATAAAACTAAAGGACATAAAAAGTCGGACTTCAGATTGTTAATTACGGGTGACAGGTATAACATTAAAAGAGAAGGACAAGAAGAATTAAAAGGGGACATAAAATGGTCGTCTGACAACTGTATGTTCCAACTCCACGGGGACAATGAAGTTCCAATAAATATTGACTCGTTGGACTCAGTTTCAAAGTTACTTATGAAGACCTCTTCATCATATGGCGGTGCATGTTATGAAATAACTGATAAAGAAAAATTTCGACTGACTTATTGTGGAAATCTTCATATAACAATGAGTGAAGGACGGATTTCAAAAAGAAGACGGTGAAACGGCCCAGCGCACAACAAAATGTTTATGCAATGTGGGGGTTTGGTATTAAACTAAAGTTTATGTTTCACAATGTAGTTTGGTCACGGGGGACAGTTCGGAGCAGGTCGGGCTTAACATTCCGCTGCGCTTCATTTTTAAGCCCTCCTATTCCCCACACTGCATAAACCCAAACGTTGTGCACCATGCGGTTGGACAAAATAATCTTACGCATCTGGTGACAACGTAAACGAAACAAATTCATCCCCGCATACAATTACGGCAGACAAGCAATCAATTACGTTCGGGCTTCACACTGCGACCGCGCGACAATCAAGTTTCAAAATTACATTCCGGCTTTCGGGACAGTTACGGCTTCGGTCGACAATGACTGACTAAAACAAAATACATCGGACTCATTTACGCGGACTATTTTGCAGCTGGTCGACAAGCTTTCACACCGCAGAGAGTTTCGGGATTTCTCCCCCGCGCACGTGTTGGCACCGTACAGTCCGTCTATTACGTGGACTTAGAATAAGTTTCAAAATAAAGTTCTGGTTTGCCGACAGCAATTTATCTTTATACAACGTACGACAGACCGCACGGTGCACAACAACAAGTTTGCGCAACGGCTGGTTGACGACCAACTATTTAGTATATTTACTTTACAACGTTTGGTTTCGTGGGACATGGACTGTTTCATTAACAGCCGATGCACAAACTCAAACGTTGTGCACAATGCCGCTGGACAGTTCAGTCCAACTTAAAACGAGTGACATCTTGACAGTCATTTCAAGTTGGCACGACAATAGACAAAGGATTACGAAACAATTTCGACTATGGCTGACTTTAGCGACAAACAAATACAGGACGTTTGGAATAAAGGAACGACTGTTGAGAACTATGACAGTGTAAAATATAGAAAGGATGTATGCGGAGCTTTGGATGCAACGCGACAAGTACGGGAAAGAGGAAACTTTAGGCTGGGAAATAGACCATGTTTATCCAGAGTCAAAAGGGGTGATGAGACCTTAATAAATCTCAGACCTATGCATTGGGAAAATAATAGAAGTAAAGCAGACGACTTTCCATCCTACACTGCAGTAAAGACATCGAATGATACGAAGAATGTTGACAAAGAAGAGCGCAAAACGGTGAATGATGCGCTGCTAGCAGAGTTGAAAAAATTATACAGACTTAAATAGACATTAAATATTCTCCGAGAATGTATGCAAACGCTACATTGTCGGAGATGGCAAAGCGGCTGATTGCGACAGACTGATAATCTGTTAGTCCGAAAGGACTCGGGGTTCGAATCCCTCTCTCACCGCTACACACATTGGGGACAGGCACGAATCAAGTTAGACGATTGGTGCTTGTCCCCTAATGGTTTATAGACGTCATAATTCCCATTTGAGACTTATTCCAAATTTGAGACTAAAATTTGCAGCTAGTAAATTTATTAGTAGTGATTGAAACCATAGTGAAATAAGAATAGTTATTATTGTGGTATAAATTTACCACACATAAAACAAGAACTAGTTATGAAACATTTCCATCAGTTTATAAAGGAAAAGAGGATGGAGAAAGAGGTCTCTTTAAGACATCTGTAGACAACGTGAACTTTGACCCATCAAACTGGAGCAAGGTTGAACAAGAGGTTTGGCCGACCCTCCAAGAAGTGCTGAAATTTAGATAGAATAGCTAATGTTCGGCTTTTAATGAGGAAGAACGGCTTCGGTGTGACAATGACTGACTTAAAACAAAATAATGACTCAATACCTCAAGATTTAAGACCTCAAGAAAATTTTCTTGAAAAGTTTCAATATTTCTTTAGCGCACGTGTTGGCAAAACAAACGACGTGGAATTAAAGAAATTAAGTAAGACAAAATGAGAGTTCTGCTTTATGGTCTTTAAACAGCAATTTAACTTTATTCAACGTACAAACTGACGAAGCACGGTGCACAACAACAAGTTTGAAACAACGGCTGGTTGACGACCAAATATTTAGTATATTTACTTTACAACGTTTGGTTTCGTGGGACATGGACTGTTTCATTAACAGCCGATGCACAAACTCAAACGTTGTGCACAATGCCGCTGGACAGTTCAGTCCAACTTAAAACGAGTGACATCTTGACAGTCATTTCAAGTTGGCACGACAATAGACAAAGGATTACGAAACAATTTCGACTATGGCTGACTTTAGCGACAAACAAATACAGGACGTTTGGAATAAAGGAACGACTGTTGAGAACTATGACAGTGTAAAATATAGAAAGGATGTATGCGGAGCTTGGATGCAACGCGACAAGTACGGGAAAGAGGAAACTTTAGGCTGGGAAATAGACCATGTTTATCCAGAGTCAAAAGGGGGTGATGAGACCTTAATAAATCTCAGACCTATGCATTGGGAAAATAATAGAAGTAAAGCAGACGACTTTCCATCCTACACTGCAGTAAAGACATCGAATGATACGAAGAATGTTGACAAAGAAGAGCGCAAAACGGTGAATGATGCGCTGCTAGCAGAGTTGAAAAAATTATACAGACTTAAATAGACATTAAATATTCTCCGAGAATGTATGCAAACGCTACATTGTCGGAGATGGCAGAGCGGCTGATTGCGACAGACTGATAATCTGTTAGTCCGAAAGGACTCGGGGGTTCGAATCCCTCTCTCACCGCTACACACATTGGGGACAGGCACGAATCAAGTTAGACGATTGGTGCTTGTCCCCTAATGGTTTATAGACGTCATAATTCCCATTTGAGACTTATTCCAAATTTGAGACTAAAATTTGCAGCTAGTAAATTTATTAGTAGTGATTGAAACCATAGTGAAATAAGAATAGTTATTATTGTGGTATAAATTTACCACACATAAAACAAGAACTAGTTATGAAACATTTCCATCAGTTTATAAAGGAAAAGAGGATGGAGAAAGAGGTCTCTTTAAGACAATTCTGTAGAGAAGCTGAACTTGACCCATCAAACTGGAGCAAGGTTGAACGAGGTTTGGCCGACCCTCCAAGAAGTGCTGAAATTTTAGATAGAATAGCTAATGTCTTAAATTTTAATGAGGAAGAAATTGTGACAATGAAGGACTTAGCCTTAATTGACTCAATACCTCAAGATTTAAGACCTCAAGAAAATGTTCTTGAAAAATTACCAATATTCTTTAGAACCGTCCGTGGAGAAAAACCAAACGAAGAAGAATTAAAGAAATTAATTAAGACAATTATTGAGAGTTAAGCTTTATGGTCTTTAAACATTATAGCTTTAACTCTATTCGGGACAAAGCTGACGAAGTTAGGTCACAGTATTGGAAAGGAAACAAAATCCCCGTTGACATTGACAAAATAATAGAATTTGGGTTTGGCCTAGAAGTTAGACCAGTTGCTGGACTTAAGAGTCAACTTGATATCGAAGGAATGCTTTCTAACGACCTATCGGTAATCTTTGTCGACAACAATATGTTTAGTGACGCAAGATTTGAATCAAGACTTAGATTCACTCTTGCCCATGAACTAGGACATCTTATCCTTCATCGTGAATTCTATGAAAGTGTAGAGTTCAAATCTCCTGAGGATTGGTTTAAGTTAATGGAAGGGATTGACCAGGCAGACTTAAGTTGGTATGAAACTCATGCCAACGAGTTTGCTGGACGCCTTCTTGTTCCGCCTGACCATTTGGAAAATGAAATCAAAAGCCTTCAAGAGGACATTGAAAAAGTTTACAAGAAAGCAAAAGAGCAAGGACTTGGGGAAGAAACAGACAAGTGGGTACAATCATTCGTTGCAAATAAAATAAGTTCAAAATTTCACGTATCACCCCAGACAATTGAGACAAGGTTAAGGCGAGAGAAAACCACTTTACTAAAGTAAGAGCATAGCGGCACTGTGCACAACACCGTGTTTATTTAATTGCGGGGTTTTGTGTGCCTGTAAGCTCCCCCGAAAATAGGACAGTTTTGAATTAGACAAAAGGTCTAACTTTAAACTGTTAACTATGAAAAGAACACGATTCACCGAAGTCCAGATTTTCAACATTCTCAAGGAGTTTGATGCTGGCAAAAACATCCAGGATATTGCCCGCGATCAGGGGATTTCGAAAGCCACCATTTATAACTGGAAGGCAAAATACGGGGGCATGGAGATGAGCGAACTCAAGCGGGTTAAGGAACTTGAGGAAGAAAACCGGAAACTCAAGCAGATGTATGCCGACCTGGCCCTGGACAACAAGATGCTTAAAGATGTTTTGGGAAAAAAGTATTAAGGCCCGCTGAGAAGCGAACCCATGTAGACCATCTGAGAACGACATTTAAAGTCAGCCTCGGTCGGGCCTGTAAAGTGATGGATATCTCACGTTCGGTTTACTACTACCAAAGTAAGAAGGACGATCATGTGGTGATTGACAAACTTCAGGATTTAGCGGAGAAACGGCCTACGGAGGGTTTTGGAAAATGTACTTCAGGATACGAAAGGAAGGATTATTATGGAACCATAAACGCATCCACCGGGTGTATAAACTATTGAAATTGAATATGAAGCGAAAAGGAAAAAGAGGTTACCGGCACGCGCGCTCCAGCCCCCGGAGGCGGTTAGCCATATCAATGCAAGCTGGTCGATGGATTTTATGAGTGATTCTCTTTGTCAGGTCGTAAGTTCAGGGTGCTGAACCTGCTGGATGACTTTAACCGCGAGGCTCTGGCTATTGAAGTGGACACCTCAATGAGAGCCGAACGGGTGATACGGGTGCTGGAACAAGTCATTGGGTGGAGAGGGAAACCCAAGCGAATCAGGGTTGATAATGGGCCCGAATTCATATCAAGCAAACTTGGCTTATGGTGCGAGGAGAATGGTATCCATTTACAATTCATTCAACCAGGCAAACCTTCCCAAAATGCATACATCGAGCGTTTTAATGGGAGCTTTCGGAAGGATGTGCTTGATGCATACGTATTCGAATCGCTGACCCAGGTTAGAATCCTGGCAGACGAGTGGATGAATGATTATAACTACCACCGTCCCCATGACGCGCTAGAAGGTCGCAGTCCTGCGGACATGCTGGCAGTGGATTTATGGAAAACTCGAAACGAGTTTCCCACAAACCCACAGCCGGTTACTATGATAACAATGAATAAATTTTCTAATTTAGAGTTGTCCTAAAAAGGGGGAGCTTACAGGGTGACAGCTTTACGACCAGTATTATCCACCTGACAAGGGAGGACTTAAAAACCGTTACTAAGAAAAACGGTTGGGTTTTTAACTGGAAATTCGAATTGAACCAACCTGAGAGAGAGGTTTATAAACTAACCACGACTGAGAATCAGAATGTTATTCAGGGACTGATAAGTCTGGAGATAAAATTTGACCATGTTTACATGCACTTGGTCGAGAGTGCCCCTTTTAATAAGGGTAAAGAAAAAGTCTACGAAGGAGTTCCTGGCAATTTAGTAGCATTTGCTTGTAGACTTTCATTTCAACGCGGATTTGAAGGAAACATTTCATTCGTTTCAAAAACCCAATTAATCAATCACTACATTGACACATTAGGAGCCTTCCATGCAGGTGGACGATTAATGATTATAGAAACAAGAGCAGCTTTAAAGTTGTTGGACAAATATTTTAAAAACACGGAATTATGAGAACAAGAAAAAAAGAATTGGACGTGGACTTCATTGGTGGTGTTGGACCGTTGACAAAAGACGAAGAGAAAAGAATAAGCGAAGTAATTAAAATGCTTAAGGCCAAGAAAAGCGCGACACGTAAGCCGACAAGAAAGCTGACTACCAAGAAGAAAGTAACAGCATAGCGGCACTACTGCCAACACCAGGTTTATGCCAGCTGCGGGTGACAAGTTGAAATGTAGTTTGGTTTTATTAATTTCGTTTACTCACGTGGGACAAATTCGGCTCGAAAACCGCAGCCGTCATAAACCCAAAACGTTGTGCACCATGCGGTCGGACAAAATAATCTTACGCATCTGGTGACAACGTAAACAAGATAAATTCATCCCCGCAGACAATAACGGCAGACAAGCAATCAATTACGTTCGGGCTTCACACTGCGACCGCGCGACAATCAAGTTTCAAAATTACGTTCCGGCTTTCGGGACAGTTTGGGCTTCGGTCGACAATAACTGACTAAAACAAAATACATCGGACTCATTTACGCAGACAGTTTTACATCCAGTCGTCAAGATTTCGCTCCGCGGATAGTTTCTGGATTTCTCCCACGCGCACGTGTTGGCACCGTACAGTCTGTCTATTACGTGGGACTTAGAATAAGTTTCAAAATAAAGTTAAGGTTTGCCGACAGCATTTTATCTTTATATAACGTACGACAGACCGCACGGTGCACAACAACAAGTTTGCGCAACGGCTGGTTGACGACCAACTATTTAGTATATTTACTTTACAACGTTTGGTTTCGTGGGACAAGGAATGTTTCACTAACAGCCGATGCGCAAACTCAAACGTTGCCAGCCATTTATTTTAGATAGAGTATGTTACTACTACTTAATACCGACAGACCAGAGTACACAGAGCTCGACATCTATTTAAAGTTTGACCAATTGGACAATGGAGACGTTGTTGAATTGCTGAGCGGACTCGATCGACTTTACAATGACATAATTGGACGACCATTCAATTACTATTACCAGAGACGACCATTCTTCGACTACTTCTATCCGTTCAAGAATATTCTAGAAGTTCAAAGTATTAATACTGGACAGTCAATCAGGTTTCGATTCAAAGAGGGCTGGAAACCAAACATTAGAATAAAGAAAGGGGAACTCAAAATAGATGTCCCTAGGAAACTTGGGATTCCGATTCTTGTATTGTATTTCCTATTGGCAGGTGTTCAAAAGGTCGCTGAACTAAGAAATGACATCTTGGACAATGAATTGAAACAATTGGAGATTCAAATGAAGAAAATGGAAATCTATCGAGAAATAGAAGACCAAAGAAATTCGGACGACAAAGACGAAGATTTTGTAAGACTGCAAAGACAAGCCGACAAGACAATTGAATTTCTTTATTACAACAACTCAATAAATCACGTAGAGATTAACGGACTGACAATTAAGAGTGAGGAGAAAAAATAAACGGCTGGCAACAAAGTGTATGTGTCATTGTGGGGGACGGTGTAAATTTGTAGTTTGTGTTTCAAAATAACGTTCGGTCACGGTTGACAGTGACGGAGCAAGTCGCCAAAATCATTCCCTTCGGTCATTCATTTTGGCTCCTATCCCCACAACGTCACATACACGAACGTTAGCAGCCATTTTAAAGACAACGACAACCAACAATGACAGAATATGAAATGTGATGTGTTTAACATTTGGACAGCCTACAAGGACGACTTAAAAGGGTATATTAACAAGCGTGTTCACGACAGAGACGATGTTAATGACATACTGCAATCGGTGCTAATAAAATTTACAAAGTATTGCGAGACTAAAAATGACGTGCAAAACATTAAAGGGTGGCTCTACAGAATAACACATAACACTATCATTGACTATTTCAAACAATCAAATCGGACAGCAAAGACGGAGCTGAACGGACTTGAAGTTCAGGATTATCAAACTGACAATGAAAATATTTTTATCTGGCTTCACAACTTTATTGACAGTTTACCGACAAAGTACTCTTTGCCTTTGAGACTTTCCGACCTAGAGAGAAAACCTCAAAAAGAAATTGCTGACCAACTCGGCTTGACATTAGAAGCTACTAAATCACGAATTCAAAGAGCAAGAAGAATGTTGAGAGATAAATTTGAAGAATGTGGGATTGTTGAACACATTGAAAATCAAATGCTTTATACTATAACTAAGTCCTGTTGTCTGACATAGTCCGAAGTTTTTTTTGCATCTTTTGACATGTTTTTAAGTCTTGAAGAAACATTTAAAATTCAAGACAATGGAAGTTCAAACAAAAAAGCAATTAAGGGTTGAGCTATTTCAAGTAGAAATGCCAACCAACGGAGACAATTCCTGCACAGCTTGCGACACGGTTCAAGTTAAACTTGTGTCTGCAATTCAAGAAGTTCAAAAACTTTTTGATAAAATCGGTTGTGAAATACTCTTCAAGCACACGACAGTGAAATCACTTGAAGAAGCCGAAAAGTTCAATATCAATGCATCGCCAACGATTAGGGTAGGTCATTTTGATTTCTATCCCAATCACGTTTCAGAATGTTCGGAAGCAAGAGAATGGTTTTGGGACGATGAGACTTTAGCAGAACCAAATGAAGTAATCCTAATTCAAGTTTTGCTTAAAGGTTATTTTAGTAAGACAGAAAATACAGAGAGAAAAAAGCTCTCACCGTATATTTTGAAACACCTTACAGACAAGGAAATTCAAAAGACAAACTGCGGATGTAAATAGAGAGAAAAACGGCTGCTAACAGCGGTTTTGCGTAATGGGGGCTGACGAGCTTAATTGAACGTTAGTTCCTTTTATTTACATTTGTTCAAGGCTGACAGTTTAGTGCTTCTAATGCCCCCACTACGCAAAGCCGCAAAACGTTGTGCACCATGCGGTCGGACAAAATAATCTTACGCATCTGGTGACAACGTAAACAAGATAAATTCATCCCCGCAGACAATAACGGCAGACAAGCAATCAATTACGTTCGGGCTTCACACTGCTACCGCGCGACAATCAAGTTTCAAAATTACGTTCCGGCTTTCGGGACAGTTTGGGTTTCGGTCGACAATAACTGACTAAAACAAAATACATCGGACTCATTTACGCAGACAGTTTTACATCCAGTCGTCAAGATTTCGCTCCGCGGATAGTTTCTGGATTTCTCCCACGCGCACGTGTTGGTACCGTACAGTCTGTCTATTACGTGGGACTTAGAATAAGTTTCAAAATAAAGTTAAGATTTGCCGACAGCATTTTATCTTTATATAACGTACGACAGACCGCACGGTGCACAACAACAAGTTTGCGCAACGGCTGGTTGACGACCAATATTTAATTATCTTTACTTTACACCGTTTGGGTTCGTGGGACAAAGACTGTTTTACTAACAGCCGATGCGCAAACTCAAACGTTGTGCACCATGCGGGGACTAATTAGTCCTACGCAACCGGTGACAACGTTAACGACTAAGACGCTTTCCGCTGGACAATAACGGCTGACCTCTGTTCAATAAAGCTTTAGGTACACACTGCCAACGCGCGACAAGTGAGTTCCAAAAATACGTTTGCTGACTACGAAACAATTTCGGTCTCAACAGACAAGGGCGGACTGAAAAATAAAAAAAATGGACTCGGTTACGCGGAGAGTTTTTCAGTCGGTGGACAAGAGTTCGTTCCGCGGAGAGTGTCAGCAGCTGCCCACCCGCACGTGTTGACACCGTACGGCCTGTCTATAGCGGTTGACTTTGACCTGGCTTCAAAATGAAATCTCGGACAATGGACTCAGACTCGTATTTCTTACAACGTTCGACAGACCGCACGGTGCACAACACTGCGCATATTGCATGGCGGGGGACAATTGACTATTTCTCGAATCTCTCCTATCTTCACTCAACAACGGTGGACCTTGCGCATTTGCACAAACGCCACGCAATATGCGCCAAACGTTAGCGCCAATACGCGGACAAAAAAAATAAATGACACGTCCGCAGACAGCAACTGACTAACGTTTTCCGACACGTTAATGCAGACAATAACTCGACTTCTGACAAATGACTATTTAAAAGTTCGGTGTACGCGGACTCGCGGGTGGGTTTCAGACTTCTATACAATTGACAACGGACTCTTAATAAAAATTCAGTACCGCACGCGACACGCGCGAAACCGCCCCCCACCGTAAACAAGAGAATCGCGCGAAGCGCCAATTTTTTTTCGGTTTGGTGAAGGGAAATTTGAAAAATCGACCTTAAATAAATTTTTTCGACATTTTAACCGACACAGACTGACCAATTCCGACAACGTTTCGTAAAAGCGGAGCCAGACGCGTCCAAAAATCAGTTTCCGGTGGACTTCTTATCAGAAGTCCAAATTAAAGTAACGGTGGACGCGTACTGGCGCTAACAACAGGTTTGTGCCAGCTTGCGGGTGATGTGTGGCTATGAAGTTTTCGTTTCTTTACTTAGTTTCGTAACGGTAGACTGTTTGCAATTGGTCGGGCTTGCCATTTCGTTCCTCATTTAGCAAGCCCTCCTATCCGCAAGCCGTCACAAACCCAAAACGTTAGCGGTAAGCGTAAAGACGACATTGCACCAAACGGACATTCCAAAAACAACACGTCAGACAAAGAACTTAACAACTAAAATATAAACAACATGAGAAAAGTAATCTTAGGACTTGCCGTCAGCTTAGACGGTTTTATCGAAGGTAAAAACGGTGAATACGACTGGTGCTTTACTGATCAGGACTATGGTATGTCGGACTTCATGAGCAGAATTGACGCTGTTTTTGTAGGACGAAAGACCTATGAAATGTCGCTGGGTATGGAAGCAGACACAAGTGGAATGCCCAAAATGGAAGAGTATGTTTTTTCTAACACGCTTGACAAAGTAAAAGAGGGAGCAATTCTTGTAAATGGCGACCTGAAAACAGAAGTTGAAAAAATAAAAAAGAAAGACGGCAAAGACATTTGGCTGTTTGGTGGAGCGGGACTGACAAGCTCTTTAATGAATCTGAAACTTGTTGACGAAGTACATCTTTCTGTTCACCCGATTATACTTGGCGGAGGTAAACCACTTTTTCGGGACATAACTGACCGAATAAATCTGAAACATATTGACACGAAAACGTATTCGACAGGGCTTGTTTCAATGAAATACAGCTTGACAGATTAACTGATAAAAAAGTTCTGACAGACGAACGCCATACCGCTAACACGGGTTTTGCGTCAGGCGGGCTGACGTGCAAACTTGGAGTTGAGTGCTTCTAATGAACTTTAGTAATAAATTGAAACTTTGTGCTCCGAAATCCGCCCGAACGCAAAGCCCGAAACCGTTGCCGGCAAGCCACCCGCTCCGTAGACAAATCCGGTCAAACAGACTAAAATCCGGCTAAAAAAGGCCTTTTTAAAAGTTTCACTTTAGGACAACTCTTCCTATCTTTGCCTCGTGGACAAAAAGAAGAAACAGAGGACAATTATTTTCTATAAGACCTACTTTGACGACTTCTTCAAAGGACAAAAGCAAAAGGTTAAGGATAAAATCATTTGGACTTTTGATTTGATTGAAGAATTGCAAAGAGTACCTGAGACGTATCTCAAGCACATTGAGAATACAGACGGACTATTTGAAATAAGAGTTCAATTAGCGAGCGACATCTTTAGAATATTCTGTTTCTTCGACCAAGGACAATTGGTTGTTTTAGCCAATGGATTTCAAAAGAAAACGCAGAAGACACCGAAAAAGGAAATTGAGAAAGCACTTAAAATAAAGGAGGAGTATGAAAACGAAAAAAGGTAACATTATGACGCTTGACCAATTTAAGGACAAGCATTACGGAAAAAAGGGAACTGCCAAGCGAGACAAACTTGAAGCAGGTTATGAGAGTTTTAAAATTGGAGCTCTTCTTTATGAGGCTCGTCTCGAAAAAGGATTGACACAAGAGGAACTTGCAGAAAAAGTGGGGACAACGAAATCATATATTTCAAAGATTGAGAATAACATCAAAGAAGCTAGACTTTCGACACTTCAAAAGATAATTGAACTTGGACTTGGTGGACATTTGGAACTCTCTATTAAACTTTGACCTATTGACAAATGAGATAAGGAAGGTGGCCAGCCGGCAACACCAGGTTTATGCCAGCTGCGGGTGATGTGTTGTTATGAAGTTTAGTTTTATTAAATTCGTTTCTGCCACGTGGTGTAAGCTCCCCCTTTTTAGGACAACTCTAAATTAGAAAATTTATTCATTGTTATCATAGTAACCGGCTGTGGGTTTGTGGGAAACTCGTTTCGAGTTTTCCATAAATCCACTGCCAGCATGTCCGCAGGACTGCGACCTTCTAGCGCGTCATGGGGACGGTGGTAGTTATAATCATTCATCCACTCGTCTGCCAGGATTCTAACCTGGGTCAGCGATTCGAATACGTATGCATCAAGCACATCCTTCCGAAAGCTCCCATTAAAACGCTCGATGTATGCATTTTGGGAAGGTTTGCCTGGTTGAATGAATTGTAAATGGATACCATTCTCCTCGCACCATAAGCCAAGTTTGCTTGATATGAATTCGGGCCCATTATCAACCCTGATTCGCTTGGGTTTCCCTCTCCACCCAATGACTTGTTCCAGCACCCGTATCACCCGTTCGGCTCTCATTGAGGTGTCCACTTCAATAGCCAGAGCCTCGCGGTTAAAGTCATCCAGCAGGTTCAGCACCCTGAACTTACGACCTGACAAAAGAGAATCACTCATAAAATCCATCGACCATTTTGCATTGATATGGCTAACCGCCTCCAGGGGCTGGAGCGCGCGTGCCGGTAACCTCTTTTTCCTTTTCGCTTCATATTCAATTTCAATAGTTTATACACCCGGTGGATGCGTTTATGGTTCCATAATAATCCTTCCTTTCGTATCCTGAAGTACATTTTCCAAAACCCTCCGTAGGCCGTTTCTCCGCTAAATCCTGAAGTTTGTCAATCACCACATGATCGTCCTTCTTACTTTGGTAGTAGTAAACCGAACGTGAGATATCCATCACTTTACAGGCCCGACCGAGGCTGACTTTAAATGTCGTTCTCAGATGGTCTACATGGGTTCGCTTCTCAGCGGGCCTTAATACTTTTTTCCCAAAACATCTTTAAGCATCTTGTTGTCCAGGGCCAGGTCGGCATACATCTGCTTGAGTTTCCGGTTTTCTTCCTCAAGTTCCTTAACCCGCTTGAGTTCGCTCATCTCCATGCCCCCGTATTTTGCCTTCCAGTTATAAATGGTGGCTTTCGAAATCCCCTGATCGCGGGCAATATCCTGGATGTTTTTGCCAGCATCAAACTCCTTGAGAATGTTGAAAATCTGGACTTCGGTGAATCGTGTTCTTTTCATAGTTAACAGTTTAAAGTTAGACCTTTTGTCTAATTCAAAACTGTCCTATTTTCGGGGGAGCTTACAGTGGGACAAATACGCGCTTCGAAAGCCGCAGCCGTCATAAACCCAAAACGTTAGCGCCAATACGCGGACAAAAAAAATAAATGACACGTCCGCAGACAGCAACTGACTAACGTTTTCCGACACGTTAATGCAGACAATAACTCGACTTCTGACAGATGATTATTATGTAGTTCGGTGTACGCGGACACGCGGGAAAGTTTCGGACTCCTAAACAATTGACAACGGACTTTTTAACAAAGTTCACTGCCGCGCGCGACACGCACGAAACCAGCCCCCCCCCACCGTAGACAAGAGAATCGCGCGAAGCGCGAATTTTTTTTCGGTTTGGTGAAGGAAAATTTGAAAAATCGACCTTAAAAAATTTTTTGGACATTTTAACCGACACAGACTGACCAATTCCGACAACGTTTTGTTAAAGTGGAGCCAGACGCGTCCAAAAATAGCTTTCGGTGGACTTCTTATCAGAAGTCCAAATTAAAATAACGGTGGACGCGTACTGGCGCTAACACCAGGTTTATGCCAGCTGCGGGCGACAGGTTGAAATGTAGTTTGGTTTTATTAATTTCGTTTTCAACACGTGGGACATATTCGGCTTCGAAAACCGCAGCCGTCATAAACCCAAAACGTTGTGCGTAATGTTTTTATGACGACAAAGACTAAGAATATATTACCGGGTTGGACTTTCAAGGTTGACGAATTCAGTCCTGGAGTTTGTAGAGTAACATTGACTGATGAGGACGGCAGGAAAGCTGAAATTGTTGACGACTGTATTGAAGCGACCGTGGACAAATGCATTGGTTACGCATTTGACGTTGAAAGACAGACAAAAAGGAATTGGAATAAATTTCTTTATGACCTCTCCAACTTGCGAATAACGGACTTGGAAATTGAAAAGAATGAGTACCACGACAAAGCTTTTGGCTCGTGGACTATTCAAACAAAAGCCAAACGACTTCTATTGGACGGAAAAGACGGCTGGTTGATTTATCAAGAAAAACAAAATGGTGACTGGGTTGACAAAGAAGTAATTAAGGACTTCAAACGAGTGACATTTGAACAGTTTAGAAGTTTCATAAAGAAAATAGAGTAAAAAACACTACGCACAACAATGTGCATGTGCCATAGCGCTGGTTCAGTGTTGCATTGTAGTTATAGTTTCATAATTTAGTTTCAGTGTGTGGGACAGAACGCAGCAGGTCGCTAAAGCCATTCGTTCCTCATTTGGCTTTAGCTCCTAAACCGCGCTACGTCACATGCACTCACGTTGTGCACCATGCGGGGACTAATTAGTCCTACGCAACCGGTGACAACGTTAACGACTAAGACGCTTTCCGCTGGACAATAACGGCTGACCTCTGTTCAATAAAGCTTTAGGTACACACTGCCAACGCGCGACTTGGACGTTTCAAAATTACGTTTGCTGACTACGAAACAATTTGGGTCTCAACAGACAAGAGCGGACTGAAAAATAAAAAAATGGACTCGGTTACGCGGAGATTTTTACAGTCGGTGGACAAGTGTTCGTTCCGCGGAGAGTGTCAGCAACTGCCCACCCGCACGTGTTGACACCGTACGGCCTGTCTATAGCCGTTGACTTTGACCTGGCTTCAATATGAAATCTCGGACAGTGGACTCAGACTCGTATTTCTTACAACGTTCGACAGACCGCACGGTGCACAACACTGCGCATATTGCATGGCGGGGGACAATTGACTATTTCTCGAATCTCTCCTATCTTCACTCAACAACGGTGGACCTTGCGCATTTGCACAAACGCCACGCAATATGCGCCAAACGTTGCCGCCAATACGCATAAAATCTACGCAGACAACGTTTGACTAACTGACAAAGACTCAGCTCCGCGGACAATAAATTAACTCCTGACAAAGACTTTTATAAAGTCCAGTGTACGCGGACACGCAAAAAAGTTTTGGACTAATTGAATAATTGACAACGGACTTTAAATAAATACCCTTGTCCCGCGCGACACGCGCGAAACCAGCCCCCCACCGTAGACGAGAGAATCGCGCGAAGCGCGAATTTTTTTTCGGTTTGGTGAAGGAAAATTTGAAAAATCGACCTTAAAAATTTTTTTCGACATTTTAAGCTACACAATGCTGACCAACCCGACAACGTTTTGTAAAAGTGGAGCCAGACGCGTCCAAAAACTATTTTCGGTGGACTTCTTATCAGAAGTCCAAATAAGGTAACGATGGACGCGTACTGGCGGCAACACCAGGTTTATGCCAGCTACGGGCGACAGGTTGAAATGTAGTTTGGTTTTACTAACTTCGTTTTCAACACATGGGACAAACTCGGCTTCGAAAACCGCAGCCGTCATAAACCCAAAACGTTAGCGCCAATACGCGGACAAAAAATAAATGACACGTCCGCAGACAACAACTGACTAACGTTTACCGACCCATTCACGCAGACAATAACTCGACTTCTGACAAATGACAATTAAAAAGTTCGGTGTACGCGGACACGCGGGAGAGTTTCGGACTTCTTAACAATTGACAACGGACTCTTAATAAAAATTCAGTATCGCGCGCGACACGCGCGAAACCGCCCCCCACCGTAGACAAGAGAATCGCGCGAAGCGCGAATTTGTTTTCGGTTTGGTGAAGGAAAATTTGAAAAATCGACCTTAAATAAATTTTTTGGACATTTTAACCGATACAGACTAGTAACCCGACAACGTTTCGTAAAAGTGGAGCCAGACGCGTCCAAAAATCAGTTTTCGGTGGACTTCTTATCAGAAGTCCAAATTAAAGTAACGGTGGACGCGTACTGGCGCTAACACCAGGTTTATGCCAGCTGCGGGTGACTGGTGGAAATGTAGTTTGGTTTTACTAACTTCGTTTTAAACACGTGGGACAAATTCGGCTTCGAAAACCGCAGCCGTCATAAACCCAAAACGTTGTGCACCATGCAGTCGGACAAAATAATCTTACGCATCTGGTGACAACGTAAACAAGATAAATTCATCCCCGCAGACAATAACGGCAGACAAGCAATCAATTACGTTCGGGCTTCACACTGCGACCGCGCGACAATCAAGTTTCAAAATTACGTTATTGTTTTCGGGACAGTTACGGCTTCGGTCGAGAATGACTGACTAAAACAGAATACATCGGACTCATTTACGCAGACAGTTTTACATCCAGTCGACAAGATTATATTCCGCAGAGAGTTTCGGGACTTCTCCCCCGCGCACGTGTTGGCACCGTACAGTCTGTCTATTACGTGGGACTTAGAATAAGTTTCAAAATAAAGTTAAGATTTGCCGACAGCATTTTATCTTTATATAACGTACGACAGACCGCACGGTGCACAACAACAAGTTTGCGCAACGGCTGGTTGACGACCAATATTTAATTATCTTTACTTTACACCGTTTGGGTTCGTGGGACAAAGACTGTTTTACTAACAGCCGATGCGCAAACTCAAACGTTAGCGCCAATACGCGGACAAAAAAAATAAATGACACGTCCGCAGACAGCAACTGACTAACGTTTTCCGACACGTTAATGCAGACAATAACTCGACTTCTGACAGATGATTATTATGTAGTTCGGTGTACGCGGACACGCGGGAAAGTTTCGGACTCCTAAACAATTGACAACGGACTTTTTAACAAAGTTCACTGCCGCGCGCGACACGCACGAAACCAGCCCCCCCCCACCGTAGACAAGAGAATCGCGCGAAGCGCGAATTTTTTTTCGGTTTGGTGAAGGAAAATTTGAAAAATCGACCTTAAAAAATTTTTTGGACATTTTAACCGACACAGACTGACCAATTCCGACAACGTTTTGTTAAAGTGGAGCCAGACGCGTCCAAAAATAGCTTTCGGTGGACTTCTTATCAGAAGTCCAAATTAAAATAACGGTGGACGCGTACTGGCGCTAACACCAGGTTTATGCCAGCTGCGGGCGACAGGTTGAAATGTAGTTTGGTTTTATTAATTTCGTTTTCAACACGTGGGACATATTCGGCTTCGAAAACCGCAGCCGTCATAAACCCAAAACGTTGTAGGCAAGGCGCAAAAAATTTGACTAACGAAAATGATCCAGAGAATTTATATTGACACATCAGTTGTAGGTGGATTTTTGATGATGAATTCAAAGAACCGACTCAACGACTTTTAAGAGACTTGAGGACAATGAAGTTAAATTCATAATATCTGACCTATTGGAATTAGAACTAATTCAGGCCCCAAAACACGTTAATGAGTTACTGTTAAACTATCCAACCGACAGATTTGAAAGAATTGAATTGACTGAAGAAATTATGAATCTGGCCGACAGGTACATTATTGAGAAAGTTGTTGGGCGGACAAGTCTGGAAGATTGCCGACATATTGCCCTGGCGACAGTAAATCGAGTAGATGTACTAGCTAGCTGGAACTTTAAACACATTGTTAACCTTGATAGAATAAAAGGGTATAATTCAGTAAATTTGAGACTGGGTTACCCGACAATTGAGATAAGGACACCACAAGAATTAGTGAGATATGGAGACTAAAGAGAAAATAAAGACATTTGATGCAGTGAAAATGATGCGGGACATTCGCGACAAGATTAGTGAAGAAACCCAAAACATGACTTTAGAGCAATTGAAAAGTACATCGCGGACAGATTAAAAATTCCAACTTAAAAACAGTGGGACGATAGCGCCTGCCTACAACACCAGGTTTATGCCAGCTGCGGGTGACAGGTTGAAATGTAGTTTGGTTTTACTAATTTCGTTTACCCACGTGGGACAAAGACGGCTTCGAAAACCGCAGCCGTCATAAACCCAAAACGTTGTGGCGCATACATTTATAACTCTCGGACTTCAAACACATGGACGACAAACTGAATATACTCTCAAACATCAAAGCAATAGGCTGGACGACCTTGACTATTTTGGCACTGTGACTCTTTGGGTGGTATTTCAAATTATAGGCACAATAATATTTGACAATTCCATCGACAATTTTACTGCTGGACAAGAAGAGTATAATGATGTCGCAACAAATATGAGAGACGCAGCAATTCAAATGCGAGTAATTCTTTTTATTGCGGGTGGACTTACTCTTCTCACATCTATTGGCTCCTTGGGACTCCTCAGACTTAAGAACTGGGGACTGATTTTGTATCAATCATCGACAATAGCGGTAATACTTGTTTTTATCGGTGGACTAGGATACTATGTCTACGATGTACAGACTAAAATGGACGAGCGTTATGACCGAGCCCTAGAATTTGAATGTCAACTAACTTCGTAGCGGCCCAAAACTATACGACAATTTCTTACGGGACTTTTTATTGTTGTTTTCGTGGATGTTGACCCGAGCGAATATTTTCCTAAGTAAGAAGGACAGCAGAATAGAGTTCCGATGAAATGTACGCGCCACAACACAATGCTTGTGCCAGGCGGGGTTCGGTGTCCTCATAACTATCGTTATCTTTATGCAGTGTCGGCACGGGGACACGTTACAACTGGTCGGCCTTAGCATTTCGCTTCGCTGCATTGCTAAGGCCTCCTAAACCCCGCCCGTCACAAGCACCAACGTTGGGCGAGCCGCGGACTCCAAATAACGTGACGACTAATTTTGAGAGTCGGTTTCAAATCACGGGCGACTTGAATGCAAAAATAAATTCGAGACTACATCTCCAACGAGCGACTTGGACCTTTTCAAAATTCACTTTCAACACGGGGACTAATTTTCACTCGGCCGACAATTGGTGTAATATTTAATCGGTTTCCGTGGAGAGTTTTCAGCACGTGGACTTAATTTCGGTTACGCGGACAGTAACGGTGGAATTCGCCCAAGCTCAAATTTATGGTGCGCTGACCTTTCCGTCTGACCTTAATTAGCAACTATAACAAAGTAACGGTTGACTAAAAACATTTCACAACCGACAACGACTGACCAAATAAATAACGGTCGACTGAACGGCCAGCGCCCAACAATGTGTTTGCGTCAGGCGGGGTTCGGTGTCCTCATAAAGTGTCGTTTTCATTATTTACATTTGGCACGTGGGACAGGGCGCAACTGGTCGGTCTTGGCATTCCGCTTCGCTGCATTGCCAAGCCCTCCTATTCCCCGCCCGACCGCAAACACCAGCGTTAGCGCCAATACGCGGACAAAAATAAATGACACGTCCGCAGACAACGACTGACTAACCTTTTCCGACCCGTTCACGCAGACAATAACTCGACTTCTGACAAATGACAATTATGTAGTTCGGTGTACGCGGACACGCGGGAGAGTTTCAGGCTTCTTTACAATTGACAACGGACATTTTAACAAAATTCAGTCCCGCGCGACACGCGCGAAACCAGCCCCCACCGTAGACTAGAGAATCGCGCGAAGCGCGAATTTTTTCGGTTTGGTGAAGGAAATTTTGAAAATCGACCTTAAAAAAATTTTTAGACATTTTAACCGACACAGACTGGCCAACACGACAACGTTTTGTAAAAGTGGAGCCAGACGCGTCCAAAAATTAGTTTTCGGTGGACTTCTTATCAGAAGTCCAAAATGAAGTAACGGTGGACGCGTACTGGCGCTAACACCAGGTTTATATGCCAGCTGCGGGTGGCAGGTTGAAATTTAGTTTGGTTTTACTAACTTCGTTTTCAACACGTGGGACGAATTTGGCTTCGAAAACCGCAGCCGTCATAAACCCAAAACGTTGCCGCCAATACGCGAAAAATCTACGCAGACAACGTTTGACTAACTGACAAAGACTCATCTCCGCGGACAATAAATTAGCTCTTGACAAAGACTTTTATAAAATCCAGTGTACGCGGATACGCGGACAAAATTTCGGACTTTAAAACAAAGGGCTTTTGACAAAAGACTTATAACTCAAATTCACCTACGCGGACACGCGGAAAAGTTTTAGACTAATTGAATATTTGACAACGGACTTTAAATAAATGCCCTTGTCGCGCGCGACACGCGCGAAAGCAGCCCCCTACCGTAGACAAGAAAATCGCGCGAAGCGCGAATTTTTTTGCGGTTTGGTGAAGGAAATTTTGAAAAATTGACCTTAAATAAATTTTTTTGGACATTTTCTTGTGAACCAGACAACGTTTTGTAAAAGTGGAGCCAGACGCGTCCAAAAAATAGTTTTTGGTGGACTTCTTAACAGAAGTCCAAAACAAGGTTAACGGTGGACGCGTACTGGCGGCAACACCAGGTTTATGCCAGCTGCGGGCGACCGGTGGAAATGTAGTTTGGTTTTACTAACTTCGTTTTCAACACGTGGGACAAATTCGGCTTCGAAAACCGCAGCCGTCATAAACCCAAAACGTTGGCAGCAATGGGGCGGCTCCGTGGACAGTTAATCGTATTTATTAAAACATGACACAAACAGTCGACAAGGAATTAGAAAAATTGAAGTATCGACTGAATTTAATTCTGATTGCGCTTCTGTGTTCAACGACATTAGCGCCATGTGTTATATTTTATATAAGGGGTGATGTAAGCTCCCCCTTTTTAGGACAACTCTAAATTAGAAAATTTATTCATTGTTATCATAGTAACCGGCTGTGGGTTTGTGGGAAACTCGTTTCGAGTTTTCCATAAATCCACTGCCAGCATGTCCGCAGGACTGCGACCTTCTAGCGCGTCATGGGGACGGTGGTAGTTATAATCATTCATCCACTCGTCTGCCAGGATTCTAACCTGGGTCAGCGATTCGAATACGTATGCATCAAGCACATCCTTCCGAAAGCTCCCATTAAAACGCTCGATGTATGCATTTTGGGAAGGTTTGCCTGGTTGAATGAATTGTAAATGGATACCATTCTCCTCGCACCATAAGCCAAGTTTGCTTGATATGAATTCGGGCCCATTATCAACCCTGATTCGCTTGGGTTTCCCTCTCCACCCAATGACTTGTTCCAGCACCCGTATCACCCGTTCGGCTCTCATTGAGGTGTCCACTTCAATAGCCAGAGCCTCGCGGTTAAAGTCATCCAGCAGGTTCAGCACCCTGAACTTACGACCTGACAAAAGAGAATCACTCATAAAATCCATCGACCAGGCTTGCATTGATATGGCTAACCGCCTCCAGGGGCTGGAGCGCGCGTGCCGGTAACCTCTTTTTCCTTTTCGCTTCATATTCAATTTCAATAGTTTATACACCCGGTGGATGCGTTTATGGTTCCATAATAATCCTTCCTTTCGTATCCTGAAGTACATTTTCCAAAACCCTCCGTAGGCCGTTTCTCCGCTAAATCCTGAAGTTTGTCAATCACCACATGATCGTCCTTCTTACTTTGGTAGTAGTAAACCGAACGTGAGATATCCATCACTTTACAGGCCCGACCGAGGCTGACTTTAAATGTCGTTCTCAGATGGTCTACATGGGTTCGCTTCTCAGCGGGCCTTAATACTTTTTTCCCAAAACATCTTTAAGCATCTTGTTGTCCAGGGCCAGGTCGGCATACATCTGCTTGAGTTTCCGGTTTTCTTCCTCAAGTTCCTTAACCCGCTTGAGTTCGCTCATCTCCATGCCCCCGTATTTTGCCTTCCAGTTATAAATGGTGGCTTTCGAAATCCCCTGATCGCGGGCAATATCCTGGATGTTTTTGCCAGCATCAAACTCCTTGAGAATGTTGAAAATCTGGACTTCGGTGAATCGTGTTCTTTTCATAGTTAACAGTTTAAAGTTAGACCTTTTGTCTAATTCAAAACTGTCCTATTTTCGGGGGAGCTTACAGTGACGGTGAATTCAAATGGCTGATTGTATTTGTCGTCATAAGCTATTTAGTAAGCCGACTTCCAAAGACATTTTATGACCGATTTCAAATCTCGACTGACTTGAATATTTATAAAAAACTGGGGGTTGACAAATTCAAGAAACTTTCGACTAACGGGGACTTAATAAATAGAAGAATCAGAAAGAAGTACCCGACTCATCGTAACGTGACGAATTATGAAACGATAAAAGAAAAGCTCAACGAGACATATACTATTGAGAAGTCGCACACAGTTCTATTTATTTTCTGCTTATTGACAAATATTTATGCCTTTTGGACAAATTCAATTGGGACAGCAATTATTTTGTTAATTGGGAATATTCTATTCAATTACTACCCGAACCTTTTACAACAATACAACAGGATAAGGTATACGAGAGTTGTGAATAACTTCTCTTGACGGACAAGATAGAATGACGAGATAATTTGAGACAAGAATGCCCCACAGCTGCCAACAAAATGTTTCTGCAATGGCGGGGTTCGGTGTCCTCATTACTTTCGGTTTCATTATTTACATTTGTCACGTGGGACAAGGCGCAACTGGTCGGTCTTGGCATTCCGCTTCGCTTCATTGCCAAGCCCTCCTATGCCCGCCACTGCAGAAACACCAACGTTGTAGCCCATGCCCTGGGACAGCCCAACCGACAGAGAAATTTGAACTTTTGAGACTTTGGTTTTGTTAACTTTTAAGTTAACTTTGCCGAATGGAGAAAATACGACAGATTATATTCTACAAAGACTATTTTCTTGACTTCTATAATGACCAGACCGAGAAGGTAAAGGACAAAATTGAACACGTTTTATTTGTAATTTCAGTAGCCGACAGAATTCCGGTTAAGTTTTTTCAACATTTGACCGGGACTGATGGACTTTATGAGGTTAGAGTGGAATATCAAGGAAATATCTATCGAATCTTCTCATGCTTTGACGAAGGTAACTTAGTTGTGTTATTCAACGGATTCCAAAAGAAATCTCAGAAAACACCGACAGGAGAAATTGAGAAAGCATTAAAAATTAAGACAGAGTATTTTATTGAAAAAGTTAAATCAAAAGGACATGGAAAGAAAAAGTAAAAGGAAGAAAACAGTGACGACTTTTGATGAGCTCATTGAAAAGCGTCATGGAAAAATCGGGACAAAAAAACGGACTGAATTTGAGATTAAGGCCAAGTCATTTGCAATTGGAGAAATTATTAAAGAAGAGAGAAGGCTTGCTAACATGACACAAGACGAATTAGCCGACAAGACTGGGACAAAGAAAAGCTTTATTTCAAGAATTGAGAATGGACACAGTGACATTCAACTATCGACATTGTTCAAGTTAATTGAACTTGGACTCGGTAGAAAGGTTTCATTGACAATTGAGTAAAGAGTAAGGGCACGGGCTACAACACCAGGTTTGTTTAATGGCGGGCGACACAGTCGCCCGTAGTGTCAACAAGTTTATTTATATTCGTGTAGGCGGACAAATCCGTTGGATTTATCCGCCACTAAACAAACCCAAAACGTTGTGTGCAAGGCGTCCACCGACATTAAAGTGACGACTAAATTTTAAAGAGTCGGGGACTTTACGACTTCAAACAACGTTTCTCCAAGCCAACAAATCGCGGCCGACTGACAAAACAAGTAACGCGCGAAGCGCGCGATTTTTTAGGTTTTTGAGAAGGGAATCCTGAAAAATCGGACTCAAGAAAAAAATTTTGACACCGTTGCCCACGCGCGACTTGGACTCCGTTTCAAAAAACCATTTCAACACGTGGACAAGACGACAGCTCGTCCGACAGTAACGTTTGACTCCAACGCGCATTAATGGTGTGCCGGACGTTCCGTCTGACCTTAAAGCGCAACTGCGACAAAGACTCGTTTGATTTTAAAGTTTTCACCACCGACAACGACTCTCAAATTAAAACGGTCGACAGAACGCCCAGCACACAACAAAATGTTTATGCAATGTGGGGGTTTGGTGTTAAATTAAAGTTTATGTTTCACAATGTAGCTTGGTCACGGTGGACAGTTCGGAGCAGGTCGCGCTTAACATTCCGCTGCGCTTCATTTTTAAGCCCTCCTATTCCCCACACTGCATAAACACAAACGTTGGCGCCAATGCCTTTTGAAAAATTCGACTAAATTCAAGCCGATAAAACCGGCTGACAGAATTAAACGACTTATAGACCTGAAGACTATGAGAAGGGTTATGAAGGACTTATCAATCAGGACAGATAATCTACCAAAGTCAAGTCTGACAATAAGTAAAGTTTTTTCCCTTTGCGCATCACGCACAAACCAAGAGTGTGGGGGTAGCTGCCAACACACGAGCCTAAACAATACTACCCCCACACACTTGGTTTTTCAAACACAATAACAATTTCACATTTTTTCAATTATCTAAACATAAAACTGATCCTTATGAGAACATATTGCAAAACTAACTCTCACTTCAAAAGTTTAATTTTTATCGCTCTTTTAACTTGCGGAATAACACTAAGTTCAGCGCAGAACTATTCAGCTCCTTCCGGGGCCGGTAATTCTGGAACAGATAATGTTTCATTAGGAACCTCCGCGGGTAATGGAGGATCATATAACTCAGCTGTTGGCAAGCAAGCAGGTGATGTTGTTACAGGCAGTTATAATGCTTTCTTTGGAAATTTATCGGGTAGAGTCAATAATTCAGCATCGAACAATTCTTTTTTCGGAGCCCGATCAGGCTATAGCACAACCACTGGTGGTAATAATACATTTCTTGGTGCTTACGCTGGGTATTCCAATGTTTCGGGAACTGGAAATATATTTATAGGTGCAAATGCCGGGTATTATGAAACGGGGTCCAATAAGCTCTATATAGATAATACAAATACTGGTACCCCTCTTATTTTCGGAGATTTTAGTTCGCGCAGAGTTGGAATTAATGCACTACCCGGAAATTATACGCTTAATGTTGGAGGTAGTATAAATGCCACGGGTACAATTAGCACGAGCGGAACACTAAATATCGGTGCGACTGCTGTACCGAATGGTTATAAGCTTGCAGTTGCTGGAAAAATTATTACCGAAGAGATTGTTGTAAAGTTGCAAAACGCTTGGCCAGATTATGTTTTTAAACCTGATTATAATCGTTTATCTCTTGTTGAATTAGCTGAATACATTAGCAAGAATGGACATCTTCCCGGCATTCCAATGGAGACCCAAATAAAAGAAGAAGGAATAAACTTGTCGCAAATGACTATAAAGCTTCTTGAGAAAGTTGAAGAACTTAGCTTATATATCATTGAGTGACACTGCCTAATTAAGTGTGTAAGTGCTGGGTAACGACTAAGCAACTGCGTAAAGGTTTTATATTTTGCATCTGCCTTCGAAGATAGTTAAAAATTGATTTACGATTAGTGGCCAGTTTCTCACGGGCAAGGTCCATTTTTTGGTGATCTCCCGTAAAGCCAGGTACACCGCTTTCACCACCGCCTGGTCGTCAGGGAACGAAAGTTTGTTGTTGGTATACTTGCGGATTTTTCCGTTGAGATTTTCGATAATGTTCGTGGTATAGATCAGCGTTCGGATTTCGATCGGATAATCGAAGAAGTGCGTGAGGTTATCCCAATTCGTTTTCCACGACTTGATAGCATGCGGATATTTTTGCCCCATGTTACTTCAAAGGCTGCTCTAAGGCTTGAGCAGCCAGGCTCTTTGTTTGGTGCTCCGTAAACAGTCTTCAAATCGGCTACAAATTGTTTCTTGTCTTTCCAGACAACGTAGCGAAGCGCATTTCTGATCTGATGAACTACACAAATCTGGGTTACCGATTGGGTAAACACGCTGGTGATTGCATCGGTGAAGCCCTTCAGATTATCGGTGCTGGTGATGAGAATATCTTCCACGCCACGGCTTTTAAATCAGTAAGTACACTTATCCAGAATGAAGCACTTTCGCTTTCACCCAGCCACATGCCCAATACTTCCTTAAACCCCTGAGCATTAAGGCCTACGGCCAGGTAAATGGTTTTGTTGATCACCTTCCCATTCTGCCGGACTTTGAATACGATCCCATCCATCCACACCACAAAGTACACCGATGAAAGAGGCCTGCTTTGCCACTCCGTTACCAACGTATGTACCCGCGAGGTAACGTTGGAAATAGTGGCATCCGAAACATTCACACCATAGATTTCCCGGATTTGTATTTCAATGTCGCGTACGCTCATACCCCGGGCATATAAGGAGATGATAATTTCTTCGATGCCTTCTACGAACCGGCTGCGCTTGGGAACCAGGACGGGCTCAAACGTGCTGTTCCGATCCCGAGGTACTTCTATCTGTAGTTCACCTCGCGTGGTCTTGATGGTCTTACGGGTTTTTCCGTTCCGTGAGTTCCCGGAGTTAATCCCTTCTGGTGAATGTTTGGCATAGCCCAAATGGCCATCGAGTTCACCTTCCAGCATTTGCTCCATGCCCTTTTTGAAAAGTTCATCGATAAAGCTGTTGAGGTCTTTCGAATTCTTAAATTGCTTGAGAAACTCAGGGGTGAGCATCTCTTTGAGTAGTGGGTGTTGTTCTTGATTTTCCATGGTAACTGTGTTTAAAGTTAAGTCTTTAAATGCAACCGATTCGGCTGAAAGTGGTACATTCCACATCCCCTTTCAGCAAGGCCGAATCGGGCCTTTACACAGTTGCTTAGTCGTTACCCATTGAGTTGAATAACGCAAATGAATTACTTAGAAGGAGAATCGAATTATTGGAGGTTAAACAATGAATTGGCACATGAAAACAATTGAAAAATTTGCTTTCGTAACACTACATCTGTCACTTTGGTTGAAATCCCCGGTGCAAGCACAACTTGAGAGGTCACATATTTACCCTTCCCCAAACGTTTCAGCAGCCGTATCAGCCTCTGCCATTGATATGAATTATTATACTGGTACCGCTAATATCTCAATTCCTTTTCATACGCTTAACGGAAGAGATTTTGCAATACCCATATCAGTCGATTACAGAACAACCGGGATAAAAGTGCACGATGTTTCTTCACCGGTTGGTTTAGGCTGGAGTTTGAACGCAAATGCTTTTGCTGTTACAAGAGTTGTGCGAGGCCTTCCAGACGATTCAAAACCGAACTGTAGTGTTGATGGAACAGGAAAAGTTACGAGGCAATCAATGTGGAACAGTCACTTTGAGCACTGTGATTCAGAACGGGATGTCTTTTATTTTAATCATCCTTTCGGAAACGGTAAATTATTTATTGATAACACAGGCCAACCACGTACTATGCCATATCAGGATATTATAATTCAACCAGGGGCTGGGAGTGCAAGCATTGGTTACTGGAAAATCACAGACGAGCAAGGCTACACATATTATTTTGGAGAGAGTACTGCCAGCCGTGAGGAAACAACCTATTCAGTTGGCAACATAGCAACGAATTCATTTACCGACAAATATACTTTCACATCAACTTGGTATTTAACCCGAATCATGGTAACGACTAAGCAACTGTGTAAAGGCCCGATTCGGCCTTGCTGAAAGGGGATGTGGAATGTACCACTTTCAGCCGAATCGGTTGCATTTAAAGACTTAACTTTAAACACAGTTACCATGGAAAATCAAGAACAACACCCACTACTCAAAGAGATGCTCACCCCTGAGTTTCTCAAGCAATTTAAGAATTCGAAAGACCTCAACAGCTTTATCGATGAACTTTTCAAAAAGGGCATGGAGCAAATGCTGGAAGGTGAACTCGATGGCCATTTGGGCTATGCCAAACATTCACCAGAAGGGATTAACTCCGGGAACTCACGGAACGGAAAAACCCGTAAGACCATCAAGACCACGCGAGGTGAACTACAGATAGAAGTACCTCGGGATCGGAACAGCACGTTTGAGCCCGTCCTGGTTCCCAAGCGCAGCCGGTTCGTAGAAGGCATCGAAGAAATTATCATCTCCTTATATGCCCGGGGTATGAGCGTACGCGACATTGAAATACAAATCCGGGAAATCTATGGTGTGAATGTTTCGGATGCCACTATTTCCAACGTTACCTCGCGGGTACATACGTTGGTAACGGAGTGGCAAAGCAGGCCTCTTTCATCGGTGTACTTTGTGGTGTGGATGGATGGGATCGTATTCAAAGTCCGGCAGAATGGGAAGGTGATCAACAAAACCATTTACCTGGCCGTAGGCCTTAATGCTCAGGGGTTTAAGGAAGTATTGGGCATGTGGCTGGGTGAAAGCGAAAGTGCTTCATTCTGGATAAGTGTACTTACTGATTTAAAAAGCCGTGGCGTGGAAGATATTCTCATCACCAGCACCGATAATCTGAAGGGCTTCACCGATGCAATCACCAGCGTGTTTACCCAATCGGTAACCCAGATTTGTGTAGTTCATCAGATCAGAAATGCGCTTCGCTACGTTGTCTGGAAAGACAAGAAACAATTTGTAGCCGATTTGAAGACTGTTTACGGAGCACCAAACAAAAAGGCTGGCTGCTCAAGCCTTAGAGCAATTTTGAAGTAACATGGGGCAAAAATATCCGCATGCTATCAAGTCGTGGAAAACGAATTGGGATAACCTCACGCACTTCTTCGATTATCCGATCGAAATCCGAACGCTGATCTATACCACGAACATTATCGAAAATCTCAACGGAAAAATCCGCAAGTATACCAACAACAAACTTTCGTTCCCTGACGACCAGGCGGTGGTGAAAGCGGTGTACCTGGCTTTACGGGAGATCACCAAAAAATGGACCTTGCCCGTGAGAAACTGGCCACTAATCGTAAATCAATTTTTAACTATCTTCGAAGGCAGATGCAAAATATAAAACCTTTACGCAGTTGCTTAGTCGTTACCCAGCACTTACACACTTAATTAGGCAGTGTCGAAATGAACAAGCATTTAATTTTCTTATGCATCTGTTTAAATCTTACTTCTTGTAAGAATGCTTTCTTTTACACAGACTTATACACTCGTGCAAATAGGAAATCTACCTTCTTTGAAAAGAATTATGATGCTATTAATACCCTTACCATCAATGATATCAGGATATGTCGTGAATTTGATTGGCCTGGCACTAGGTACCAAACACGCGGCAGAATCCTCTTCCAACGAGATTCGCTGGAAGAATCAATCAGAAATGCGTTAGAGAACCATTTCAGCAAAGTCATTTATGAGACCAGCCAAAAGCCTTTTTGGGATGAAAACTGTGATTCGATTGTCGTAAAAAATTATCGTAGCAAAGCCAGAGCGTTTGTGGGATCGAAACACAAAGAGCATTCGATTTTTGCAGCACTAAATATTACTCCACGAACCGCAAAAAATATTGATGCCGGTATACTTATAGAAGCCCCCTTCCCTGACCTAGGAAATGATATTCATAGGATAGAGTATAAATTCATTGTCGCAATTTTCAAGAACGAATCATTAATTTATATGGATTCCCGCTCCCATTGGACGGAAGTATTCAGTGAACGAGATGAGCAATTACATTACCAGGTGCCACAAGAGATTATTGAGACATTGGTAACATTATCCTTAGAGGAGTATTTTAAGAGGGTGAAGAAATAGTTCGGCATTAAAAACACCATAAGCAAATAAAGCAGTAAGGGAATTAATAATAGTATGTAAAGGGAATAAGAATAAGAATAAGAATGAGAATAGTACGGTACTAGGCTGCTTTTTTTGAACAGGTTAAAAGTAGGATTTTCTAATTTAACCGACCAAAAAAAGTCAAAATGAAGAAGAGCAAATTTACCGAGGCCCAGATTATTGGCATCCTCAACGAACAAATCCAACAAGACCAGAAGGTGGCCGAAGTATGCCGCAAGCATGGTATTAGCGAGGCTACGTTCTACAATTGGCGCAGCAAGTACGCGGGCATGACCGTTGACGAACTTAAGCGACTTAAAGAACTTGAGTATGAAAATGCGAGGCTCAAGAAAATTGTGGCCAACCAGAGCCTGGAGATTGATGCCATAAAAGACCTGCTCTCAAAAAAGTTCTGACGCCCGGACAAAAAGAACACGGCCTGGCCCATTTGAAGAAGCAGTTTCGAATGAGCCATGTCCGGGCGTGCAAACTGGTGGGCTGTTCGCGTACTAAAAAGTATTACCGCAAGCGGATGCCGGCCAAAGATGCCGTGGTAAAAAGCAATCGAACAAGTCATCGGAACAAGCCGTAAGGGAAGGATGAAGGTAATCAAAGCTGGTACAAAAGAATCACCCGGAATGGGGCGACAGTAAAATTCGCAGAGTATATGAGCGTGAAGGGTTTTCCTTCACCGCAAACTGCGCAAGCGCATCAAAGACAACCCCGCCAACCCCTTTCTATACCCCTGCAGGCCAATATCGAGTGGGCCATGGACTTTATGAGCGATGCCCTGGATAGCGGGCGTACATTCCGCACACTCAACATCGTGGACCATTTCAACCGCCAGTGTATGGGTATTGAGGTGGACTTTAACCTGCCGGCCAGAAGGGTAATAGAAGCATTGGAGCGTGCCATTGAGCGGTACGGCAAACCGCTCAGCATCCGTACCGACAACGGCCCTGAGTTCCGCGCCAAACGCTTTATGAACTGGATGCACAACAACCACATCCAGTGGAACCCGATACAGAAAGGAAAGCCGCAACAGAACGCCATCATCGAACGATTCAACAAAACTTATCGCGAAGATGTGTTGGATGCCAACGTATTCAGCTCACTGGATAACGCCCGGCAAGTCACTCACAAGTGGGTCGATGATTACAACCATAAAAGGCCACACCAGGCGCTCAACTATCAAACACCCATGGCCTATGCTGCGTGATACCTACATGGGAAACTCTTTTTCTGTTTCCCTAAAAAAAGTATGGGCCATCAGTATGACAGCCCAAAACTTTTTTCAGTGCAAACCCTGCTTGTTCGCTGAGGTTTCCAATCGCAGCCACGCAGGTAAAGCTATTGCAAAACTCAAAACCTTAATCTATAATTACAACCTGTCAAAATTCCCAGCCACTTACCGAAGTACAGATAGAAATAATTCAGACTGTAAGCTCCCCCTTTTTAGGACAACTCTAAATTAGAAAATTTATTCATTGTTATCATAGTAACCGGCTGTGGGTTTGTGGGAAACTCGTTTCGAGTTTTCCATAAATCCACTGCCAGCATGTCCGCAGGACTGCGACCTTCTAGCGCGTCATGGGGACGGTGGTAGTTATAATCATTCATCCACTCGTCTGCCAGGATTCTAACCTGGGTCAGCGATTCGAATACGTATGCATCAAGCACATCCTTCCGAAAGCTCCCATTAAAACGCTCGATGTATGCATTTTGGGAAGGTTTGCCTGGTTGAATGAATTGTAAATGGATACCATTCTCCTCGCACCATAAGCCAAGTTTGCTTGATATGAATTCGGGCCCATTATCAACCCTGATTCGCTTGGGTTTCCCTCCACCCAATGACTTGTTCCAGCACCCGTATCACCCGTTCGGCTCTCATTGAGGTGTCCACTTCAATAGCCAGAGCCTCGCGGTTAAAGTCATCCAGCAGGTTCAGCACCCTGAACTTACGACCTGACAAAAGAGAATCACTCATAAAATCCATCGACCAGCTTTGCATTGATATGGCTAACCGCCTCCAGGGGCTGGAGCGCGCGTGCCGGTAACCTCTTTTTCCTTTTCGCTTCATATTCAATTTCAATAGTTTATACACCCGGTGGATGCGTTTATGGTTCCATAATAATCCTTCCTTTCGTATCCTGAAGTACATTTTCCAAAACCCTCCGTAGGCCGTTTCTCCGCTAAATCCTGAAGTTTGTCAATCACCACATGATCGTCCTTCTTACTTTGGTAGTAGTAAACCGAACGTGAGATATCCATCACTTTACAGGCCCGACCGAGGCTGACTTTAAATGTCGTTCTCAGATGGTCTACATGGGTTCGCTTCTCAGCGGGCCTTAATACTTTTTCCCAAAACATCTTTAAGCATCTTGTTGTCCAGGGCCAGGTCGGCATACATCTGCTTGAGTTTCCGGTTTTCTTCCTCAAGTTCCTTAACCCGCTTGAGTTCGCTCATCTCCATGCCCCCGTATTTTGCCTTCCAGTTATAAATGGTGGCTTTCGAAATCCCCTGATCGCGGGCAATATCCTGGATGTTTTTGCCAGCATCAAACTCCTTGAGAATGTTGAAAATCTGGACTTCGGTGAATCGTGTTCTTTTCATAGTTAACAGTTTAAAGTTAGACCTTTTGTCTAATTCAAAACTGTCCTATTTTCGGGGGAGCTTACAGTGCCATGTATCGGCTGTGCGCAAACGCCTTCATTTTTAGTAAGAGATAAAGCCGGCAACCATGCACAACAAACGCTCACCTTGTATTACTATTTCAAAAAACTGGAGTTACATGGCGATATCAAGCAATTCATGATAAATGAACAAGAAAGCTTTGTTTATGTACTGGCCCGGCATTACAATCCGAACAAAGTTTCATTGAATGTCATTTCATTGGAAACGCAAACGGTAGTGGGCGTTTATACGCTTGACTTTTTTATTGATTATGGATACATACTCAGTATGGCCTACAATCCATTCAATAATTTGTTTTACTTCTTTACTGAACGTCAATCTTATCTCTATGCTTATTCACCTACGCAAAGGAAGTTGGTGAAAACAGTTGAAATAACCGATGATCACAAGTATTACCCGCGTAAATATCCAGTCTACCTGGCTTTCACGCGTTCAGGTAAAGGCCTCTTGGTTACGCAACCCCAGGATCATTCTGCTCCAAGGTTAAAACTAATTGACAGCGCTGTAGATGATGAGCTTGTTGCCATGCCTGATTTTAACAACGCTTCGTTTCACGGCTTTTCGGAGGATTTAGATTGGGCAAATATATTTATGGGTGTAAATCGGACGGGGCCCTCAAATCCGGTTCTTGTCTTTACGGAAACAGGCCAGTTTGAAACTTTACCATTCACCACTACAGGCGATGCCGGACGGATAAAACGAAACAAGAATGCCCCGAATACGCTATTGGTGCAACTGGGGCAGAAGATTTTTATTAAGAAGCTGGATACCGGAGGTGAATCGGTACACGCATATGCAAATTCAGGAGAAGCGTCTTTTGATTTCAGCTACGCACCAGGCGAAACAAACTTTGCATGGGTCTATGCTGAAGACAACGCGTTGGTATTACTTAATTATGATGAGACGATAACCGAGATAGAGTATATTCCCGGTGCAGAGTTTCATGGCCTTACTACAACCAATGATAATAAATGGCTTTTAATGTCAACTTTTTCGGATTTCTATTTTTACAGAATTGAAGACATCAGAAGAACCTCATTTGATGAACCGTGATCAGGGGCAGTATTATATTATTCTTTTTGATTATAGCCTGGATCAGTCATGCGCAGACTCCCATCGACACAACGAATAATTTTAATTCTTTGTCTTTGTTGACACAGGATTCTTTAAGGCAACTATTACTGGTCAGGCAAGATTCTATCAGACAAGTATCTGAAGAAATGGCAAAGCGATTGGATAGCCTAATGCAAAAAAGGAATCGGATGGCAGGGTTGATTGCCGCTGAACAGCATCGGATAGCTTTAACACTGGATAGCCTGGAGTCAATTAAGAACCCTGATACTCTTTTACTCAGCAGATACTCGGCCTTTCAAATGAAATTAGACAGCCTTAAAGCAGAAATAGAAACAGGTGGGATGTTAAACGAAATAGAAAGAAAAGTTTCCCATGCAGAGGATATTGCTAACTCAAAGTTTGATGCTTTAAATGACAAGGTGAACCGTATTACCCAGGGCAAAGTAAATTTGCAAGGTGAGGTGGATGTAAATTATGCAAGTAGCGTTCCATCATTGAATGTACCAGGACTTCCTGTCTCAGATGTAAATTCCCCATTGAGCAACACCAATTTACAAAATTCAATCCCTTCCGATGTTAATGTTTCTAAGCCCGAAATACCCGGTACCAGATTGCCGAAATTGGAAGTGAATGAATTGGGGAAAAAAACACAATATCTTGATGGATTAATCGGTCAGGTTAGACAATATAAGGAGGAGTTGGAAAAAGTGAAGGATCAAGAATTTGATGTTAATAAAATATCCAATGAAATTGAAAGGCAAATTATTGAGCTAGATGCGGTAAAGGCTTTTGAGAAAGAGATTGGACTCAATCCTTTTGCAAAAAGCTGGAACGATCCTGAAGTGATGAAGGAAATGGCCTTTAACAAAGGCAAAGAGCAAGCAATGAATCATTTTGCCGGACACGAACAGGAGTTAATGGCTGCAATGGAACAGTTTTCAAAAATTCGGGCGCAAATGAAGAACCCGGAAGGCACTATTGACATGCTAAAAAAACAAAACAACCCAATGAAGGACAAGAAGTTTGTTGAGCGTTTGGTACCTGGATTGGCCTTGCAGTTACAAAAGCCTGGTCCTTTCTGGTTTGATCTTAATCCTTCATTGGGCTACAAACTGTCGGGTAAGTTCACCCTTCATGCCGGCTGGAATTACCGGTGGGCCTACGCAAACGATGAAGGCTGGTTAAAAAGCGAAAGGATTTATGGCCCCCGCACCATGTTGGAATACACCTGGCGGCAATATTTTTCTTTTGTGGGAATAGCCGAAGTGATGAGCAGCCCGCTGAAATTATTTGGCAATCCTTCCAACCCAGAGTATACCAGTCGCGATTGGATATGGAGTTATATGGTTGGCACCAAGACTTCCTATAACATTACTAAATCCATTAAAGGTAATGCCCAGGTGCTTTATAATTTATACGACCCCGACCATCAAAGTCCATATGGCGATCGGCTGAACGTGAGAATGGGGGTTGAGTATGTAATTAAGTTAAAGAAGAATGCGACCGAGGGATCGGCTGATTATTGAAGTAGATATTGTAAGCTCCCCCGAAAATAGGACTGTAAGTGGCTGGGAATTTTGACAGGTTGTAATTATAGATTAAGGTTTTGAGTTTTTGCAATAGCTTTACCTATTCCGGGTGGCTCTTTTGTACCAGCTTGATTACTTTCATCCTTCCCTAACGGCTTGTTCCGATGACTTGTTCGATTGCTTTTTTTACCACGGCATCTTTGGTCGGCATCCGCTTGCGGTAATACTTTTTAGTACGCGAACAGCCCACCAGCTTACACGCCTGGGCATGGCTCATTCGAAACTGCTTCTTCACAAATGGGCCAGGCCGTGTTCTTTTTGCCCAGGCGTCAGAACTTTTTTGAGAGCAGGTCTTTTATGGCATCAATCTCCAGACTCTGGTTGGCCACAATTTTCTTGAGCCTCGCATTTTCATACTCAAGTTCTTTAAGTCGCTTAAGTTCGTCAACGGTCATGCCTGCGTACTTGCTGCGCCAATTGTAGAACGTAGCCTCGCTAATACCATGCTTGCGGCATACTTCGGCCACCTTCTGGTCTTGTTGGATTTGTTCGTTGAGGATGCCAATAATCTGGGCCTCGGTAAATTTGCTCTTCTTCATTTTGACTTTTTTTGGTCGGTTAAATTAGAAAATCCTACTTTTAACCTGTTCAAAAAAAGCAGCCTAGTACCGTCTTATCCTAATTTTTTCTTTGGGTCTTGTCTAACATCAAAGAATGAAAGGATTATAATCTTGTTGTCCCTTATTCTATAGAGTATCCTTGTCTGCCGTGATAGTTGAAAACCTCTTATGTCGTTGTTTTCAATTTGTCCCATTAAAGGATAGTCTTTTAGGAGTTTGAAAATCTCATCAACTTTTTGAACAAACTCTTTAGCTGTCCTTTCTCCCCATTTTTGTTTTATATAATCTACAATTGAGTCGAAGTTTCGTTCCGCTCTCGGGGTAATATAAACTTGCATTAATACTTTTTCTTAACAGTCTCCCAATCAATCAAATTTTTATCGTCTTGAGATTCTTCATAGGATAAATAGACTTCTTTCTTTTGTTCTTCGGTCATAGTTTTCCATATCTGTCCCTCTTTTGCGGTCTCCCTTTGTTTTAGAAAGTCATAAATTGTCCGCAGTAACTGCTCATTTTCAATCCTGTCCAGGATTTTGTGAAGGTCTGATTTCAGCTCAAGTGTCCCCATGTTATTCTCTTTTTTAAGTAAGCCAAATTTACGTCTTTTTACTTAATTTTTTCGCGATCGACCTATTGCCCCACAACGGTTAAGTGTAGCTGCCGTGCGGGCTTAGATGCTGTTCACTGTCCGCCAGCACAAGACAAGCAAAGTGGTACAACGGTTCAAGTTTGCACATCCTCCCGCATGGAAGCTACACAGCTGCCGACACTCTCCGCGGAACGAACTCTTGTCCACTGACTGAAAAACTCTCCGCGTAACCGAGTCCATTTTTTTTATTTTTCAGTCCGCCCTTGTCTGTTGAGACCGAAATTGTTTCGTAGTCAGCAAACGTATTTTTGGAACTCACTTGTCGCGCGTTGGTGTAAGCTCCCCCGAAAATAGGACAGTTTTGAATTAGACAAAAGGTCTAACTTTAAACTGTTAACTATGAAAAGAACACGATTCACCGAAGTCCAGATTTTCAACATTCTCAAGGAGTTTGATGCTGGCAAAAACATCCAGGATATTGCCCGCGATCAGGGGATTTCGAAAGCCACCATTTATAACTGGAAGGCAAAATACGGGGGCATGGAGATGAGCGAACTCAAGCGGGTTAAGGAACTTGAGGAAGAAAACCGGAAACTCAAGCAGATGTATGCCGACCTGGCCCTGGACAACAAGATGCTTAAAGATGTTTTGGGAAAAAAGTATTAAGGCCCGCTGAGAAGCGAACCCATGTAGACCATCTGAGAACGACATTTAAAGTCAGCCTCGGTCGGGCCTGTAAAGTGATGGATATCTCACGTTCGGTTTACTACTACCAAAGTAAGAAGGACGATCATGTGGTGATTGACAAACTTCAGGATTTAGCGGAGAAACGGCCTACGGAGGGTTTTGGAAAATGTACTTCAGGATACGAAAGGAAGGATTATTATGGAACCATAAACGCATCCACCGGGTGTATAAACTATTGAAATTGAATATGAAGCGAAAAGGAAAAAGAGGTTACCGGCACGCGCGCTCCAGCCCCTGGAGGCGGTTAGCCATATCAATGCAAAGCTGGTCGATGGATTTTATGAGTGATTCTCTTTTGTCAGGTCGTAAGTTCAGGGTGCTGAACCTGCTGGATGACTTTAACCGCGAGGCTCTGGCTATTGAAGTGGACACCTCAATGAGAGCCGAACGGGTGATACGGGTGCTGGAACAAGTCATTGGGTGGAGAGGGAAACCCAAGCGAATCAGGGTTGATAATGGGCCCGAATTCATATCAAGCAAACTTGGCTTATGGTGCGAGGAGAATGGTATCCATTTACAATTCATTCAACCAGGCAAACCTTCCCAAAATGCATACATCGAGCGTTTTAATGGGAGCTTTCGGAAGGATGTGCTTGATGCATACGTATTCGAATCGCTGACCCAGGTTAGAATCCTGGCAGACGAGTGGATGAATGATTATAACTACCACCGTCCCCATGACGCGCTAGAAGGTCGCAGTCCTGCGGACATGCTGGCAGTGGATTTATGGAAAACTCGAAACGAGTTTCCCACAAACCCACAGCCGGTTACTATGATAACAATGAATAAATTTTCTAATTTAGAGTTGTCCTAAAAAGGGGGAGCTTACATTGGCAGTGTGTACCTAAAACTCTATTGAACAGAGGTCAGCCGTTATTGTCCAGCGGAAACGCGTCTTAGTCGTTAACGTTGTCACCGGTTGCGTAGGACTAATTAGTCCCCGCATGGTGCACAACGTTTTGGGTTTGTTTAGTGGCGGATAAATCCAACGGATTTGTCCGCCTACACGAGTATAAATAAACTTGCTGACACTACGGGCGACTGTGTCGCCCGCCATTAAACAAACCTGGTGTTGTGCCCCGTTGCCTTACTTTGAATTGTCCTTAATCCAGGTTTTAATTTGCTCAAATGTCACCTGGCCGCTTGCTGCTTTAAGCACAAAGTCATACTTATCATTTTGTCCTAAGTGAATGTCAATGTTATTAGTTTTGAGCATCAGTCGCATGAGTACGTATGCTGTCCGTTTATTACCGTCTATGAACGGATGATTTATTATTATGCTTTCAAAAATTGCAGCGGCTTTGTCTATCGGGTCAGGGTATAATTCCTGTCCGTCAAATGTTTGATAAGGTCTATTTATTGCTGATTCAAGAAGTCCTTTGTCCCGAATGCCTTTTGCTCCGCCAAACTTGTCTATAAGAATGTCGTGTATTTTTTCGACTTCATTAATGTCAATCATTTAGCTAGTCTTTCTAGGAGTTCTTTGTCTTCTGTTAGTATGTCCCTTAAATTCCTAGTCAGGTTCACCTTGTCGATGGGTTGATTTTCAACTTGCTTTAAAAAGTCCAACACGTCTTGAAGTACGCTTTCTGGCACTTTGTCAAGTGATTTTTGTATCTCTGATTTTATGTCTTTAGTAGTCATTTTTAGTCCATTATTTCAGTTCGAAGTTACTAAATTTTACTCTTACTTTTTTCGGTCGGGCAATGAGCCACAACGTTTGGGTTTGTGACGGCTTGCGGATAGGAGGGCTTGCTAAATGAGGAACGAAATGGCAAGCCCGACCAGTTGCAAACAGTCTTCCGTTACGAAACTAAGTAAAGAAACGAAAACTTCATAGCCACACATCACCTGCAAGCTGGCACAAACCTGTTGTTAGCGCCAGTACGCGTCCACCGTTTACTTTATTTTGGACTCGAAAGAGTCCACCGATAATTTAATTTGGACGCGTCTGGCTCCATATTGAACAAAAACGTTGTCTTGTTGGTCTGTCATTGTCGGTCAAACTGTCTAAAAAAAATTTTTAAGGTCAATTTTTCAAATTTTCCTTCACCAAACCGAAAAAAAAATTCGCGCTTCGCGCGATTCTCTTGTCTACGGTGGGGGGCTGGTTTCGCGCGTGTCGCGCGCGACAAGGGTATTTATTTAAAGTCCGTTGTCAATTATTCAATTAGTCTAAAACTTTTCCGCGTGTCCGCGTACACTGGATTTTATAAAAGTCTTTGTCAGGAGTTAATTTATTGTCCGCGGAGCTGAGTCTTTGTCAGTTAGTCAAACGTTGTCTGCGTAGATTTTATGCGTATTGGCGGCAACGTTTGGCGCATATTGCGTGGCGTTTGTGCAAATGCGCAAGGTCCACCGTTGTTGAGTGAAGATAGGAGAGGTACTAGGCTGCTTTTTTTGAACAGGTTAAAAGTAGGATTTTCTAATTTAACCGACCAAAAAAAGTCAAAATGAAGAAGAGCAAATTTACCGAGGCCCAGATTATTGGCATCCTCAACGAACAAATCCAACAAGACCAGAAGGTGGCCGAAGTATGCCGCAAGCATGGTATTAGCGAGGCTACGTTCTACAATTGGCGCAGCAAGTACGCGGGCATGACCGTTGACGAACTTAAGCGACTTAAAGAACTTGAGTATGAAAATGCGAGGCTCAAGAAAATTGTGGCCAACCAGAGCCTGGAGATTGATGCCATAAAAGACCTGCTCTCAAAAAAGTTCTGACGCCCGGACAAAAAGAACACGGCCTGGCCCATTTGAAGAAGCAGTTTCGAATGAGCCATGCCCAGGCGTGTAAGCTGGTGGGCTGTTCGCGTACTAAAAAGTATTACCGCAAGCGGATGCCGGCCAAAGATGCCGTGGTAAAAAAAGCAATCGAACAAGTCATCGGAACAAGCCGTAAGGGAAGGATGAAGGTAATCAAGCTGGTACAAAAGAATCACCCGGAATGGGGCGACAGTAAAATTCGCAGGGTCTATGAGCGTGAAGGTTTTTCCCTTCACCGCAAACTGCGCAAGCGCATCAAAGACAACCCCGCCAACCCCCTTTCTATACCCCTGCAGGCCAATATCGAGTGGGCCATGGACTTCATGAGCGATGCCCTGGATAGCGGGCGTACATTCCGCACACTCAACATCGTGGACCATTTTAACCGCCAGTGTATGGGTATTGAGGTGGACTTTAACCTGCCGGCCAGAAGGGTAATAGAAGCATTGGAGCGTGCCATTGAGCGGTACGGCAAACCGCTCAGCATCCGTACCGACAACGGCCCCGAGTTCCGCGCCAAACGCTTTATGAACTGGATGCACAACAACCACATCCAGTGGAACCCGATACAGAAAGGAAAGCCGCAACAGAACGCCATCATCGAACGATTCAACAAAACTTATCGCGAAGATGTGTTGGATGCCAACGTGTTCAGCTCACTGGATAACGCCCGGCAAGTCACTCACAAGTGGGTCGATGAGTACAACCATAAAAGGCCACACCAGGCGCTCAACTATCAAACACCCATGGCCTATGCTGCGTGATACCTACATGGGAAACTCTTTTTCTGTTTCCCTAAAAAAAGTATGGGCCATCAGTATGACAGCCCAAAACTTTTTTCAGTGCAAACCCTGCTTGTTCGCTGAGGTTTCCAATCGCAGCCACGCAGGTAAAGCTATTGCAAAACTCAAAACCTTAATCTATAATTACAACCTGTCAAAATTCCCAGCCACTTACCCCAGCAACATTCTCAAGGAGTTTAATGCTGGCAAAAACATCCCGGATATTGCCCGCGATCACGGGATTTCGAAAACCACCATTTACAACTGGAAGGCAAAATACGGAGGCATGGAGATGAGCGAACTCAAGCGGGTTAAGGAGCTTGAGGAAGAAAACCGGAAACTCAAGCAGATGTATGCCGACCTGGCCCTGGACAACAAGATGCTTAAAGATGTTTTGGGAAAAAAGTATTAAGGCCCGCTGAGAAGCGAACCCATGTAGACCATCTGAGAACGACATTTAAAGTCAGCCTCGGTCGGGCCTGTAAAGTGATGGATATTCAATCTTTAATGACCTGTACGGATTTGATTAGATTATGTGACTTTATCCTTTTAGAAAGATTATGAAATGTCCGATAAGGTCCCTCCGCTATTGAAAAGTTAATCAACCAGGAAGGAACTGAGCCTCCCGGATCGACAATAAAACTGTAATCAATTTTTAACCGATTATTCAGCGGGGTAATAACCCATTTACCTTCGGATTTCGGTACACGAACGATACCGTCATAAGGCGGGATGTAATCAGGTATACTTACTATAGAAAAAGTCATTACCCGTGTAGCGGGGTCTTGGGTTATCCTCAATCGTACTACCAGGTCGCGGTTGGATACCGGCCAAGGTGCCTTTACTTCGGCTCGATAAATCAACTCAAGATCGCCAATAACCTCAAGAACTTCTGCCTTAATAATGTTGTACTGCCATTCGGTATAGGCCTCTACATTCAGAATATGCGCAGCGAGTACTGAAGGAGTTGTAGGCAATGTAAAAGACGCACGGATGGCTTTTACTTTAGAGTCAGTTAGCTTGCATGCATAAACAAAAATACTGTCTTGTGAGCGTTTAAGTTCACAATCAGTTTGCCCCATAGATAACAAACTGATTAGAAGAAATACCGGAGAAAGCCGCATCTTACCTTAGGATATCCCACTCCTCATTTAACACCGCTATAGCCGCATGAGCTGTTAGATCAAATTGACATGGAACCACCGAAACATAATTGTTTGCAATAGCCCACTCATCATTATCTTCTCCCTTATCAAAATTTACAAAATTACCGGCCATCCAAAAATAGCGCCTGCCGTTTGGGTCGAAGCGTTCATCAAATTCTTCCACCCACTTGGCATTTGCCTGCCGGCAGATGCGAATGCCTTTAAGGTTTTCATTGCGTTTTGGAGGAAAATTGACATTGAGCGCAACGCCTTTGGGCAACCCTTTGCGTAGTACCTGCTCCGTTATCCGCAATACAGGTTCTTCAGTGTGCGAGAAATCAGCATCATGGGAGTAGTCGCACAACGAAAAACCGATAGCCGGTGTACCCTCGATAGCGCCTTCAATTGCTGCTGACATGGTGCCGGAATACAGAACACTTATCGAAGTATTACTTCCATGATTAATGCCGCTTACCACTACATCAGGCTGTATCTTATCTCTCAACACATAATGCCTGGCCATTTTTACACAATCAGCCGGTGTACCTGAACACTCAAACGCCTTCACTCCATCAAAAATAAAATTTTCCTCCAGCCGCAGGGTCTCACCAACGGTAATGGCGTGCCCCATTCCCGACTGTGGGCTGTCGGGTGCTACTACCAGCACATCGCCAAGCTTTTTCATCAGCTGAACCAGCGTACGAATCCCTTTTGAGGTAATTCCATCATCATTTGAAACCAGAATAAGGGGTCTTTTCATACAGACAAGAAACAATCGGTGTAGCGCAAGCTAAACCTTAAATACCAAATCAAAAAGCCTCATCAATTAACAAAGAGCGAATTGTAATAGGCGATGATTTTAATAAAATCATCTTTGTTTTCTATCCGTAGCCGATTTGCCCGTATATACTTATCAACATCCGGAGCTTGCCGGCCCATCAGGTTCATTAATTCCGGGCGCTTTCCGCTAAACTCTGAAATTCTGCCTTTTTCATCCATAAAGAAATAGCGATAAACCATGACCAGACGAGAATATGAGCCATAATAATAAGGCGAGCTGTAAGTACGGTATTCCAGTGATTCGCGACAAAGCAAAGTAAGTTTACCTTCAGTTAGCAACTCAAAAAATGAAAGAACTCCGTAGGAGGATGACGGGGAGTACGGCAGGGAATAAAAATTACGGTATTTTTTTGCAGTAGCATCAAAAATTTCGAACATCAATACTTTACGAGGTGCAAAGGCTTCTACCCGGCTTTCATTTTTGTAGCCAAACTGAATCAAATCCTGTTGCAGATCGTATTTAATTACTCCACGAAGAGTATCGCCCGATGTCAGAATAACCTTGCCATCATGCCAAAGCTCAAAAGGCCATTCCTGTGCCAAGGCCTTACTACTGAACAATATCAGTATAACGACTGCCCGTACCCGTATCCTGTGCATCACCCCTTTAATATAGTATGCCCCAGCCGGTCACGCTTGGTTTTGAGATACCTCTCGTTATGCGGGTTGGGAGCAATTTCAATCGGAATATTCTCAACAATTTCCAGGCCATAGCCCATCAGGCCTACCCGCTTTTTAGGGTTGTTGGTTAACAGTCGGATTTTGGTTACCCCCAGGTCGCGAAGTATCTGTGCACCAACGCCATAATCGCGCTCATCCATATCAAAGCCCAGTTGAAGGTTCGCTTCTACTGTATCCATGCCATTTTCTTGCAGCTTATAGGCTTTCAGTTTATTTAACAGGCCAATGCCTCTGCCTTCTTGTTTCATATAGAGCACCACGCCTTTGCCTTCGCGTTCAACCATTTGCATTGCCGCGTGAAGCTGTGAGCCACAGTCGCACCGGCACGAACCGAAAATATCACCGGTAACACACGAGGAGTGCACACGCACCAGCACCGGCTCATCTTTTTTCCAACTTCCTTTTACCAGGGCCAGGTGGGTTTCCTGTGTACTGGTTTGTTTATAGGCAATCAGTTTAAAATGACCGTACTCCGTGGGCATGTCCACATCCACTTCGCGTTCAATCAGCGACTCGGCTTTGATACGATACTCAATTAAATCTTTAATGGAAACTAATTTCAGGTTAAATCGTTCAGCAACTTTCTTAAGGTCAGGAAGACGCGCCATGGTGCCGTCATCTTTCAATATTTCTACCAGCACCCCTGCCGGCTTAAAACCAGCCAGTCTCGCGAAGTCAATAGCGGCTTCGGTATGCCCGGCCCTGCGCAGTACACCGCCACGCTTAGCCCGTAACGGAAAAATATGACCTGGCCGCCCCAGATCTTCCGGTTTGGTTTCCGGATCCACAAGGGCACGTATCGTTTTAAAACGGTCGTGTGCTGAAATACCGGTAGTGCATCCATGACCGATCAAATCAACCGAAACGGTAAATGGGGTTTCAAATGCTGCGGTATTCTGCCCTACCATTAAATCCAGTTTCAATTCATCGCACCGATCTTCAATTAACGAGGCACAAATAAGCCCGCGGCCATGGGTAGCCATAAAGTTTACAATCTCCGGAGTGATGCACTCGGCCGCGCAGATAAAATCGCCTTCATTTTCGCGGTCTTCATCATCCACAACAATAATTACCTTACCATTCTTGATATCGTCAATGGCCTCCTCAATTGTATTCAGTTTAAAATCAGTCTGCATCAATTTTACATTTTCTTCAAAACAATATTAAAAGCAAGATGGTTTACCGGGGCACAACAATGCCCAGTGCATCGGCTAACTCCTTTTCGGCCAGCTTAAGCTGTTCATGCCGAAGGAGATACTGGTCAACATGCTTATCGTCCTTTCCTTTCATTTCCGCGAGATTCTCCTCCATCATCTTCTGAATGATCCTGAATTTAAGTCGTAATACATTGCTTAATGTTACCTGCTGCATGACATCCCGTTCATGCGGAAAATAAATGTGGTATTTCTCACTCCAGTGCGGGCTGGTTTCGTAACGCGAAGTAATCAGGTCTGCTACCGCTTTCTTCACTTCAGCCGAACCATTTTCAAGAAAATAAAAGTTATCAATGCGTTCACCGGTGGCCGAGCCATTTTTAAATACGGTGAATATCTCTTTATACACCGGGTTGGTAAACTCTACATCATCTAATTCATTCAGCAAAAAATCGATAACCGTCTGTTCACCGTTTTCGTCCGTCATATTGTTTTCGGCATAGTTAAGCAGTAACCGGATGGTTTCGCGCTCCTGCATCTGCACCATGGTTTGCGAATCGGTCCGGGCAAGCGGTTGTGCCTCGTGCAACGATTCAATCGGCTCAGGCTGTTCTTCACGCCAGCGTTCCTGCTCGCGTCTTTTCCTTTCCTGAATCAGAATTTTATTTAACTCGGTAAGTAAAACCGCTTCCTGTATGTTTAGCAAGTCGCTGGTTTCTTTAATGTAAACCGAGCGTTTAATCGGGTCGGGTATCAGGGCGATACTGGTTACGATTTCGCGTATAGCCTCGGCTTTCTTTATCGGATCGTTAACCGAGCCGGCCGAATACAAATCAATTTTAAAGGAGATGAAATCGCGTGTGTGGGTTTTAAGGTTGTGCTGAAACTCGGTGCTACCCATTTTGCGCGAGTAGCTGTCGGGGTCTTCACCATCGGGCAGTAACACTACACGTACGTTCAACCCGCCTTTCAAAATCAAATCAATTCCCCGAAGGGCTGCCTTCACTCCGGCCGCATCGCCATCAAATAATACCGTTACGTTTTCGGTAAACCTGCGCATCAGGCGTATTTGTTCTTCGGTAAGCGCAGTGCCCGATGAAGCCACCACATTTTCAATGCCCGCCTGGTGCAATGAAATCACATCGGTGTATCCTTCAACCAAATAACAGAAATCGAGTTTCCGGATTTCATTCTTTGCCTGAAACAAGCCGTATAAAACATTGCTCTTATGGTAGATTTCTGTTTCGGGTGAGTTGATGTATTTAGGCTGATCTTTTTCTTTGGTTAATATCCGGGCACCAAAAGCAACAACTTTACCGGCCAGGTTGTGCACCGGAAAAATAACTCTTCCGCGAAAGCGATCGTACCGCTTCCGCGGCCCCTCTTCTTTTGAAATGATTAGCCCGGCTCGTTCCAAAACCTCAGCGCTGAACCCGCTGCGCAGTGCATGCTTCTCAAAATGATCCCATTCATTGAGGCTGTAGCCTAAATCAAACTTATCGAGGGTTCGATCGTTAAAGCCGCGCTCACGGAAATAGCTCAACCCTATGCTTTGCCCCTCTTCGGTATTATGCAAAAGATCTTTAAAGTACTCTTTTGCAAAATTCATAACGATGTACAGGCTGTCTCGTTCATTTTGTGCAGCCTGGTCTTCTGCCGAAACAGCCTCCTCCTTAATTTCAACACCATACTTTTTAGCCAGGTACCGGATGGCCTCCAGGTAGCCCAGCCCTTCGTGTTCCATAACAAAAGTAATGGCATCACCGCCCTTTCCGCTGCTGAAATCTTTAAAGATGCCTTTTGAAGGAACTACATAAAAAGAGGGTGTTTTTTCATTGGTAAACGGACTGAGCGCTTTATAATTCTGGCCCGACCGTTTCAGCGACACGAAATCACTCACCACATCATAAATATCCATGCGGTTTTTAACTTCGTCAATGGTGCTGGGCGAAATCATGGCCTCAAAGATACCTTTTCCAACCCGCCCCTGAAACCTCGGTGTATAATCTTTGTTTTAGGATAGAATGCGGCCTAAATTCACCGCCAAATTTACGGCATGAATATTACAAAAGAAGACGTTTTAAAGGCATTGAGTGGGGTTCAGGACCCGGACCTGAAACGAGACCTGGTTAGCTTGGGCATGATTAAGGATGTGTCGGTTTCACAAGGCCGGATTTCCTTTACCGTGGTGCTTACAACCCCGGCTTGTCCGCTTAAAGAAAAAATCCGGCAGGATTGCCTGGATGCCGTCAGTGCTATTGCCGGAGCATTGCCTGTAGATATTACCATAACCTCTTCTGTTACCTCCTCGCGCAGTCAGGAGCCGCTGTTGCCGCAGGTAAAAAATATTGTGGCCATCGCATCGGGTAAAGGAGGCGTGGGCAAATCAACAGTAACCACCAACCTGGCTGTAGCCCTGGCGCAAAGTGGAGCCAAAGTAGGTTTAATTGATGCCGACATTTTCGGACCTTCAATACCCACCATGTTTAATTGCGAGTATGAACAACCCGGTGTTGAGGCAGTGAACGGTAAAAACATGATCGTTCCGTTGCAGCAATACGGTGTAAAACTGATGTCCATTGGGTTTCTTGCTCCTCCCGATAGTGCCGTAGTATGGCGCGGACCGATGGCGAGCTCAGCCCTGAAACAGTTTTTCAGCGAAACACTGTGGGGTGAACTGGATTACCTGTTAATTGATCTGCCTCCCGGCACCAGCGACATTCACCTGACGTTGGTTCAAACTGTGCCGGTAACAGGGGCCGTTATTGTAACCACACCTCAAAATGTTGCTCTGGCCGATGCACAAAAAGCAGTGGCCATGTTCAGGCAACCGCAAATCAATGTGCCCGTGCTTGGCATTGTCGAGAATATGGCGTGGTTTACACCGGAAGAACTCCCGCAAAACCGCTACTACATATTCGGAAAAGAAGGCGGGAAGAACTTATCCGAAAAACACAACGTTCCGCTACTGGGTCAAATTCCGTTGGTGCAGGGGATCCGCGAAAGCGGAGACACAGGCTTACCGGCTGTGATGAAGGCGGGTGAAACAGCAAATGCATTCCGTTTATTGGCTGAAACCCTGGCCCGGCAAATTGCCATCAGAAATGCTACCTTTGAACAAACAAAACGCGTTGAACTGAAAACTGTATGAGTAAACGCATTACCGAGCTAACCCAACGCATTGAAGCTTCGCTGGATACCATCCGGCCCTACCTGGAAGCCGATGGCGGCAATGTAAAAATTACCAAGGTAACCGATGACCACATTGTAAAACTGGAGTTTGTGGGTGCATGCGGAACCTGCCCGATGTCAACCATGACGTTTAAGGCCGGTGTGGAAGAAGCCATTAAAAAGGCCGTTCCTGAAATTAAGGCCATTGAGGTTATCAACCTCACCGAAAATTAACTTCCATTTTTGGTTACACTGCTTATCTTTGGCTTATCCAGATAATGTAATCGGTGTTTTGTGTTAAAAGTATCTTTTACCTTTCTTTTATTGTTATTAAATGGAGCAGCCTGGGCACAACAACGATGTGGCACGGTGGAGTACATGCAGTGGTTGCAAAAGGAAGGAAAGATAAAGCAAACCGATGCCCAGTTTGAACAGTGGCTGGAACACAAAAAAAGTTTACAGTTTCAACAACAGCAAAGCGCCCGCCAGCAAGCAGGACCGTACCAGATTCCGGTTGTTGTCCATGTAATTCACAACGGAGAACCAATTGGAGTTGGCCGGAATATTCCGGATGCACAGATACTTTCACAAATTAATGTTATCAACAAAGATTTTCAACGACTGAATGCAGATGCCGGCAATACCCCACCCCTGTTTTCACCGGTGGCCGGCAGCATGGACATTGAGTTTGTGTTGGCACAACGCGATCCGAACGGCTTGCCCACCACCGGTATCGTTCGGGTTAACGGAGGCCAGTCGGCCTGGTCGCTTTCACAGGAAACAACTTTCAAAGCACTAAGTTACTGGCCGGCTGAAGACTACCTGAACATCTGGGTGTTGAACTTCAGTGGTGGATTTATCGGCTACGCGCAATTTCCGGTTTCCACCTTGCCGGGATTGGAGGAATATCTGGACGGCCTGGCCGAAACCGATGGAGTAGTAGTTGACTACCAGGCCTTCGGATCGATTGACGATGGCAGTTTCGACCTGGACCCTAATTTCAACAAAGGCCGTACACTTACGCACGAGTTAGGACACTTCTTCGGATTAAGACACATCTGGGGCGATAATCTTTGTGGTACTGATTATATTGATGATACACCAACTCAACGCAATGAAACTACTGGATGCCCGGTGCATCCAGTAAGCACAGTTTGCGGAACTCCAATCATAACAATGTTTCAAAATTATATGGACTATACGGATGATGCCTGCATGAATCTGTACACACAAGGGCAGGTTACCCGCATGGAATTAATTCTGGATGATCCTTCCGTTCCGCGAAGGAACAGCCTGCTCTCCTCTCCGGGCCTGCTGCCACCCGACTGCGGTGTACTGGATGCAGCCATTATTGAAAAAATTTCACCCGGCCCGGTTACCTGTGGCGCCAATACACAACTGAAGTTGAAAATTCGTAATTACAGTTGTGATCCAATCACTGCATTAAAGTTAAATTATTCCATTAACGGAAGTGCTCCGCTCACTACCATATTTACCGGGCTTAATCTTATCCCAAATGCTGTAGCCGAACTTACACTGGGCACTGTGGTGCTTACATCGGGTTTAAATTCGTTAGCAACAACCATTACAGAAGTAAACGGAATACCCGATGGCCGGCCAGACAACAGTACGTTAACTACAAATGTACTTGTTGATAATACACACGAACGCATCCCCTTACGCGAAACATTCGACCAACTAACGTGGCCAGTTATTAACCCTACCGAGGGCACATTATGGACACTTAACCCCACCAACTTTGAGCAATCAGCATCCTTCCGCGCCTTCGATGCACCTGATGGGCCCAACGAATCGTGGTTGACAACACCCCTATTGGATTTTTCAACCACAACAACTGCCAGTGTTTTTTTTGATTTATCATACGCCTGGAACGGCAGTCAAAATGATCGACTCCGTATTCTGGTATCGGAGGACTGCGGCAATACCTATCAAAACCTCAGCCCCACTCCGTTTGATAAAAGCGGGTTGCAGTTGGCCAACACTATTTCCACCGAATTCTGGCAACCTATTGTAGAGTCCGACTGGCAGTTGCGTAAATTTATTAACCTGTCAAACTATGCCGGCCAGGAAGCCATTCGTCTGGCATTTGTTTTCACCAACAAAAACGGTAATAATATTTTTCTTGATAACATTGAGTTTTTTGTTTCCGAAGATCCCCATCCCGTTGATATTGGTGATGACCTGTACTCGGTGTACTGGCATTCTGATTTTGAAGCCTCGGTTACGTTTAATTTGCCTGAACGCAATTCGGTGCGCATTGACGTTATGGACGTTATGGGCAGATTGTATATCAGCACAAGTGCACCCGATATTCTAAATCAGACGTTTCCGATTGATATCGGCAATGTAGCTGCAGGCATTTACATTCTGCGCGTTCAGATTGGGTCGAAATTCTACGCTACCAAATTTTTCATGTCGCGTTAACGGCCGGCTGTTGCTGTGGAATGATTATCTTTGAGTGTAATATGTACTCTGCATGTCGGTAAAAAGGAAAGTAGCCATTCTTTACGGAGGTCGTTCGGTTGAGCACGCAGTTTCGGTTAATTCAGCCAAAAATATTTATGAGTTTATCGATAAAAGCATATTTGAACCGGTACCCATCGGCATCAGCAGCCAGGGGCAATGGTTCCTTACGCAAACCGTAAATAAAGAAATAGAACAGGGCAAGGCCCTTGGATTGATTCTTGACCCAAAAAACGCGGGCTTTATGTTACTTGCCAGTGGCGACCGGTTTAAGGTAGATATTGTTTTTCCGGCCCTGCACGGCACCGATGGCGAAGACGGAAGCATACAGGGTTTGCTTGCCGCAATGGATATTCCCATGGTAGGCACCGGTGTGCTGGGTTCATCAATCTCCATGAATAAAATCGTAGCCAAGCGAATGCTGAAAGAAGCCGGGTTGCCGGTAGGTGATTTCTTATCCTTTCACTTCAGCGAAAAGAACAAAATCCGCTTTGATGTTATGGAAAAGCGATTCAGCCTGCCCTTTATGGTCAAGTCGGCCAGCCTTGGTTCTTCGGTTGGTATCACCAAGGTAAGCCGCAAAAGCCAGTTTAAGCAAGCCATTGAGGAGGCCTTTCGATACGACCAGGAAGTAATTATTGAAGAATTTATTAACGGCCGGGAAATTGAGTGCGCCATTCTCGGCAATGAACCACCGGAGGCTTCTAACCCCGGTGAAATTATTGTGAAAGGTAACTATGAATTTTATACATTCGATGCCAAGTATGTTGATAAGGAGGCTGTAACGATTCAGGTACCTGCAGCATTGGATAAGAAGACCATAAAACTTATACGCGAAATTTCAATAAAGGCATTTAAAGCGCTTTATTGTCAGGACTTCGCACGGGTTGATTTATTTCTGACGAAAAAGGGTAAAGCGTATGTAAACGAAATCAATACCATCCCCGGCTTTACCAACTCAAGCATGTACCCCATGATGTGGAACGAGCGGGGTATCGGCTTTAGTGAATTGATTACCAGGCTCATCAACCTGGCTCAGGATCGTTATGAGGCAAACCAGCGTATCTCACGCGACTTCACATCGGCTTTGCAGTATTAACTTTAACCTCTACCCGTACCTCTGCCCATGATAAAACGGTTTCAGCAATATACTTCAACGGTTGGCGGTTTGCTCATCAGCCTGGCTATTACAACAGGTACAGGTCTTATTCTTTTGCTCTTCTACTTTTACCTATACCTGCCGGCTTCAACCAACCATGGCGAAACGATTACGGTGCCAAATGTAGAAGGAATGAACATTACTGACCTGAATGAATTTTTGGTAAAGCGCAACCTGAGGTTTGAAGTAAACGATAGCTCTTATTCTGAGGATTATGCACCCCTTACCGTGCTGAAGCAATACCCGCAGGCCGGCTCAAAAGTAAAGGAGAACCGCGTGATATACCTCTCGATTAACCGCGTGAACCCGCCAAGCGTACCGGTTCCCAACTTAATCGATGGGTCGCTGGTAAATGCGGAGGCCGTACTGCGCGGAAACGAATTAAAGAGAGGGAAGATACAACTGGTGCGCGGGCCTTTTCTAAACCTTGTAAAAGAAATGCGGTTTGAAGGCAAAAAAATTGAACCCGGAACCCGAATACCTAAAGGTTCGGTAATTGATCTGGTGGTGGAAGATGGCGGCAGTAATGTGGTACCCATGCCTGATGTGATAGGTTATACACTCGAAGATGCCAAGATTCCCATCTTTGGTTCTAACCTCAACCTGGGGCAAATTCACCTGGTGGGCGATACCCTTACTGTATCACCGGTTGTTGTGCTCAAGCAAAAGCCTGCACCAAAAGAAAATATTAAAGTGGGGGATGTCGTTGAATTATGGGTAGGAAAAAAAGGCACTGTGGTTATTCTGGATGAGGACGAAGACGGCAACAATAACAACCTCCGGTAAGGTGGTGAAACAAATAATTTTTATTGTCCTGATGGCCATGCCGATGGTGGCACTAAAGGCTCAGTTTGTAGTAACGCCTGTATCCAAACCAGCAACAATAAACAATGCTTCACGTAAACAAAGCCTGCCGGCCATGGCCCTACCCTTCTGGGACGACTTTTCCGCCCGCACCAACACCGATACGCTGTGGGAAAGCAATACTACTGTTTGGATTAACACTGATACTGGTATCAATCCGCCAACGGTAGAGGTTTGCAGTTTTGATGGATTAAACGAACTTGGATTACCTTACAACCTTACCGACCCGCAAGCCGTAGGGTACACCGACAGCCTGGTATCAAGAAGAATCAGAATGGCCGATGTGCCGTTAGCCCTTCGAAATACGGTATTTTTCAGTTTTTTTTATCAATGGGGTGGTTATGGCGAGACACCTGATGGAAATGACTTCTTTCTACTCGAGTTTAAAACCAACACCGGAGTTTGGGAAACAATTGTAACCCTCACCTCGAATGACGATGAGCAGCCGGATGTATTCTACGACACACTCATCCGCATAAACCAGGACAGGTTTTTTCATAATGATTTTCAGTTTCGCTTTCGTTCGTTCGGCAGGCAATCAGGCCGGTACGATACCTGGCATATTGATTATGTGTATATAAATGTTAACCGAACGGAAACAAACAAATTTTATCCCGATCGGGCTGTATTTAAACACATCAGCAGTCCGCTTGGGCCATTCTATGCCATACCCTATAAGCATTTTACCGACCCGGTAACCAATCCGGCATTTACCAATCCTTCCGTTGGGTTGTATAACCTCTCGGCTATAAACCAACCCATGAACTTTGATTCGTTCTTTAAACTACAGGTTTACGAAAATGGTACATCTATTATAACAAATAGCCCGTTGAGTGATTCCGTACCTTCTTCGCTGGCCAGTCTTGAACGTAAATTCTTTTCACTTCCCGATCTTCCGCCAAAAACCTTGTTTAATTTATCAGCTGATTCCGCCTTTTTAAAAGTATACCTCCGTGTTAACACGCGCGATACACTGGTAAAAAAACCCGACTTTCAGCTAAACGATTCCAGTTTTACAGAAACCGTTTTTAAAGATTACTATGCCTATGATGACGGAACTGCCGAATATGCCGCAGGCCTTACTCAGGCAGGTAACATGGCTGCCTGCAGGTTTGTGCTTAAAACAGCAGGCCAGGATACCCTCAATGGCGGATATATTCACTATCCATATACGGGTTCGGCCAGTCCAAATATTGTAACCTTAATGATATGGGCAAATAGAAACGGTAAACCCGGTACACTGCTTACCGAACAAACCATTCCGGTAAGGCGCGAACCCAACAGTAAATTCACATCATTTACGCTAAATCCTGCTGTAATTGTAAAAGACACCGTATTTATCGGCTGGGTTCAGGGCAATGCCGGGCTGGTCCGAATCGGGCTTGATACCAGCCACAATACGGGTGATCAGATTTATGTGAATACCAACGGAACCTGGGTGCAGAATGACCTGGTTATCGGCAGCCTGATGATACGACCACGTTTCGGAACCGGTGAAATTGTTACGAGTTTACCAGAAGAAAAGCAACCCATTGTTGACCTATACCCCAATCCAAGCTCAGGAGAATTTTACCTTAGGGGCGATGTAAGTGCCATTGAAGTTTTATCGGTAACCGGGCAACGCATTGAAATAGAAACTGAACAAGTCAATTCAGAAACATTGATTCGGATACTAACGCCTCAAACAGGTCTTTACCTGGTACGTTACCGGGCGGGAAATTTTATGCAAGCAAAAAAAGTACTCATTACCCACTAAGTTTTACTTCAGTTCTATTGGATTGGGGCTGAAACTGACAATAAAAATAATCAGCGCAATCCAGCCCAGTACCTGCCGGTTGGCATCAAGCGGTTCTTCAATTTCAGAGGGCGGATGTTGTACGCCAATAAAACGACCCAGCACAAAGCCAAACACCAGCCAGCCCGAATAGCCCTGAATAGTTGGAAAACTCCAGCTTAGCAGAAACTGCAGTGCAAAAACAACAAGCGCATACATAAGCGTATCGCGCCAGGGCAAGGCCAACCCGGTAAAACACAGATAAAGAAATATCACATACGCAGGTACATAAATAATCAGGTCGTTTAAAGGTTGGCCGGGGTGTACCAGGCCCAACCCTGCATAAAACATAAAGGCGATGAAAAAAGCAGAGGCAATCAACCGGTGCCACCTGTAACCAACCAATCCGTAAAGTACATGGCCGCCATCCAACTGGCCGATGGGTAATAAATTAAGACTTGTAAAAATCAATGCAAGAAAACCGGCAAAGAGGTACGGGTAGTGCATTATCTCGTGCGGGTTAGGCATGCGTTCAGGATCGGCCACAACCGTTTCGAAAAATGTAAACAACAGGTTTTTACCGATAACCACATCCAGTATCTGTTCGTTGGGTTCGTAAACATGCTCGGCATAATTCAATCCGTATTGTTCATATTCCGGGTGAATCTGAAAAATGTATTCGGCAGGCGGCAGATTAGTAAAACCATAGAACAATACAAACAGCGCCATAATAAAACCTGCCAGCGGCCCGGCAATACCAATATCGAAGTTGATGCGCATGGAAGGAACTTTACTACGCAAGCGTATGATGGCACCCATGGTGCCAATGGACAATGGAAATGGCGGTATCGGAATATAATATGGAAGGCTGGAGTCGATACGGTTTATCCGGGCCGTAAAATAATGACCAAATTCATGCACTGTAAGAATTAGCAGAAACGGAACAGAAAAGTGCATGCCGCTTAAAAAATCCTGCCAGGTAAACTCAACGTAAATGGATTTGCCATACGTCCACTCTGCTCCGGCAATGGTAGTGGTAATAAAAGTAGTCAGGAATAGGAGTACCTGGATTAGGCGGATGCGGGTTTCTCTGTTCATAAAACAAAAGGACTCATTATTCTGAGTCCTCGATGGTGGTGGGCCCAGCAGGGCACGATCCTGCGACCCCCTGATTATGAGTCAGGTGCTCTAACCAGCTGAGCTATGGGCCCTGAAACGGGAGTGCAATTTTAGCTATAAGACCAATAAATACCAATCTGAATATGTTGATTTCAGCTTCAAGCAATTCCGATCCCGCTTTAAAATCCCGAGATTCACTTAATCACATGTACCCAACTTTTGCAGGTAGCGTAATCACCCACCTTCACTTCGTAAAAGTAAATGCCGCTGTCTAAATCTTTTGCAGCCCAGGTATTCCGGTAGTCATTCGACTCGTAAACTTTCCTTCCCCATCGATTAAATACTTTCAGCCGAACCGGTATATCAAAATCAGCAGGCGATTGAAGGGCCTCGCCATATTGAACAAAAAACGTATCGTTATCTCCAGGGGTATCTTCCGGAGTAATTACATTGGGAACTTTTAGTGTAAAGATGGGTACGGTAACAACCTGCTCGTACACACAGGTTTCTTTCACACCTACCAGCTTTACCCCGTAAAAGCCATCGAAATCGTAAGCATGATTTGCGGTAGGCTGGTCGGAAGTAAACCCATCGCCAAAATCAAAAAAATAAGTTTCACCGGGTTGTTGATTGGTATTGTTAGTTAGCCGGATAGCCGGCCTTGAAAAACAGTTGGTAATAAACTCGTATTGCATCTTCAGGTCAATACCGGGAACCACATTAATTTGCACAGTATCCTTTTTTACGCAACCCTCGGCATCGGTAATTGTAACGATATACAATGTTGTATCCTCCGGATTAATAAAAGGCCGTTGCAGATTGGATTGGAAAGTACTGTCTTTGCTAATCCACTGGTATTGAACCCCGCCCGAGGCATCGAGCTGGTAATTGGTGTACTGGCAAATAGTGGTATCGTCCTGGGCAGTGCCATCATTTTTATAGTACATAATCAGCTTTTGTACTGAATCAACGGCTGTACAGGTATTTAAATCAATAGCTTTTAATTTTATCAGGTAGGCGCCCTCTTGCTGGTACTGATGCAGAAATGATTCCTTATCGGTTTTTGTAAGTTTGGTGCCGTCACCTAAATCCCATTCAAAAATTTCTCCCCCCGTGCTGAAGTTTTCAAGCCGCAGTGTATCCGGGTAACACAGTTCGGCAATACCAGGCATTGAAAAATCAACTTTATTGGTTTGCAGGCGGGCGCGAAGCGAGGCCAAATCAAACTTGAACGCAGCATTATTGCAACTCAAACTGTTGTTGGTGTTGGACCAGGCGCCAGGTGTAGTCGGGAAGTCATCGAAGCTGCCACCGCAGCCGGCACAAACGGCATGGTAAACAATTCCGCTCTTATCAAAGCGGCTGGTACCGCCATCCACATGCGTAGCGGTTTGCGGACCGCCTAAAAAAGTAGCGTACAATAATTCCGAAGCATCTTCGGTTAGCACGATAAAATAAAAATCCGAACCAAATGTGGTTGATTGCAACGCATCAGGCGTTACCGGCATGCCGGTGGTTCGGCTAGTGGCCGGCCAATATCCTCGCGATATGTTCACGGCTCCTCCCCAGCCTGACATATACAGGTTGTTGCATTCACTAACCAGGAAGGCCGTTGGTGAAATATTTGGGATGCCAATACCGGAACCGAATACAGTGGAAAATACCAGCGTGGATAAATCACCTGAAAGTTTTTGCACAAACTGCCCGCTGTTCGGATTTTTATATACACGCGGTGTTACCGGCATGGGGCCGGTAGTCTGGCCGTACACATACACATCGCCTGTAGTACCCACATCCAGGAAATAAATCTGATCATATTGATTCGTACCCGTAAATGTTGAGTGCAGCAAAGTGGTTCCGGTTGCATTAACCAAGGCCATCCAGCCATCGGCATTACCGGCATACGTGGCCTGATAAGCACCCGGTGTAATCGGAAAATTGGCACTGGTTGTGCCTCCGCCTGTATAAATATTACCAAGACTATCGAACTTAATTGTATAGGCAGCATCGTGCCCATTGCCCCCGATAAAGGTTGACCACTCAATCTGCGTAAGTGCAGAATTAAGTTTTACAAGCACGGCATCGGTACCACCGCCATTGTAAACTGGCGAAAAGCCATTTACAATAGGAAAGTTTGCTGATGAAGTAACCGAACTGATATACACATTACCCTGGCCATCCGTAATGATATCGCCCCGCATTTCATCGCCATAGTTGCGGGTCAACGGCCCGGATGGCCAGGTATTTAGTCCGTCATTTAACGACCCCCCCAAATATGTACATGCTTTTAGCTGATCACCAGCCGGACTGATCCTTGCCACAAACATGTCCGATCCGTTTGGATACTGTTCAATAACATCGGAGAAAACGAAAAATCCGCCATTAAATGACGGGCTCACTACCCCGGCAGTAACAGGAAAATTCAGTGAACTGGTGGTGCCAAACATCAGCAAATCGCCATTACTATCCATTACCATGCTGTGTGGCGTTTCATTGCTTGAACCGCCCAGATAACTGGCATACAACAACTGGCTGCCGGTGGAGTCGTACTTCAGTAGCGCCACATCATAACCACCGGCATAAAAAGTTTGAAATGCGCCCGGTGTGGCCGGAAAGGTTCCGCCTAGAGCCCCCCGCATGATACCTGAAGAATAGAGGGTTCCGTTTTCTCCGGGTGTGGCTGTACTTCCCCAATTATCGGCCGTGCTACCCGAAAAGGTAGAGAAGATTAGCAGCGGATCGATAACCAGTTCGTAACAGGAGTCATAACCATTTGGAAACTCGAACCAGAGTACGTCTTCGGTAAGGCGGTACCGGCTGGTCACTTCAACTTTTTTATTATTAATCAACTGATAGGTATAGGGCTTTTTTTCAATTACGGTACCCACTGAAGTTTTTATAACGAGGTTTCCGCTTTCGAGTGCAAGCGCATCGGCACCGCAATACTGAAGCAAAAGCCGGGATGGGTCGGCTCCGGGTGTAACAATAAAATCATATTTGAGATGCTGGCCAACCGATGAGATTTTCAGATCGATTCCCTCATAAATGCCCGGATAGAGAACACCGTTATATGCAGCCGCACGCGGAGCCCATGTTGCCTGACTGTTACCGAGAAAAAAATTGTAATACGTCTTTACTGTACCAAAGGGCTCCGGCCTCACCGATTCATCGGCACCGATGAAATTAATCTGAACACTATGCCCGTTTACGGGACGGTTTTCTGAAATGTGTTTGCCATTTGATTCACTTATTGCCGTTGGCTGTTCATCAACATGATGATGAGTAGCCTGTTCCTCAAGCAGGGTTATAGTAAATTGATCAGGTTTTATAAATACGCGCCCTCCCGGAACGCTGGCAGCAAAATGTACATCGGCAGGCCACTGGTTTTTATTCTCAATAAACCGTAAGCCGGGTTGTGCACCGGCCAGTTGGCTGAAAGAAGCCAACATGCAGATTAAAATCAGGCAACCTATACCTCGCTTCAACATCAGTAACCAAGATAATGATTTTCACCGACCGGTCAGCCCTCTTTGCGCAGTACCTGCAACGGGGGTGTGGCAATCACTTCGCGGGAGTTCCACCAGCCGATGAGCATGGTAAGAAATACTACTCCCGCAATGGTTGTAACCAACTCCGGCCAGCTGAAAGCAAAGGTAATTTTAAAGAAGAAGGTTGTAAGCAGGTACCCACCGCCCAGCGACAGAATCATACCTGTTAAGGCCGAGAATAATCCTACATATCCATATTCTATTAACGTTATCAGGTTTATTTGCCCGGTACGGGCACCCAGCGTGCGCAGTAACACATTTTCTCTTATCCGGATAAACTTGCTGTTAGTGACTGATCCGGCCAATACAACCAGTCCGGTAATGATGCTGAACAACGCCATAAAACGAATTACTGCGCCCAGTTTATCAAACAATTCATTGACGGTACTCAAAATCAACCGAAGATCAATTAGTGATATATTGGGGTACTCATTCACCAACCGCTGCTGAAACTGATTGGCCCGTTGCTGGTCGGTAATGCGTGTGGAGGTAACAAAAACCTGCGGAGCCTCCTCCAGTACTCCTGCCGGAAAGACAAATATGAAGTTCGGAGGATCTTTAGGCCAGTCAACCTTGCGGATGCCGCTGATGCGCACTTTAACCGGCACACCCTGCACATCAAACACCAGCGAATCGCCCACGGCTACTTCGAGGTTCTCGTGCATACCCTCCGAAATAGTTACCCACACCGAGTCACGACCGGAAGTTTTGCGCTGCAACTCGCCTTTAATCAATTCTTCGGAATGATGCAGGCTGTCGCGATAGGTTACACGGTACTCACGTGTTAGCGCCCAGTTGGGTATGCCATCGGTGGTGTCGCGTTGCAACAGATCAATTGGTTTCCCTTTTACCTCGGCCAGGCGGCATGTAACAATCGGCACCACCTGGTTTACCGGAAGGTCATTGGCTTTTATCAGCGCAATAACACCCTCTTTTTGCGAAGGCTGGATATCAAACAGTATGGTATTCGATTGATTTTCACGACCACTGAATTCAACCTGGCTGAGTAAACTCTTTTCAATAATATTGAGTGTAGCCACTAAAAATGCACCGAGACCGATGGTTACCATCAGCACACGACTCTGGTTATTTGGCCTGAACAGGTTGGCAAGTGCATGCCGCCAAACAAAGGAAGCCCGGACCGGAAAAAACTTTTGCACGGCCCGCAACAAAAGCAATGCTACCAATGCCAGCATACCCAGTGCCACCAGAAAACCAGTAACAAAAAAGAAACCCGTTACCGTTTCACCGGTTTGCCAAACTGCAAACGCAACCGGGAACAATACTACACCGGCAAGCGCTGCAACTTTTGCTTTTGAAAAAATTTTTCCGGCCTCAAACTCCCCCCGGAGTACCGTAAGCGGAGGCACAAACCGGATCGACAGTAGCGGCAACATTGAAAACAACGTGCCCATAAGCGTACCCAGCAACATACCTTTTATAACCGATAGCCACGAAACTGATAAATTAATCTCCACCGGCACCAGGTTACCAAAGAGGATTGGAAGTAGTTGGTGAATACCAATACCGAGCAATGAACCAACAAAACTGCCAAGTATGCTTAGAAAAAATATCTGAATAAAGAAAATATTAAAGGCTTGCCAGCCTGAGGAACCAACACAGCGGAGCACAGCTACCTCGGCTCTTTTTTCGCGTGAATACAGGTGCACCGAGCTGGCAATACCAATGCAGCCCAGAATAAGCGCTATAAATGCCAGTAACGAAAAAAAACGATATACCGATTGAAACGCTTCGCCCAACTCGCGCTTGCGTTCCTCCACATCATCAAATCCATGGCCGTATTTGCGCGCCAGTGGTTTAAGTTTACCGGCCAATTCAACTGCCTGTGCATCACTGGCGGTTTTTATGTATTTTCGGTAGTTAACCCTACTGCCATACTGCACCAGCCGGGTTGAATCCAAATCGGCCCATGCGATATATACCGAGGGGGTGAAGGTTGCTAATATCCCTCCCCCACCCGGAATCTTGGTTACCACACCGGCCACCGGAAATCTATAGTTCCCAATCTTAATCGTGTCGCCTGAACTCACTTCATACTGGCTGGCTAAGGTTTCATCAAGCAAAGCATGTCCTCCGGTCTTCATCTTTTCGTAAGCATCAGCAGGCAGTGTCTCTATCTTTCCGTAAAAAGGAAATGCACCGCGCAGAGCAACCAACCTGATTAATCTTGAGTTTCCTGAATTGACAAACAGCACCATCGATGCCATATCGGCTTCATCGGCCTGTGGATGAGGAATGGAATCAAACAGGCTTATCAATTCCGGTTCAAATGGCCTGCTGGCATTTACCAGCATATCCGCACCCAGTAATTCTTTGGCATTGCGGTCGATGTCTTTCTGCAGCCCGTTGTTCAGCGAATCGAGCGCCACCATGGCCATGATACCGGCCACCAGCGATGCCATGAATAGAGCCAACCGTGAACCATTATGGCGCGCATCGCGCAAGGCCATGCGCCAAACCCAGCCGTCTCCAAAAATGTTTTTTGATTTCCGTTTTAACCGGATGGTGTATTCAATCATGATTCTACAATTGAAACAGCGGATGAATCTTCAATCAATTCACCACCGCGCATACGCAGGATGCGGTTGGTTTTTTGAGCCAGCTCCAGGTTGTGCGTTACCAATACCAGTGTAGTACCTTCCTCCTGGTTTAGTTTAAACAACAACTCGGTAAGATGCCTGGCATTTTCATCATCTAAATTACCGGTAGGCTCGTCAGCAAACAGAATTTTAGGGTTTGTGATAAACGCCCGCGCCATGGCTACCCGCTGCTGCTCACCACCTGATAGTTGTGACGGGTAATGATGGAGCCGATCAGCCAATCCTACGCGTTTCAGTAATTCAACCGCCCTTGCGGCTACATTTTTTTCACCACGCAATTCCAGCGGAACCATCACATTTTCAAGTGCTGTTAAGGTTTGTAATAGTTGAAAATTCTGAAATACAAAGCCCAGGAACTGATTGCGGATGTAAGCCCGATCGTCTTCGGTCATGGAATTAAGTTTAAAGCCCATTAGTGTTATCGTACCACTGGTGGGTACATCCAGGCCCGCACACAGCCCAAGCAAGGTGGTTTTGCCGCTTCCGGATGGGCCGATAATGGCCAGTGTATCACCTTGCCTCACAGCGAAACTTACGTTGTTGAGTACTGTTAGCGGGGCGCTACCTGATAAATAGGTTTTTGTTAGGTTATCGGCCTGAAGAACGGGTTGTGTCATGGTTTTTTGCTTGTCGTATTCAGTAATAAAAGTGTAATGTCTTAAAATTGTTTCAATCTTGGGGCTTAAGTTTGATTTATGGTATTAAAATCCGTGTTGTTTATTGTTGGACTGATGCTGTTGCAGGATACAATCCCGAAACGGACCATCCTTTTTTTTGGCGACAGCCTGACGGCCGGCTATGGGCTTTCGCCCGAAGAGGCGTTTCCGGCCCTGGTAGAGAAGCAACTCAATGCGAAAGGCAAGCCCTGCCGGGTGATTAATGCCGGGTTGAGCGGTGAAACTTCGGCAGGCGGGCTTACCCGGATTGACTGGATGCTGCGGCAACCCGTTGACATTTTTATTTTGGAGTTAGGCGCTAATGACGGCCTTCGCGGCCTGCCGCTTGAGCAAACACGCGCCAACCTGCAGGCTATTATTAACAAAGTGAAAGCAAAATTCCCGAAAACAAAAATTGTCGTTGCAGGTATGCTGGTTCCACCCAACATGGGGCCTGAATATTCAGCAGGTTTTAAAGCACTGTTTCCGGATTTAGCCAAAAAAAACAATGCGGTGCTTATCCCCTTTCTGCTTGAAGGTGTTGCGGGTAACGAAAAACTCAATCTGCCAGACGGCATTCACCCTAATATTGAAGGGCATAAAATTGTAGCCGCCAACCTGGTAAAAATTATCGAGCCACTGCTCTGAAGATCAGCGCAGGCATTCATGGAGGAATACAAGAATATCCTCAGCAACCTTATCATCGTCTTTACCGAGTTCTTTGTTTATCGATAAGTTACTTTTCTTACTGTAATTCATCACTTTGTTTTTGATGCCGGCTTCGGTTAGTTTTTTGGCGAGTAACACAGCATCCTTTTCGGTTGGACTTTTTGTACCGGCATAAATAATTAAATGGGGTGGCGCCATGCCACCGGCTTTAACATAGCTCACCGGGCTGGCATCGGCCCAGTTATCGGGCGAATCGCCAAACGTATCAATACACCACTCGCGTACTTTACTAACAGCATCGGGCATGGTAGATACCATGTCGAACCCAACACCATCTAACAACACCACACCTTTAATAAAATTCAACGAACCGCCAGCTTCCTTTAACAGGTGCTCGTTAAGCGAGACCAGTGCCGCCAGGTGGGCGCCTGATGCATAGCCCATTAAAAAAATCTTTGACGGATCTCCGCTGTAATGAACCAGGTTGTTATAAACCCATACAACTGCATCGGCAACATCCTGCACATGTACCGGAAATTTTGCATCAGGCGAAAGCCGGTGGTTAATGGAAATAAAAACGTATCCGCGAGAAGTAAAATATTCCGGCTTATTATCCACATCAGTTTTATCACCGAATGTCCATACACCGCCATGAATCCAGATGATTACGGGAGAATTGCTGCCCTTACGGGGCATATAAATATCAAGGGAATTAAACCGTGCGTCTTTAGCCTTTTGAGAATATCTAACGTCTGAAACCTTGAAATAAGACGTTTCGCCTTTTTTTTGCGCCTGTACCTGGTTTAGAAAGATGCCAGAAAAGCAGAATAACGCTAGCAGGAGAGCCTTTAACCGTGGCATTATACTTAAGAATGCGAACTTCATAAACGCTAAATATGCCGTTTTAATACTAAAAACACAATTCAGGCAATTATCAAACCAGCATTAACGAGTTGTGACAGAGGCACCATCAGCCAAAGACACCCGGTACGTCATTAAGGTTTTTCCTGTTTCCAGGCGATAAGCGGAGGATGCGCTGTCAATAACGGATTGAACCTGATCGGAGTTTATCAGATTGATGGTGCAACCGCCAAAACCTCCGCCCATCATGCGGGCGCCAAGTACTCCGGGCATATTCTTCGTATGCTTAACCAGAAAATCCAGTTCCGGGCAACTTACTTCGTAGAGGTTGGATAGACCGCTATGTGTTTGGAACATTTTTTTACCAAACGCCAGTATATCCCTGTTCATCAGATCATCACAGGCGGCCAGCAGGCGCTCATTTTCCTCCACCACATACCGGCAACGATTATAGATAACTGAGTTGGTTGGAATACACTCATCAACCATTACAGCAGTTGCATCGCGTAAGCTGCTTACCTGTGGGTATTTTTTTGCAATCACCGAAACTCCCTCAGCGCATTCTTGTCTGCGTGTATTATATTCCGATGATGCCAGTGCGTGCTTCACTCCCGTGTCCAATAAAACTACTTCTACACCCGTAAATTGAAATGGCAGGTACTGGTGTTCTAACGAACGGCAATCCAATTTCACCACATGATCTTTTCTGCCAAACAAACTGGCAAACTGGTCCATAATTCCACACATGGTTCCGGCAAATTCGTGTTCGGCACGTTGGGCGATGCGGGCCAATTGCAGCGTTTCAATTTTCAGATCAAAAAGTTTATTCAATGCATAACCAACAGCACATTCAACAGCAGCCGAAGAAGATAGCCCTGCGCCAATGGGTATGTTACTTGTGAGTATCAGGTTAAAGCCACTCAACCGGAAATCGTTTTTCAATAACTGAGCCACAACTCCGGTTACATAATCAGGCCAGTTTTTAACAGGATGAAGGCTCGGTAAATCTGTTTCGTAAGTTTCATGAAATTCAGCCGAATAGAGCACCACCCGGTTGTCGTTACGCCTGGCTATTGCAACATGGGCCGTAAAATTAATGGCAGCCGGTAACACAAAGCCTTCATTGTAATCGGTATGTTCGCCAAGCAGGTTTATTCGCCCGGGTGCCCGAACAACAAGAGGTGAAGAACTAAATATATCGGCAAACTGCTGATGAAGTCTGGTGGTAATCAAACAGAATACGGTTAGCGGAGAGAGAGGGATTCGAACCCTCGGTACAGTTGCCCGTACAACGGTTTTCGAGACCGTCCCATTCGACCGCTCTGGCATCTCTCCGGGAGCGCAAAAATAAAAACTCCTGCCCGAAGACAGGAGTTTTAGTTCAACGAGTTTTTTGCTTATTCAAAGCGAAGCGATTCGATCGGATCGAGCTTGGATGCCTTATGAGCCGGGTAGTATCCGGAAAGCAGGCCGACCACCACGCACACAAACAACCCGAAGAAAATCCAGAACCAGGGTATAATGTAATTCTTCATGCCCATAAACTTGGCCCCGGCATTGCCTGCTAAAATGCCCAACAAAATTCCCAGCAATCCTCCCAGCACGCATACCACAATGGCTTCGATAACAAACTGTTGCCGGATGCGCAGCGGAGTGGCACCCAGCGCCTTGCGTACGCCAATTTCGCGGGTACGCTCGGTAACCGAAACCAGCATAATATTCATAAGCGCAATGGCCGAACCAAGCAGCGTTACAAACCCCAACCCAAAACCGGCCGTGCGAATGTACCCGGCTATCTCGGAGGTGCGCTCCAGCAAGGTAATGTTGTTGTCCACCACAAACGAATCTTCCCGGCCCGGCTGGTCGCCCCGGATGCGCCTCATCAGCGCAGTGGCTTCGCCCATGGCAAAGTCAACCTGCGTGGGGTCTGTAATGGCTACGGTTATCCGGTACCATAAACTGCGACCTTTGGCCATCTGGTTAGCTTTTTTTAACGGGATGATAATCATGTTATCAAAATTGGAACTCGGATCGCCAAATCCTCCTTTTGGAGCCAGTGCGCCAATTACCCGAAAACGTGATCCCAAAATAGTTACTTCAGTTCCTTCTACCGGCTCGTTTTCATCATAAAGCGCTTGCCTGATCTTATCTCCCAAAATGGCTACCTGGGCCCCGTAGTTAAACTCCAACTCCGAAATGTTGCGGCCCTGCACAAACTCAAGCCCTTTAATCATGGCATAATCTGCATTAGCGCCCATCACATTAACGTTCGGGTTGGTTTTCTTTGAGTTGCGGCTTATCTCAGCCACCATCGTTAGCATTGCCGATATACTTACGTTGGCCGGATATTCAAACTCATCGGCAAACATCTGCGCCTGCCGCATGGTTATACGCGGGTAACTTTTTTCAAGCACACCCTGCTGGCTTTGCCCCCGGTTGGATTTCGACTCAATGTCGAACGAATTGGCACCAAGCGATGTGAGGCTTTCAGTAACCGACTTTTCAATACCATCAACAGCCGTTAAGGCGCCCACCAACGCAGTAATACCAATAGCTACGATCAGAGCTGTAATGACCGAGCGAAGCATATTGGCCTGCACTGACCGCAACCCTTCTTTTACGTTTTCCAGCAGATTCATGAAACAGATTTAGTGTGCTAATACGTTGAAAAGAACAGCCAAATGTTACACTACAGGCCTGTTTTTTGAAGTTATAACCGGTAACTTTGGCATTCGGTTTTAAAAGTAAGCAAAATACCATGCGTGCAGCGGTTTTATTCGGGTTGTTGCTTGTGATAAGGGTGGCAGTAGCCAATTACATCTTTATACCCATGGACGAGCGGCAGGCCAACCACCTGAAGGCCTATGGCATCGCCTACTGGATTTTACGCTCCGAAACCGAGGTTGACTGGCTGCTGAATTACCGGGGAGGCAGCTTTATGTGCCAGTATCACCCGGCCATCCAGAACGAACTGGTGGTGCGCGGGGTTAGTTTTGAAATCATCTCTTCTGCCCAGGCCAACCAAATCATCAGCGAGATTGCCAGCCCAGCCCTGAACTACGACATAATGAAACTGGAAAAGTACCCGCGCATTGCCGTGTACTCGCCAAAAACTGCTCAGCCATGGGATGATGCCGTTACCCTGGTGCTGAACTATGCCGAGATACCGTATGATGTTGTTTATGATGATGAAGTACTGGCCGGCATGTTGCCGAAATACGACTGGCTGCACCTGCACCACGAAGATTTTACCGGCCAGTATGGAAAATTTTACAACTCGTTTGGCCATATGCCCTGGTATATTGAGCAGCAAAAGGAAGCCGAAGAGATGGCCCGTAAACACGGGTTTCATAAAGTATCGCAACTGAAACTGGCGGTGGCAAAAAAGATAAAAGAGTTTGTGGCCGGTGGCGGTTTTATGTTTGCCATGTGCTCAGCCACCGACAGCTACGATATTGCCCTGGCAGCCGAAGGTATTGACATCTGCGAGCGTATGTACGATGGCGACCCGGCCGACCCGCGCGCGCAGGAGAAACTTGACTTTGAACGTACGCTGGCCTTTGCCGATTTCAAGCTGGTGCGCGACCCCTACCAATATGAATTTTCCAATATTGACAACCAACCGCACGAGCGCGGGCTGCGACAGGATAATGACTACTTTACATTGTTTGAATTCTCAGCCAAGTGGGACCCGATACCTACCATGCTCACCCAAAATCACTCAAAAGTGATTAAAGGATTTTTCGGACAGACCACCGGCTTTAAAAAGCACCTCATCAAACCCGATGTAGTGATTATGGCCGAGAACAAAGAAATAAAAGAAGCCAAATACCTGCATGGCGTTTTAGGCAAAGGATTCTGGACGTTTTATGGCGGCCACGACCCGGAAGATTACCAGCACCAGGTAGGCGAAGAACATACCGACCTGAACCAGCACCCCAATTCTGCCGGATACAGGCTTATTCTGAACAATGTGCTGTTCCCTGCGGCAAAAAAGAAAAAGCAGAAAACCTGATTGACTGCCAGTTGTTATCTTTGACAGATGCCACTACCATTAATTGTACTCATTGGCAGTTTTGCCCTCCTTCAATCGTGCCAACCGACAAAGCCGATTAAACAATCTTCTTTTGAAAATTTTATCCAAACCCAATTACCCGGTTCTGTTTTAGTCTATAATGAATCAAAAGACATTGCGTTGTGTATTGCAGAAAATGCGGAACCCGCAACAGGTCGGAAAGACTACCTTGTTGTTGAAGCGGCCTCCCGAAAAATAATAACACGGGGCTCTTTTTTGCCGGGTTACATCAAATGGCTTAACGATAATGAACTGGAAGTTGTTGACTCTCCGGGTATTATAAAAGATACAGAACCAGAAAACATACACAGGAAAATCATCAGCGTACAGACAAGAAAACCCTGAACACGATGTCATTCAATAAAATCATTTTACTAACAACTGCATTTTGTGTTTCCATTCTGGGGGTTATTTATTTTAATCCGCTTAACAATGCAGCAGGTGTTTCAGTAAACAACAAAGAAACTGCTGAAGACCATGTGGATGCTCCTGAACAGTTTATACTTTTCCACAGAGGCATACGCACAAGGGAGAGCCAGGATAAACCCGGCTATCAGCAGGGTTATAAGATAAAAGAGCTACTGAAAGCCAAAACCGAGGCCGCACGCAAAAAAGCCGGCCGCCAGCAAAGCAATGGTGTATTGGCATGGACCGAACGCGGACCTGCCAACGTGCCGGGCCGTACCCGTGGACTGATAGTTGACCCGATTGACCCACAGCGCAACACGTGGTATGCCGGCTCGGTGGCCGGAGGCATCTGGAGAACCACCAATGCCGGCCAGAGCTGGACGCTGCTTACTCCGGATTTACCCAACCTGGCTACCACCGTTATCGCCATGGCCGAATCAAACAATAACATTATGTACTGCGGTACAGGCGAAGGATTTGGTAATGTAGATGGCGTAAATGGCAACGGTATATTTAAATCAACCGATCGGGGTATTACCTGGACTTACCTTCCATCTACCGCTGGCTTCAATGATGTAAATCGGCTAATTATCGATCCGGCCGATGCCGATGTTGTAATTGTTGCTACCAACAACGGCATTTACCGTACCACCAATGGCGGAACCAGTTGGACGCAGACTTCAACGCTTTCGTTTATTCAGGATTTAAAGGCCACGCCCGGTAATTTTAACATTCAGTATGCTACCCGTAACGGCTTTGGCGTGCTCAAATCTACCGATGGCGGGCAAACCTGGTCCGCATCAAACACCGGGATGAACATAACCGGCCGCGTGGAGATTGCGGTATCACCGGTAAACCCTAACCGAATATTTGCCAGCACTGAGGGTAGCCTTTCGGGCACCAATTCTGATTTATACATGTCGGATAATGGCGGAACAAGCTGGTCACTGGTTGATGTAACCTTTAACGGAACCGGTGTTAACTTTTTGGGCGGACAAGGCTGGTATGATAACACCATTGCCTGCGATCCGTTTAATGCGAACATTGTTTATTATGGCGGTGTAAATCTTTTTCGCACCCAACTAACGGGGGGCTCAACCAGCGTGGGCTCCTATTCGCTGCAACAAAATGCCACACAAAGTTTTATGGAACTGGTCACGTTTACCGGGGCTTCCAACGGCAACTTTCAGGTAGGGCCGCAGGCCAATTCCATATCAGTGGAACTCCGCTTCGGGCCGGGCAAATCACAGAAAGCACACCGGTTCTTGGTCCCTGAAGGAGCCACTTCAGGTGTGCCCGAAGCAAATTATTCTTACACCGATTACGTAGATGTTCCTTTTGAAGTTTGGGATATTACAAACAACCGGCAACTGATGGTTTCTTTCCGCGACCAGGGCCGTGACGGCCAATTCAACCTGATCAACTTCAATACAGATGGCACAGCCCTTCAGCAAAGCCGCGAGTATGTTTATGTAAATAACGTAACCTATAATGCTTCAGCGCCAAGCCCCAGCATTGCAGTTAATGGAGGGCAGGTATTCAATATGATGTACAACATCTGGCCTTACCTGGCCGAGGGAAAATCGTGGCCGGGTGATGTAGTTGAGTCGCAATTGAGGTTTTTGTTTACGTCCGTTCCTAAACTTAATGCCTCCACCATAACCGTTTCGGATGCGTACAACCAGTTCGATGGTAAAAACCGTTTCCAGACTTTTGGGGTGGATATGCACCCTGATCAACACAATATTGTAATCATCCCCATGTCCGGAAGCACCTACAAAATTTTGGTAGCCAACGATGGCGGATTATTCGTTTCGAATACCTCCTCATCGCCAGGCATCGCACAAGGTAACTGGACGATGGCGGGCAACACGTACAACACCAGCCAGTTTTACGGTGCTGACAAACGGCCCGGCAAAGACGAATATTTTGGTGGTATGCAGGATAACGGCACGTGGAAATCACCAGCCAACACAGTCGCATCCGCCACTACCAACTACGTGTTTAACCTGGGCGGTGATGGGTTTGAAGTATTGTGGCACAGCCTGGACGACCAGAAACTGATTGGCGGCTCGCAGTTTAATAATTTCTCCAGGTCGACCAATGGTGGCAACAGTTGGACGCCCGCAACATCAGGCATTACCGGAACATCGCCCTTTATTTCAAAGCTTGCCAACTCCAAGCTCAACCCCGAAACGATTTTTACGGTAACCTCATCAGGAGTTTTCCGGTCAACCAACTTTGGCACCAGTTGGACACTCACCCCGATAACCGAAAAATGGGGCGCCAGTACATTTCTCGATGTAGAGGTTTCACAGGCCAATGCCAACATTGTATGGGCCGGCAGCGGCATGTCGGCCACACGAAACTTACACGTATCAACCAATGGCGGACTTTCCTTTACCCTAACAAACAACTTCACGGATGTCACTCTGGGCACCATCAGCAAACTGGCATCGCATCCGTTTGAACCGAACACGGCCTATGCCCTGTTCTCCTTTGCTGATGCACCAAAAGTGCTGCGCACGACCGATCTGGGCCAAACCTGGCAGGATATTTCCGGCTTCGGCAACAATGCTGAGAGCAGTACCGGGTTCCCTGATGTTGCCGTGTATTGCCTGTACGTAAGGCCCGATAATCCGAACATCATCTGGGTAGGTTCTGAAATTGGCATTATTGAGTCCCTGGATAACGGCCAAACGTGGGCCCTGATTGATGAATTTCCAAAAGTTTCCGTGTGGGATATGAAAGGCCAGGACGACCAGGTAGTAATTGCCACTCACGGCCGCGGCATCTGGACAGCTACGATTGATGCCCTGCAAACTCCTTTCAAAAAGCCTGAGGTAGTTGCATCAGGAACTTCGCCCCAAGAGGACCTAAAACTGAAAGTAAAAGTGGAGGAAAACTTCGACAGCGTACAGGTTTTTGCGGGAGCAACAAAAATAGGTAGTCTGCCGGCCACCGTTCCTTCCGAAATAGTCCTTAGCGTTTCTGACCTGACCCCGGGAAACAAGGACTTAAAACTAATTGGTTTCAAGGGTAACGGCCCGGTACATTCGATAACCTATCCACTGAACCACCTCGATATACTGTCGTTGGAAGACACCTATTCAACGTATTTCAAAACTACATCGGATTTAACCGTTACCGGACTTTCGTTGCAAACCACACCGGGTGGCAACAACAACGAACGCAGTAACCTGCAAACACAACATAGTTACGTAAATAATTTTGAATATCAGTTAATCATCCGGCACCCGGTAAAAGTAAATGCCGCCTCACCGCTTCTTCACTATCGCGATATCGCCATTGTTGAGCCGGTTAACGATTATGTGGTAGTTGAAGCAACTACCAACGGATTGGACTGGATTGCCCTGGCTCCAGCCTACGATGCCGCCCATGATCCGGCCTGGCTTTCGGCATATACGGCCGGCCAGCCGGGAAATAAATCGATGTTTGTTGATCATGTAATTGACCTTACTGAAACATTTAACGATGGTGATGAGGTGCTCATCCGTTTTCGTATAAAAACCAGTCCAACCACCAATGCATGGGGATGGGCCATTGATTTTGTGAACATACAGATGGCGCCCACCGGCATAGAAAATCCTGAAACCGTTGTTCAGCAATTCAGCCTGTACCCGAATCCGGCTAATGATTTTATAACGGCTGCGTTTGAATTGAAACAACGTTCGTATGTAAACCTGAAAGTTATTGATCCGACCGGCAAATTGTTAACTCAGCAAAACCTGGGGCAAAAGCCTGCCGGAAAACATGAGCAAAGCCTTGAATTGGGTAACCGGCCTGATGGAGTTTACTTTTTTTTATTACAAACTTCCGGAGGCACCTCAAGCTCTAAATTTGTCATTAAAAAATAATCAGTGCATCCGGTCGGGGCGGACTTTCAGGTGGCGGATAATCTCCGCTTCCTGTTCAAGCAATTCGCGCCAGCGCCTGTCTACTTCGGCAGCGGGGCGGTATTGCCTGGCTAATGAAAGAAAGTTTTTGTAATGACCCGCTTCGGATACCATCAGTTCATAATAAAATTCCGAAAGGGCTTTATCCGGTATGTTTTTCCATAACATTTTAAACCGCTCGCAACTGCGCGCTTCAATCAGCGCATTCAGCAGCAGTTTTTCAACCAGTTGTTCTTCGCGGCTACCTCCTTTGCGGATAATTTTCTGAAGAGCCTCCACGTATTCGTCCTTGCGTTGCCTGCCCAGCGGCAGTTTCCGTTTCTTCAATTCATCTACCACCCGTTCAAAGTGATTCCACTCTTCAGCAACCACCGGGGTTAGCACTTCAACCAGTTTTTCTTTATCCGGGTATTGAACGATAAGCGAAATGCATGACGATGCCGCCTTCTGTTCGCAGTAGGCATGATCAACAAGTACATCGTGTATATTCTTACCGGCCATATCGGCCCAGCGTGGATCGGTGGGCAATTCCAACCCAAGTGTGTATTTATCCTTAGCGGTTTTCTTAGTCATAAAACGACCAGTCAAATCCAAAATCAACTACGTTGCGCACACCCGGATAACCAGGCGTAGGTACCGGGCCTGTGTTGCTGAAAGCCTTAAATAAATTATGGTACCGTAAAAAAATACGGCCACGCAGCACCTTGGCATTCAGAAAGACATCAATCACGGGGAAATCGGGTGCTTTAACTTCTTTTTGCTGATAGAACTGCTGAATAACGGGGTCATAACCGTATGCATAATATGTAGACTTCCAATGAGCATCCACCCCAACCTGAAAATCGAAATTGCCGCCAAACCAGATATTTGAATAGGCCAACTGGCTGTTTACAAAAAGACGCGGCACCTGAATCGCATCACCGGCATTCTCAAGCACTTCTGTATAAATACCCGTAACATTAAAGGACAGATTTTTTATTACCGTAGCAGTTAGCCGCAGTTCCGGATTGATCAGGGTCTGAAATCCTTCGGTTTGAATCGGTAACACGGTCTGATCAATACCGTAATCACCTTTCTTAAAGAAGACCAGATTCCGAAAGGTGCTTAAGCTGACACCGGGATAGAAACCCAATCGCCTCGACTTAACAATCAGGTTGCCTTTTATCCGGCTGGCTTCAGTATTATTAAAATTATTCATCCACACATCATGACTGCCCCGGTAGGCCTGTTGCAAGAAGGAGGGTGAGTAAACTGACCGCTCGATAGAAGTTTCAAACCACCGGGATTGAATGGCTGCGTTAATCCGGTAGCGATCGTCAAGCATCCATTCGGCCTGTCCAAAAACCTTTACCCACGATTTCACATCCACTATCATCCGGCCGCCTACATAAAACTCGGTGCCTGTGGTTGGCCAATAAAAATAATCTTCGTTGAAGTATTTGTAGTTCATTGCAAAGTTTCTGAATGTAACAAACCCGTTGTAGAAAATTTTAAGTACATTTCCTTTAACACCCAGTTCGTTTCGAAGAGTATTAAACTTGACCTGGTCTTTCGTGGTGGCGCTATCCACTACAACGGCATCAAAAAAAACAGTTCCGTTTGGCTCGGTACCGTCAAGAAACTGGTTACGCTGACGGTGGCTGTCAAACTGATGATACAGTTGAAACGCGTTACCCAGTTTATACTGATGGTACAGGTGATAATTTCTTCGCAAATCGTTGCTCTCGGCATTTTCAAGCCAGGGTTGGGCATTGATCTTGAATAAGTCTTCAACAACATATGTACTATCCAGCTTTACTCCGCCATATTCAAAAACCCGGTGATACATTCGTCTGAAATTCGCCAGCAGCACATACGAACTGTCTCTGCTGTGATAACTTAAAAAGATATCATAATAATTACTTCTTACATTCCTGTCGCCCTTACCTTGTCGCTGTACCTGTTTATCAATAAATAATCCGTTGAAGGAAAAACCAAAATTCAGGCGGGGATTGATATTGCGGCTGTAGGTTACATGTGTAACCGAGCGGCCTTTACCACCTAATATAACGTGCATGTTGGAGTAAGGTGAACGGGTGTTGAAATACAACGGTACCTCAGTATTCCAATACAAATTATAGGAATCAAATCCTGAACGGGCGCCAATTGTTTCAGCGGGCCCGCCATAGATTGGGGTTATGGCTGTACCTATATTTCCGAGGTCCTGATACATATTTTCGTACCAATCAACATACCCAAAGCGGTGAAAATTACGGATGACTGTGTCAATCGGGTAGGTTTGCCAACGGTTGTAAAAAATTTCATCCCTGGTAAAAAACCGTGAAGTTGTCGGTCCGTAAATCTGCCGGGTGGTGTCGTCAATAATGCGGGAGCCAACGCGCGGACGTTCCTCTTCTTCCTGCGCCAGAACTGCGCAGGGGATGACCATCAGCCCCACTACCATTAAACCAAAAAATTTATTGCGGAGTTGCACGTTTTAAATAGTCCAGTACCAGCGTATCAAAATCCTTACCATTTCGGATAATCTCCATTTCAATAGGCAGGTAAAAAAGATTAAGCTTACCGGCCCAGAAACGGTTATTATTAGCAATCAGTTTAACAACATCCTTCTCGGTAGTAAGTACCGAAACAGGTTTAGTTTGCTTCGAAATAAAGTTTACTATTTTTCTCAACTCTGCTGTTGAATAGTTGTGGTGATCGCGAAACCGGAAATGATGAAGGAGTGTAAAATTTTTTACAACATAATTTTCCAGCACCATGGGATTGGCTATTCCTGAAACAAGCACAACATCAGGTATAAAAGTACCCGCATCAGCAGCAGGTACCGGCTCGCCATAGCGTATAGTTGAAAAAAATACCGGCCGGTGAGCAACTGTGTGAATGGCATTTTCCATTATCATCATCTGCTCTTCCGAAATGTCATGCGGGCATTTGGTTACTATAATCACATTGGCACGCAACGCACCTTCCCTGCCCTCGCGCAGGCGTCCGTACGGCAGCACATGGTCCGCATAAAAAGGACGATGGTAGTCTGTCAATAAAATCATAAATCCTGGCGTTACCCTGCGGTGCTGCAGGGCATCATCCAGCACAATAACTCCAACCTCCGGATGTTCCTGCAAAATATGCGGAATGGCGAAGGCCCGATCTTCGCACACGGTAACAACAATCTGGTTGCCGTATTTTGAAAATAGCTGCATGGGTTCATCACCAATGGTAGCAGGTGTATCCTGTTTACCGGCAAAGCGCAGGCCGCTGCTTTTACGTCCATATCCCCTGCTTAAAGTGGCTACCTTTACCCGGGATGAAAGCAGGCGGATGAGGTGCTCAACCATGGGTGTTTTACCGGTCCCTCCTACGGCCAGGTTACCGATGCCGATTATCGGAAAATCAAACCGGGCCGAAGGCTTCAACTGGCGATCGTACAGGCTGTTACGAATACTGGTTACCACATCGTACAACATGGCCAGCGGAAGCAGAAGAAACTTAAAAACCGACATGAAATGCTTTAACTTGAGGACGCATTTAAACACCCTTGCAAAAATACGATTAACCACCACATAGTTATGAAGGTTAAAGAGGTTACCCGCTACCTGGAGTCAATAGCTCCACTGGCTTATCAGGAAACGTATGATAACTCCGGCCTGTTAACCGGTTCGCCCGAACAGGACGTAACCGGCATTCTGGTAACATTAGATTGTTTAGAGGCGGTTGTTGACGAGGCGATCAAAACCAACTGTAACCTGGTTGTTGCCCACCATCCAATTATCTTTAAAGGGCTGAAAAAGCTAACCGGAAGCAATTACGTGGAGCGCACCGTCATCAAAGCAGTACAGCATAATATCGCTATCTATTCCATTCACACCAACCTTGATAATGTTCATACAGGCGTGAACCGGAAAATTGCCGAAAAGATTGGCCTCACAAACCTGCAGATACTCGCTCCGAAATCCGGCACCCTGGTTAAACTGGTAACATTTATTCCACACCACCATACCGAAGCCGTACTTACCGCGCTGTATAGCGCAGGTGCCGGTCAGATTGGCAATTACAAAAACTGCAGTTTTCAAACCGAAGGTACAGGAACATTCATGCCGAACCAGGAAGCCAATCCGCATATCGGCAAGGTCAATACGCAAGAGGTTGTAAATGAAACAAGAGCTGAAGTGATATTTCCAGCCTATAAAGAAAGCGAGATAGTAACCGCGCTTAAAAAAAGCCATCCGTATGAAGAAGTAGCCTACTACCTTACCCCGCTAAATAACCTGAACCAGGAGGTCGGCTCCGGAATAATCGGTGAGCTGGCTGAAGCCGAAGAGCCTATTGCCTTCCTGAAAAGGCTAAAAAATGCAATGAACCTTCCTATTATCCGTCATACATCAATTATCAATAACCCCGTTAAAAAAATTGCTGTTTGCGGGGGCTCCGGGGTTTTTCTTTTACCCCAGGCCATCCGGGCCGGGGCCCAGGTTTTTATTTCGGCCGACTTTAAGTACCATGAATTTTTTGATGCCGATAACCGGATTATTGTTGCTGATATCGGCCATTACGAAAGCGAGGTATTCACCAAAGAGTTGTTGGTAGCACTTTTAAGCCAAAAATTTCCTACTTTTGCAGTCAATTTTTCCGGAACTATCACAAATCCAATAAGTTACATTACCTGAATGGAAACCCAGACCGTAGCACAAAAACTCGAAGCGCTTGTAAAACTGCAAACCATTGACAGCAAACTTGACGAACTTAAAAAACTGCGGGGCGACCTGCCCGATGAGGTGCAGGACCTGGAAGACGAAATCGAGGGGTATAATACCCGCCTGCAGCGCCACCAGGCCGAACTGAAAGAAATCGAGGACAATATCAAAAAAAGCAAGGAAGGCATTAAAGAAGCCGAAAAGCTCATAAAAAAGTACAACGAACAGCAAAAGAACGTACGCAACAACCGCGAGTTCGATGCCATTACCAAGGAAGTTGAACTGCAGGAATTGGAAATCCAGATTTGCGAAAAGAAAGTAAAGGAAGGCAAAGAGTTGACAGCTGCCAAAAAAGAAGAAATAGAGAAAACCGAAGCCTTGATTAAAGAACGCAGCGAGCACCTGGCCAACAAAAAGCAGGAATTGGACGGCATCCTGCAGGAGAGCGAGGAAGAGGAAAAGAAACTGCTGGCCGAACGTGAAAAAGCTGTTAAAAAAATTGAAGACAAAAACCTGCTGAAATATTACGACCGGCTGCGCAGCAGCCTGTCTAACGGGCTGGCCGTAGTTCGCGTGGTGCGCGGTGCTGCCGAAGGGTGTAATATTGTTATTCCGCCCCAAAAAATCGCAGAAATACGGGAGAAGAAAAAAATCGTGATTGACGAACATTCCGGTCGTATCTTAGCTGATGTGGATATGGATTCGCTGGACGACAGCGATAAGCCAAAAAAAGCCGGTGCGCCCGCCACAACAACCCGCAGACGAAAAGCCGTTGGATAAACTGATTACATTACAACTACGAAAGGCAGGCTTAACCGTCTGCCTTTTTTTATTCATCATTAAACTGGCTGCTCAGCCTGAGGGCTGGCTTACAAAACCTGCCGAGCAGGAAGCCTTCCGCATGGCGCTTAACCTGGAACTGGCCGAAGTGCGCACGGAATTTCAAAACCTCAATAACCCGCAAGCGCTCTACCTGACTTCGTTAACCGAGATACTGGAATTACTGATAACTGAAGACGAATCGTTATTTGATAAATATGAAAACGCTTATGAAAAAAGACTACAATCTATAAGTAAAATCACGCCAAAAACTCCCGAAGCGTTGTATATCAGTGCGGAGCTTCGCCTGCAATGGGCTTTTGTTTACCTCAAATTCCAGCACGAATTCGATGCTGCCTGGAACATCCGGCAGAGTTATCTCCTTGCACAGGAGTGCCTGAATCGTTTTCCGGTATTTACACCCGCAAAAAAAACGTACGGTTTACTCAACATCATGCTCGGTTCAGTTCCCGACAAATATCAATGGGTGCTCTCGGTGTTGGGTATGCGTGGTTCAGTTGATAAAGGCCTTGAAGATTTACGGTTAATTCAGGCTTCTGATAATCCTACGCTGGCAACGGAGGCATCGCTTATTTTATATCTCGCCCAGGGGTTAATCCTTCAGCAACCACAACTTGCCTTGCAGGAACTTTCGGCATGGCCGATGGATCGCCATACCAGATTAAGCTTGTTCCTGGCCGCTGTGCTTGCCATCAAAAATTCAGAAAGTGAGAAGGCACTTTCATATCTGGACGCTTTGTCGTTACAGCAAGAAGGGATCTCAATTAGCTATGCCGATTACCTGAAGGGCGAAGTTTATCTTCACAAGGGAGATTATCCAACGGCAATTGCCTCGTATAAAAATTTTCTGCAAACCTATTCCGGTAAAAATTTTGTAAAGGATGCGCTTTACAAAATGGCCATATGCTACTGGCTGCCGGGCGATAAATCCAATGCAGAAGTATATGCCCGTAGGGCACGAACCTCAGGACTTGAGTATGCCGAAGCCGATCGCTATGCAGCCAGAAGCCTGGCAGAAAACGAATTACCAAACCCGAAACTTACCAAAATACGATATGCCACCGATGGCGGTTACTATGAAACAGCCACACGAATTATTGAATCCGTTAAAGACGAAGACCTGCCTGGCTTGAAAGATCGAACAGAATTTACCTACCGCAAAGCCCGCCTTTACCATAAGCTGGATGACTCAGAGAATAGTAAAAAATTTTATCTGCAAACCATTAATCTGGCAGGAACCAATCCCTGGTACTTTGCTCCAAATGCCTGCCTTCAGTTAGGATACCTTTACATGGCTGAGGGCGACAGCAAACGGGCCGCATCGTATTTTAGAAAAGCCCTTGAGTATAAAAAGCATGAATACAAAAACAGTATTGATAGCAAGGCCCGATCAGCATTAGGTCAGCTACAAACTGAAAAGTAATCAGACTTTTACAGCAGGTACAGATAAACTTTCCAGGTGATGGGTATCATTGTATGTTTCTACCGAAGCCATGGTGCCGGTGTGGTTTAGCACGTATAAACACAGGTTTTCATGCTCGAAGACATCCATGCTTTTCAACGGGTAGTTAAGCAGGTAACAGAGCAGAATGCGCATGGCCCTTCCATGCATGCAAATCAGGATAGTTCGTTCTTCTATTCGGCTTAGGAAAGTCTTGACTGAGGGTACCATTCGCCTGACAACATCTTCAGGACTTTCACCACCTTCAATGCGCAAGCCGGTGTTACCCTTTCGCCATTCATTAAGAACGTAATGGTAATAGGCATCCTCTTCGGGTGTAATGGGTTGCCCCTCTTTTCTGCCCCACGAAATCTCGTTAAGGCCGGGCAAAATTTCGTGTGGTGTTCCGAAGGCAATAAAATCCGAGACTGTTTCAATGCTTCGCTTCAGGGCAGAGGTATATACTTTATCAAACGCTACGTGGCCGTAGGCCTGGTAAAACGCTTTTGCCTGAAGGCGACCGAAATCGTTCAGGCTGCTGTCAACTCCACTACCCTGCACAATACCTTTCAGGTTAAAATCGGTTTGCCCGTGGCGGATGATGTATATCTTTTTTGTGCTCAAATTTTTGCGCTATTTTGCCCCGCTTGCTGCTGGCGGGCGCAAAAATAGGGAAATACCGGTAAGAACAATCATTACGGCATATGTCACTTTTTCAACCAGGCATTACGCAGGAATCGCTCAACCGCCTCTCGGCCAATACCTTGGCAGAGCATCTGGGCATTGAGTTTGTAGCAATCGGAAGCGATCAGCTTACTGCACGGATGCCGGTTGACAAACGCACTCACCAACCCTATGGCCTGTTGCATGGGGGCGCATCGGTAGCGCTGGCCGAAACGCTGGGAAGTGTAGCTGCGCATTGTTGCATCGATATTACCAAACAATACTGCGTAGGGCTGGAGATAAATGCAAATCACATCAAAAGTGTGCGTACAGGTTATGTGACCGGCACGGCAAAACCCATCCATGTTGGAAGGCGAACGCAGGTGTGGGAAATACGCATCGTCAATGATCAGCATGAATTAGTTTGCATTAGCCGCATAACCATGGCGGTATTGGATAAGCAAGGATGAAATCAACTGAATTCTTTTTTGATACACACACGTTAACCGATGAAGCCATCCATCGGATTACACAGGCCGGCCTGTGCAGCGGATACGCCCTGGCGGCCTGGAAACTTCCCGGTTCAACAATAAAATCTGTTCTGCTGGCCGATGGGGCGCGTACCTTTTCAGCCGGAGATCAACTTGAAAACCTTGAAGGTGGATTTGTGTTTTGCCCGTTTAATCGGCAGGAGCCTGGTTACTATCTGCAAGCCGATTTGTTATTCAAGCTTAAGGACGAAAAAATCAGCTATGAAGAAAACCCGTTAGCGGTTACTTCGGCAGAGTGGCTGAAGAATCAGGCGGAACCGGCAGAACCCGTTTCGTTTTACCGGCCCGCATCAGAGGCGCCCTTGTTCCGGCAACAACAGCCTGATTTTAAAAAGCTGGTTGCCGAGTGCGTGCAGTACATCGCCACAGGCAGTGTTGAAAAAATTGTTCCTTCCCGGTATAAAGCTATTCCATTGCCATCGGAGTTTAACCCGATTATGGCTTTTCAAAAACTATGCGCAGCACATCCCCACGCGCTGGTTTCACTGGTAAGCATACCCGAAGTGGGCACCTGGCTTGGCGCATCGCCCGAAATTCTGGTGCAGGTTGAAGACCATTCGATATTCCGCACGGTGGCGTTAGCCGGAACACAACCCTATACACCCGGTGCCAACCTGAAGGAGGTGGCGTGGACACAAAAAGAAATTGAAGAACAGGCCCTGGTAAGCCGGTACATCATTAACTGTTTTAAAAAAATACGGCTGCGCGAATTTGAAGAACACGGACCCAAAACCGTAGTGGCCGGAAACCTGCTGCACCTGAAAACCGATTTTGCCGTTGACCTGAAGGCAACCAACTTTCCGCAATTAGCATCCGTTATGCTGAACCTGCTTCACCCCACCTCGGCCATTTGCGGCATGCCGATGGAACCCGCACTTCAGTTTTTAAAAAATCATGAAGGCTATACCCGGCAATTTTACGCGGGCTTTCTCGGCCCGGTAAACATTGATAACGCTATACGGGTTTACGTTAATCTACGGTGTATGCAGGTAACCGCCCAAAGTCTGGTTTGTTATGCCGGCTGCGGTGTAACAATCGACTCAGTACCTCAGAAAGAGTGGGAAGAAACTGAAATGAAACTAAATAGTTTATTAACTGTAGTATTATAAAATCGGTGAGCAATCAGCCTATTTACGATATAGCCGAAATCTGTGCCCGTAAAGGCATTATACAGGTCGTGCTCTGTCCCGGTTCCCGGTGTGCACCGTTAACGCTTGCATTTACACGGCATCCAAAAATTCGATGCCGCACCTTCAGCGATGAGCGGAGTGCAGGGTTTGTTGCGCTGGGTATCGCCCGGCAAACAAAACAGGCAGTTGTATTGGTAAGCACCTCAGGTACGGCAGGCTACAACTATGCACCGGCTGTAGCCGAAGCTTTTTTCTCAGAAACTCCGCTGGTCGTGATCACGGCCGACCGGCCGACCGAATGGATTGCACAGCATGACGGTCAGACCATTTATCAGCACAACCTCTATGGAAAGCATGTAAAAAATTCTTACACGCTTCCACAGAATTACGATCACCCGGATGACTGCTGGCACATTAACCGGATAATTAACCAAGCCATTAACCTGGCCAACGCGCAACCAAAAGGCCCCGTACATGTAAATGCACCGTTTCGGGAACCGTTTTATCCGGAACACGGGGAAACATTTTCGTACAGTAAAGATATTCGCATTATTGACGAAGACAGCCCGGTTTTCCTCGCTGAATCGTTAAAAGAAAAACTGACAGCAGCACTTGAAGGGAAGCGTAAAATTCTTGTAGTAGCCGGACAGCACGATGGAAATCCTGCATTAACCGATGTGTTACAAACCACAGCAGCAAACCTGCCTGTAATAACCGGTGTTCTTTCAAACCTGCACAACCTTAAAAAAGGTATTCGTTATGCCGATTCATTTCTGGGTAAAATACCTGCTGAAACAGAAATCAAACTAAAGCCCGACCTGTTGATTAGCTTTGGCAAATCCGTCATCAGCAAAAACCTGAAACTCTTTTTACGAAAATTCCCCGATCTTGAACATTGGCATATTCAGCCTTACACCACGGCTACGGATCCGTTTCAAAACCTGAGAAAGACTATTGTTGCTGACCCGACCGACTTTTTTGACTTTCTGAACAGCATCAGGCTTACACTATCCATACCGTATGCTGAAGACTGGAAAGCAGAGGAGAATCGGATCGCTCAACTTCATAAACACTATTTTTCACAGTTGCGGATAAGTGAACTCGACCTGGTTAGCCGTGTACTTGCAAAACTACCTGCAGGGTGTAACCTCCACCTGGCCAACAGCATGAGCGTTCGGTATGCCGAATTGATCGGACTTCAACCACACCAACAAGTTACTGTGTACAGCAACCGGGGCACCAGCGGCATTGACGGTTGCACCAGTACCGCAGTGGGGCATTGCCTTTCATCCGATGCACTGCAAGTGTTAATTACCGGAGACCTGGCTTTCTTTTACGATCGCAATGCCTTCTGGCACAGCTATCCCATGGCTAACCTGCGGGTTGTGCTGCTGAACAACCATGGCGGTATTATCTTTAAACTCATTGATGGACCTGCCGATCTGCCCGAAGCGGATGAATATTTTGTTACCCGGCAGCCGCTTACCGCAAAAAACATTTGTGCCGAATTCGGGTTTGACTATTTGCCGGTTAAATCGGCCGAAAGTTTACGAACTTTGCTTGAAGATTTTTTTATGCCCGATTCAAAAACAAAACTACTTGAACTGGAAAGCCGCATAGATTTAAATAAACAGGTTTTTGAAAATTTCAAACAAATTTTATCACAACGCCATGAAACTTAACTATCCCTGGAAACCAGTAAAAGAATACAAAGAAATTCTGTTTCATAAACTGGATGGCATCGCCCGCATCAGTATAAACCGGCCGGCTGTGCATAACGCCTTTACTCCGCTTACCGTACTGGAAATGATTGATGCCATGGGTATCTGCCGAGAAGATGCCGACATCCGCGTGGTGATACTTACCGGAGAGGGCGGCCAGGCCTTTTGCAGCGGTGGCGACCAGAGTGTACGCGGCCATGGCGGTTATGTTGGCCAGGATGCCGTACCCCGGCTCAATGTGCTCGACTTACAAAAACTTATTCGCTCCATACCCAAACCGGTTATTGCAGCCGTAGCAGGCTGGGCTATTGGCGGAGGACATGTGTTGCATGTGGTGTGCGACTTAACCATTGCCGCTGAGAACGCCCGCTTCGGACAAACTGGCCCCAAGGTAGGCAGTTTTGATGGTGGTTTTGGCGCGTCTTACCTGGCACGCATCGTAGGACAGAAAAAAGCACGTGAAATCTGGTACCTCTGCGATCAGTACAATGCACAGGAAGCATTGGAAATGGGCCTTGTCAACAAAGTTGTTCCGCTCGATAAACTGGAAGAAACCTATATACAGTGGGCAAAAAAAATAATTGCCAAAAGTCCGTTGGCTATACGAATGCTCAAAGCCTCCTTCAATGCCGAATTGGATGGCCAGGCCGGCATCCAGGAACTGGCCGGCAATGCTACGTTATTGTATTATTTAAGTGATGAAGCGAAGGAGGGAAAAAATGCCTTTATGGAGAAACGCGATCCAGACTGGTCGAAATTTCCTAAATTCCCGTAATCAAATCCTTAACCGGCTTATGGACATTCAGAAACGGGAGATATTCCGCTCAATTGCCGAAGTTGCTTACGTAATTGCCAAGGCCGATAAAGGCCTTAGCCCAGCTGAGCGCATGGCGTTTACCAATATCATCAAAGAAGAACTTGAGTACGACTCCTGGGTTGCCCAAAGCCGGTTCGAATTACTGGATGAAGTAACGAAACCTTCACCGGAAGAAGCATATAAAGATGCAATGAACGATTTTAAGAGATATAAATCTCATCTTACACCGGAACTGAAAGAAACAGCCAAGCGGGTGGTAAGGCGTGTAGCCGACTCCTGTTGCGGATTTTCCGCTAAAGAAGCCATGATCCTGGGTCGCTTTGAAAACGATCTTGCCGAACTATAGCGATCCGTTCACTTGAGCTACCTGTTTGATTCCATTCACAGTAACCAAAGCGTAGTAGCCGTTAACGACATCCTTTCCGGAAAAGAAAGCGGCCGTACCGCGTTTGAATCGGCCGTATTTGATTTTATCAGGCTGTGGTTAAAAGGCACAACTACGTTTACGCAAAGAACCAGCGGATCCACCGGGGCACCTAAAGAGATCACAATCACCCGAAATCAAATGATTGCCAGTGCTGGTCGTACGCTGAAAGCGGTAGGAATTGCCGAGGGCGACCCGGCCCTGGTTTGCCTTCATCCGGATTACATTGCCGGCAAAATGATGCTTGTTCGTGCGCTGGCATTCAATTTAAAAATATACCTGGCAGAACCCTCCTCCGATCCACTCCAAAACCTATCCGATGATTTTGAACATGGGTTTGCTGCATTTGTCCCCGTTCAACTTCAAAATATGCTGGCCATTCCGCAACGGATTAATCAACTAAACCGGATGAAGGCTGTACTGCTCGGTGGTGCTCCGGTAAGCGAAACACTCGCTAAAAAAATAAGCTCGCTGCAATGCCCGGTTTATGCCACTTATGGGATGACGGAAACTGTTTCAAACATAGCCCTTCAAAAACTTAACGGACCCGCTGCACAAGAAAAGTTTTTTACCACACTGCCGCAAATTTCAGTGAGTACCGATGAGCGGGGTTGCCTGGTAATTCATTTGCCTGGTGCTGATGCGCCTGTTAAAACAAACGATGTGGCCGAACTGGTATCGAAAACTTCCTTTCGCATTCGCGGACGGTGGGACCATGTTATCAACAGTGGAGGCATCAAAATCAATCCCGAAGAACTGGAGCAACAAGCAGAAGCAATTTTACAAGCAAAGGGCATCGATCGCCCCTTTCTTATCGGCAGCCTGCCCCATGAAAAACTGGGAGAACAGCCCGTACTGATTATGGAGGGCGAGCCGCTTGGGCCGGAAGCCGAAGCCGAACTTATAGAGGACTTAAAGCAACAATTAAAGCGGCACGAAGCACCGCGTCAAATCCGATACCTGACTCAGTTTTTTTATACAGCCTCCGGTAAATTAAACAGACCCGAAATTTTGAAAGGCATACGGTAACCGCAGCCTTGCCGGCTGTTGTTTCTCTGCTAATTTTGCCTTGCTGAATTTTAGTTATCATGGGCCGGATATTTGAAAAACGAAAGCACAAAATGTTCGCGCGGTTCGACCGCATGGCGAAAGCCTTTACCCGTATTGGCAAAGACATTGCCATAGCGGTAAAACAAGGCGGGCCAAACCCCGAGTATAATCCAAAACTCAGGATGGCCATTCAAAACGCCAAAGGTGTAAACATGCCCAAGGATAAAGTAGAAGCAGCCATTAAACGGGCCAGTTCAAAAGAGGAAAAAGATTACCAGGAGATAACCTACGAAGGATATGGTCCGCACGGTGTACCTATTTTGGTGGAGTGTGCAACCGATAACCCAACACGCACTGTTGCCAACATCAGGCTCCACTTTTCGAAAAACGGTGGCAACATGGGTAACTCCGGGTCAGTAGCTTTTCTGTTTGAACGCAAAGGGGTTTTTAAATTTGATGCCGGCAAACTTAACCTGGATGAACTGGAATTAGACTTGATTGACGCAGGTGCCGATGACATTGAACGGGCCGAGGAAGAAATTACCATCTATACAAAATTTACCGAGTTCGGACAGATGCAGAAATTTCTGGAATCACGGAACCTTGAACCGAAAAGTGCTGAGCTGCAATACATACCAACCACCACCAAAGAATTGCCCGAAGACCAGGTGGATGACGTATTGAAGTGCGTAGAAGCCCTGGAAGGTGATGACGATGTACAGAAAGTACACCACAATCTGGCATAGCCCTTGCATAAATAGCGGATATGTCAAACCATCTCCTACCCTACCTTTTAATGCTGCTTGGGTTGTCAGCATTGGCACAAGAATCCACCCAGGTATCGCTGCAGGTTAATGCGGGCATACCCGATAAAGAATTCAAGCGGGCTGTCGATAATTCCATTGGCGGTACCGCAGTGGGTTTTGGAGCAAACGTTCTTCTTAACCCGAAAGGCAAAAAGGGCTACTCGCCCCTTTTCCTGGGCGCTGATTTTTCATACATGACCTTCGGCCGCGACAAGATTGAAGCCACTAATGATGCGCCACCGTTTAAAACCACCTTTAATTACTACGCCATCAATGGGATAACACGGTTATTTCTATCAACAAAACAATCAGGCTTTGTACCGTTTATTGACGGCACCCTGGGTTTAAAAATTTTTAACACACGCACAAAAGTAGATAAGAATGTAAGCCATATCATCCTTGATGATAACCAACCGGTTGTAATCAACACCACCAATGATAATGGCTTGGGCCATGGAGTAGGCCTGGGCTTTTACAACCGCCAACCGATGGAAAGTGAAGACAAAACACGTGCTTCATTTACCCTTCGGGTTATGTACCTCTGGGGCGATCCTACTTCCTATGTTAAGCGCGGTTCGGTTAGGGTAGAAAATGGTTTTGTAACCTTCGAAGAAGGTACCACAAAAACCAACATGATTATGGTACAGTTGGGTATACTGATATTTTAAGATTACTATTGGACTGTTAACCGGTTATCCACCATCCTGTTCTTATATTGCTGAATTATCCCTTTAAGTTTTACCTCCATCTGCGAAACGATTAAGGGTTGTTGTTCCTTCAAATCGGCCGACAACATTTTATCGGCTTTGAAATCATACAATGCCGTAGTTTTCTCACCATCGAAACAGAGCAGGTAATTTTCTGAAAAAAGATTGTACGTATCACGATAAACGAAAGCAAAAGGTTCTGATTGTGAAAATACATCCCTACCAAATGCTACATACGGCTTTTCATAACCCAGGTACCCCAATACCGTTGGCATTATATCAATGTGTTGCACCAGGCTGTTTTCAACCCCGGTAAGTGAATTATCCGGCCTAAAGAAAATTACCGGTACACTGTGCAATCCCCAAATAGTACGCGATTCCGGAAAAATAATATCCGATGAACAGTGGTCGGCCGTAATTACAAACAGGGTATTTTCATACCAGGGCATCCTTCTTACCGTTTGGAAAAAATTACGCAGGGCATAATCGGTATATTGAATACATTTTAAAATGGGTTGTGCACCGCCTTTAAATTCTCCTTCAAACTCAACAGGTATTTTAAACGGATGATGCGAACTGACCGAAAAAAATGTTGAAATAAAAGGCTGGGGAAAAGAATTAAGTTTTTCAGCATAGAACGGCATAAACCGATGATCCCAAATACCCCACATGCTGTCAAAATCAGCATCGTTGCCGTATTCGCTCATTCCGTAATAGTGATCAAAGCCGGCCAGGTTCATAAATGAATTAAAGCCCATTGAGCCATTAGGGGCGCCATGAAAAAACGAAGTATGGTACCCCTTTTCTTTAAGCAAGGTGCCCAAGGCACGAATTTTATTATTTGAAAAGGGAGTGAGCACATAAGGAATATCCACAGATGGTATTCCGGCTATAATGGAGGGCAGTCCGTCAATAGACTTCCGGCCATTAGCAAAGGAATACGCAAATGTTCTGCTGTGTTGCAGCAACGAGTCAAGAAATGGAGTATAACCCGTATAACCGGGTTTTTCAGCATTTAGCGAACCAATAAATTCCTTAGAGAAGCTTTCCAGTATAATTATTACCACATTGAACGATTTAAATTTGGTGGTATCAGCCGGCCTATGCACCGGGCTGTATATTGCCTCCACTTCCTGCTCATCGAAATAGTTAACCTTTCGAATCTTGGTTTTACCCAGGGTACGAAAAATCGCGAAAGGGGTATTAAGCACAATACTCACCTCATTGGCCTGCTGAACAAACTCACCGGCATTGCTCAGGGTTATCGGTCGCGTGCTGTGCCGGAAGCCACCCCGAACACCACCAATAAAAAGGTAAATTATAATTGGCAGGCTCAGCACACCAAAGCCATAATATGCCAGCCGGTTTTTTATCATGGGCCCGGTAACCCGTGTGCGTTGGTAAAAAGCTACCATCAGCCACACCAAGGCTATCCAAAAGAGTACCGCATACCAGTAATCAAACAAAAAACGTATGCTCAGTGCACCCAGATTTTGTTCATTCTCAAACTGACTGAAAATATCAGCAGTGGTTCTTCGCAGCGTGAATCGATAATAAATAAAGTCGGCTACATTGGTTGCGATAGCGATACCATTAAAAAAGAAAAAAATGACTTTCACCACCCGCTGATAACCCGTGGTAAACCGCAGGTCAATGGGTAAAATCATCAACACAATAAACAAGGCATTTACATACAGCACCGCAGTTAAATCGAACATCAGGCCTCCGTATAAGATCTTTAAAAAACCGGTTAGTGTAATGTCAGGGAAATACGCGTAGTTAAATAAGTAAAATCCTATGCGGCATATCGTATAGAGCAGCATAGCAAGGAGTAAGCGTTGCACCAGTACCAGGTAAATGTTACCCCGCAGGGTCATGCCCTTCCAAAAAGTAATCCGGCTTATCATGGCGCAGCGAATTACGGAAAAATTAAAGAATTTCACTCACTAGGTTAACGCCTTAATAATCAGTTGATTATAGGGGTTAAATATTAATTATTATTTTGCTATTTAAAGTATCTTTTTTTAATGACCCTTAAACCCAAACCTGTTGTTCTGCTTACGTTAGCCCTGATTTGTTTCAGAGCAGAATACATGCATGCACAGGAGGTCCATTCTATTGGTTTTTTTACCGGTTTAACTGTACCCTATACATGGGATGAAGGCCTTCAAAAAGATCCGCGTTACCGCGAAAAATACAGAGTGCGCTTTGCTCCCTTTGGCTTCCATTACGGCATCGATTACCAGGGCTATGGATTTACGTTTGACCCGGCCGTTTTTAATACAGGGCAGTACTTCAACGTAGTAAATGTAGCCGGTGGAGAAGTGGGCGAGCGAAAAATAGATCTTACCTACATACACGCTCCATTCGGTTTTAAATTGCATATGATTGACCTGGGCTTTTTTAAAGTGAGTTTTGTTGCTTCTGTTAGTGCAGCCTTTATGCTACGCGGACAGGAAACAATAACGCATTCAGGTGCAGTTTTGAAATTTCAACCCTCGGTTATTCCAAACCTGCCACCGGATTACATACCTACATTTCCCGGATCCACAGAAATTATCAGCCCGGTAATAAGCAATCAACAATTACTTCAGGTATCTGATTACAACCGCTTTCAGGCCTACGGAGCCATTGGCTTTCGTACCGACTGGGATGTTACCGAAACCCTGCGCTTGTCGATGGATCTGCGGGGAAGTTACGGTATACTGGAACCGCGTAACTCAGTTTACCTTGGCAGGGTAAATAATTATGAAGCTATTTATGATTTACCCGGTTCACGAAGAGACTTACTGGTTTTGTTTACCATTGGCGCTTCGCGCATAAATGAAATCGATCCGAAAGAAAAGCGAGCCATTGTTAACAAAAGAAAAGAGCGCAAACCCAGACGAACAACCAAGTACCCCTGGCCGGGCCCGCGTAACTCCAAACTGCCTAAGAATTAGTAATGACAAAGAAAACTGTATTAATAACCGGTGCCGGAGGCAATCTGGGTAAGGCTACCGTAACTTACTTTTTGAATAAGGGCTGGCGGGTAATTGCTACTGTTTCGCCTGGTAAATCGATGCCCGGTCTTGTTCACAACGATTTATATGTATATGCCATCGACCTAACGGACGAAGAGGCAGTTGCCGATTGGATACGGGTTATCCTTTCTGAATTCCGGCAAATTCATGCAGCCTTGTTGCTTGCTGGCGGTTACAAAGGAAATACTTTAGCCGATACCACAGTTGCCGACCTGAGACACATGTTTACCCTGAATGTTGAAACTGCCTGGAATGTTGCTCGTCCTGTTTTTCTTCACATGAAAAGGGGCAACTCCGGCCGGATAATTTTAATCGGAGCAAAACCTGCTATCGAGATGGATGCGGCCGGTTATTCAGTCGCTTACGCATTATCAAAAGCTCAACTAATTAAGCTAACTGAATTGATATCTGCAGAAGGAAAAAATTCTGGTGTTGCCGGGTATTGCCTGGTTCCCTCGATTATTGATACCCCCGATAACCGGCAGGCCATGCCACATGCTGATTATAGCCTGTGGATTAAACCGGAAAAAATGGCTGAAGTAATGCTCAGGCTGTGTGATGAGCAAGTAATGGTAACAGATACCATTATTAAACTCTACTAATCACTTCTTTAAAAGACTTTAAAATCAACCCTCCGGTGCTTTTGATTATCCTCCTTGGCGGTGGTGCCGGAGGCCTGTTCTTCGCCATAACCCACTACAGAAATCTGTTCATCCGGAACGCCCATATCGTGCATCAACTTCCTGATTTTCTGAACGCGCTTTATAGACAACTGAACATTATAGGAATCAGCTCCCTGACTATCGGTATGTCCCTCAATAAGAATATGCCTGCCCTGCAAAGCGTACTCAACGGCATACAAAAAAGGCTCCGTGTCTACCATCGAGAGTTCATCCTGGTTAAAATTGAAATACAACGGTTTCAACTCAATGGCTTCACCCTCCTTTTTGTTTTTCAAATTCTCCATAACGTTTTTTCGTATCTCAGCATGTTTTGAAGAGGTAGGTACGGGTAACTGGTTTTCGGCTAAAACACGATCTTCAGTATTTTCCTGTTCCAACTGGGTAAGCAAATCAGTATCCTGTTGAACCTCCACGCTCTTGGTCTTTACTTCTGATTTGTTATAAGTACGTGCGTATCCCGGTGGGTCAATTTCAGCCATTGGCTTATGCTTTACGGGCTGTCGGCTTGCCTGTACCGGCTGATTTTTCGGTTTTGCATAGCGCTTCTTTTCCAAAATATCACAGGCATCGGCATAATAATTTACTTGCGCCCGGTAACGCTCTTTATAGTATCGGGCCTTATTTCGATGAAATGCATGCTGGCCATTTGTCTCAACAAAACAAACGCTGCCGAGTATCAATATTACCACGGAAAGAAAATGACTAACCTGCCCGATTGGAACAAAATAAACTGCTTTCATAAGGATCTTTGCTTTTCATGGCAAGGTGGTGCAATGAAATGGATCTGACTTTTGATCTTTGCGTCAAATCCTACATCTGTAAAAAGTGTGGCGTGTTTAAATTAACCGCAAATAAAAACGGCCATCCTAATGTTCAGGACAGCCGTTTATCAAACAACCCAAAAAATATTAACGCTTTAATGACTTTTCATCCTTTTCCTTACGCGCTGACATCCGGTACGCAGCAGGTGCATCCATTTCGGCCATCGGCTTGTACTTTACTTTTTTTACCGACACCCTGATGTTGTCCGTTTCATTTCGCTTTCGTGCAAGTTGCTGGCAACCGGTTTTCGACTTGATAACTTTATGCTTTGGCTCCTGTGCATTGGCCACACTCGACAGCATAATACCCAGCAAAATAACAATGACCAGAATGACCACCTGCTTGATACGGGTTGAAATTCGGGCGTTGGCTATTTCCTTAAATTCCACATTCATCATCTCCATACGGGTAAAGGAATACAGTACAAAAGTGGGGTATTGATCTGCAACCTATCCGTCTAAACTGCCTTAAACCCTACATCTGTAGTTAATTGATGCAAGTCCCCTGCGTACTCAATTCACCGGTAAAATCAGCCGGTTTCAGTTGATTTATTCAGTTGGAGGCACACCCAAATTCGGCTGTTTTGGTATAAAATCACATATTACTGAGCCAAAGTATCTCAGAATCAGGGTTGTTGATTCACTTCGGGTTTACCTTCTGAAAATCACAGAAATGTGTTACAGATGCGCCTGAAACTTACATGGCAAAGAGCCCTTATAAGTTATGAACCTTAAGGAATTCGAGCACTTCCTCACGCACATTCCAGGGCTTGTTGGTATCACTGGCCACCGTGGCAATTGACTTGAATAATTCACTTACCACGGCAGGTTTAAAGCCAAGTTTGTCGGCATAAATGGTAGCCACTTCAAGTTCAATGTCTTCAACTACCTTATCGAGGTAAATCATGTACACCAAATGGTAAATTGCTTCAAGCCGGGTTACTTTATCATTGGGTAATGAAAAACGAATGTTGGACAAGTCAGTATTTTTTGACAGATCAACAGGCCCAACCTGTAACTGAAAACCCCATTTAAGCAGGCACCGCAGGTAGCGGCTTTCGATCAGCGGTTTATCCAGAAACAACGCCAGGATGTTGAGGTATGTATTTTTCAACGAACTTAATTGATCGGCTGTGAGTGCGGGTAACATGGTGGCTTTTGTGTCGAATTTCGGAAAAAATAGATTAGCGGCAATATTGCCGCTGTAGTTCATTAATGCCCTGGGCGCCCAACTTTCTGGCTACTTGTAAATCACTACAAAGGGTGCGATACTGGCCGGCTCCGGCTTTTGAAAGTGCCCGTAATTTGTACCCTTCAGCTTTCTTTGGGCGCAGGAATACAGCCCAGTTACAATCAGTAATAGCCTCTTCGTAATTGGCCAGTATCAGGTTGGCCTTAGCCCGCGCTTCGAATAAATCATAGTAACTATCCGGAGCATCGGCCGGATTCATTACTATTTCAAATGCCTGCCCGTATTTTCTTGAAAGGCTTTCCTTAAACATTCGTTTACCCAATGTAAAATAATCAAGGGCTTCGGCTGCATTGTTTGTATTAACCAGGTTAATGAGACCGATTTGATAAACCAGTTCGAAATTCCAGGGTTGTACATGATGCAGTTCTTTTAACGTAAGCAGGGCGCTGTCGTACTGCGCCAGGTTGTATTGGCAAATGGCAATTCTGCGTAATGTTTCAAACCGGGTAGGCATTTCATATTTCTTGATAACCTTCAAGTGATTTAATGAAGTGCCCAGGTTACTCTCATCAAATTCTTTATCAGCTTTTTTCCGTAACTCATCCAGCAAACTATCATAGGCAATAACAAAACGATATTCAAAGGGATATTGCTTCATCAAGGTGCTAACCATTGAAAAGGCATCGTCTTCACGGCCGGAAGTGAATAAAGCATTTACCTGGTTAACCAGCAGGGTGTTTTGCCGGGCCTCTTCCTGTTGCTTCAGTGCATAGAAGTAATTTACGGTATGAATGAGGCCATAACAGAACCCAGCAATAATCAGAAATGTAAGAAAAGCAAGGCCCTGAATTTTAAAATACTCTTTGTCAAAGGTGTACCGCTTTTCGTGCGCCTGCCTCCATCGCTGGTATTGCTGATGACGGTAAGCGCGCCATTGTGTTTCGGAATAATCAGTATAGCCCTGGTATGAATTGAGGCGGGCATCATACCTTGACTTTTTAATCGGATCGGATAGGGTATGATAGGCCTCGTTTATTTGTTTAAAAAGTTCTTCGGCACGGGCATTTCCCGGATTCAAATCAGGGTGATAGTGGAATGCTAATCGCTTATAGGCCGCCCGTATTTGCGTAGAGTCGGCATTTCGCGGAATCTCTAAAAGTGTGTAGAAATCGGCCATAAGCAGCAACCCAGTTATATAACGAAGATACAGCGATTTTTGCGCCTTATCGACACCGGTTTTTTTAAATAAAAATAGGGGCGCTAGCCCCTATTTTTTTAAAAATCTGAGGTGGTGAATTAAACTTTTGCCAGTACTTCCACCAAATCAATAAGCTTATTGGAGTAACCCCACTCGTTATCGTACCAGGCCACCACCTTCACAAAATGGTCGTTTAGCGAAATGCCAGCCTTGGCATCAAAAATCGAGGTGCGCTTATCGCCAATAAAATCCTGCGACACCACATCGTCTTCGGTATAACCCAAAATACCTTTTAGCTCTCCGTTGGCTGCTTCTTTCATGGCTTCCTTAATCTGATCATAAGTTGCAGGCTTATTCAGCCTTACTGTAAAATCCACTACCGAAACATTGGCCACCGGTACACGGAACGACATGCCGGTTAGTTTTCCTTTCAGTTCTGGAATAACCAATGCTACTGCTTTAGCGGCTCCGGTTGATGAGGGAATTATATTTTGGTAAGCGCCCCGGCCCCCGCGCCAATCCTTGGCTGAAGGGCTGTCAACTGTTTTTTGTGTTGCTGTTACGGCATGTACGGTGCTCATCAATCCCTCAACAATCCCAAACTTATCGTTCAGCACTTTGGCTACCGGGGCAATGCAATTGGTTGTGCACGAGGCATTAGAAACGATGGTGTGCTGGGGGGTAAGTTTTTTATGGTTAACACCCATCACAAATGTTGGGGTGTCATCTTTGGCCGGGGCCGACATTACAACTTTTTTAGCACCCGCTGCAAGGTGTTTTTGAGCATCTGCCTGCGTAAGAAATAACCCGGTTGATTCAACAACTATCTCAGCGCCAACATCGGACCATTTCAGATTTGCCGGATCTTTTTCGGCAGTAACTCGTATTTTCTTACCATTAACTACCAGGTTGCCGTTAACAACCTCAACAGTGCCTTCAAAGGGTCCATGGGTCGAATCGTACTTTAACATGTAGGCCATGTAATTGGGATCAAGCAGGTCGTTAATACCAACCACATCAAGACCTGGGCGGTTAATGGCAGCCCGGAAAGCCATGCGGCCGATTCGGCCGAAACCGTTAATACCGATTTTTGTCATTGTAGTTAAATGATTTTAATTGTACTTGAAGCAGGCAAAATTAAAGAATGACATCTGAAAACCAACAGTTGGGCATCTTTAAAAATGCTTGTAATCAATAACCACCGTACTTTCATTCAGCAACAAAAAAGGGCAGGCGTAGCTGCCTGCCCAACACCTAAAAGCACTTAAAAGATTAGCGCGGCCAATCAGCAATTCCTCCGGCCAGGTTATAGACCTTGTATCCTTCTTTCGAAAGAATGGCGCACGCCTGGCCGCTGCGGCTGCCGCTGCGGCAAAACAAGAAATACTCCTTTTCCTTATTGAGTTTTAAAAATTGGCTTTTAAATGATGACGACAAAAAGTCTATGTTTTTGGCACCTTTAATTGTACCGGCATTAAACTCACCGGCAGTCCGGACATCTATCAGCTCAGCTCCGGCTGTAGCCTGATATCGTTCCTTAAACTCCTTACCCGATAAGTCTTCGTACGTTTTTGAACCTATTGAAAACAGATTGAACATATGTTGATTGGTTTAAAATTTTACTTTTTTATCCGGTTACAACCGGATTTCCTTCATTTATCCATTCACTAATTCCGCCCGCATAATTTTTTACGTTCGTGTAGCCGTGCTTTGCCAGAAGGGAATACCCGATGGAGGAGCGATCACCGGACTGACAATGGATAACTACCTGCTGATCCCTTTTTATTTTACTTAGATTTTTCTCAAGTGTGCCAATGAATACATTGTCGGTTCCTTTAATGTGACCCGATTTGTATTCGCTGGCTCCGCGCAGGTCAACTACCTGGGTGTGGTTGGTCTTTACTATCTCTTTGAATTCATCTAATGAAATAACCTTTGCTTTTTCAAGTACATTTCCATTGCCGGCCCAGGTTGAAACATCGGGGATGTATCCATAGATGTTATCCATGCCTATCCGCATTAACTTACGAACGAGGTCATCGTGCTTGCTCTCATCAGCAACCAGGATAAACGGCTCTTCGTACGATAAAAACCAGCCCATCCAGGTAGCGAAGGCGTTATTTCCCTGAATGTTTATCGAACCCGGAATAAACCCTGCTGCAAATTCCTGCTTCAGGCGGGTATCTATTACTTTAATACCTTTTGCCATTGCCGCCAGAAGTTCATCTTTCGATAGTTTCTTAAGTTTTGGAACTTCTGTAAGGAGCGGGCGATTCACCTTGTTCAATTTCTTCATCATGGCGAAGTACTTAGGCGGCTCAGGCTGGTCTTCCAGTAAATACTTAACAAATCCCTGCTCATCATTTTTGTACTGAAGAGCCCAGTTACGCACTTTCTCATAACCTACTGTTGTGCTGGGTACCGCGCCCAACGCTTTACCACAGGCAGAGCCTGCGCCATGGCCGGGCCACACCTGAATGTAATCTGCCAACTCGCGGAAACGTTCAACCGATTTATACATTTGTTTAGCGCCAACATCTTTGGTTCCTACCAAACCGGCAGCCTCTTCAAGCAAATCAGGCCGGCCAATATCGCCTACAAACACAAAGTCACCGGTAAATAACATCACAGGCTTGTCGCTGGCCGGTGTATCGGTCAGTAAAAAACTGATGCTTTCAGGAGTATGACCCGGTGTGTGCAGCACTTCTATTTTCAGGTTGCCTACCATTATCACATCACCATCCTTTAATCCTTCGTGGGGAAACTCATACTGCCAGCCGTCACCGCCTTCGTCCGACAGGTACATTTTCGCTCCGGTAAGGGCAGCCAATTCTCGCGAACCTGACAGAAAATCAGCATGAATGTGCGTTTCGGCTATGTGCGTAATTTTCATATTGTTCTGCCTGGCAATTTCCAGGTACGTATCCACATCCCGCTTGGGATCGATAACCATGGCTACACCGGCCTTCTGACAACCGATAAAGTAGCTTGCCTGTGCAAGTGATTTGTCGTAAACGTGTTGGAAATACATAGTTGTTATTTTTGGTTATGAAGTTACAAAGTTAGATAAGCTGCAGAAAAAGTTACGTGATTCCAGTCACCAAGAACCACGGATTTATACCCGCAACATCCGCTATTTTGGTTTTTGTTCACTAAAAATCTGTAAGCGTACCAAAATAACGGGTATCTATCTAAGGCAATTGTTTAAATACTTTTAACATGAGAACGGCAAACAACAACGGTATGCTTAAGGACTTATTTCACCTTTATTAATCCGTTTCTTGAAAATAAAATTAATTTACCTGAACTCATACCCAAAGCCCATGAGTTGAGTAAGCAATGTATTAGGTGCATCGGTAGCTGTTGCCCGGCCTTCTAATTTCGGTTCGATGGGCGAGTGCTTGGCCAGGTATTCCTGGATAACACTGTGAAGTGTAACACCTAATCGCTTTGGTTCCGCTACATTGTCTACACGGCATATTGTGGTATCAGGGTCGCCCTCGCGTTCGCAGGCAACAAAACTATACACACGGTCCAACTCCAAGGGTTTGCCTTTTACTTTTATCCAGTTTACACGCTTACCGGCATCGTTGGCAATGGTAAAGTTTACTTCCATGCCTTTGAAGCGTACCACCCACCCGCCAAAACGTTTGGCCGGATCTTTGGCAAACGCATTTTGAAGTTCTTTTTCCATCCAGTCCCACAGTTGTTTGCCGGTAATGTTTCCTCGCTTGGCTTCGCTGTCAACCGGCAGCATGCTCCACAGGTAGTCCATGGTAATATCGGCAACACCTGTTTTAGAATCAGGTACTAATGGCGGGCAAAACCGGAAGCCATTGCTGAGCGCTATATCGGGTTTAAATTTCCACATAATGGCATCGGTAATAAAATTATCCATCGGTGTTTCAATTACGTAGTAACGAACCAACGGAGTCTTGGTCTTACCGATTACCCTATCCAACTCTTTTTTGTAGGGCTCACGCGCTTTCTCTACAAGCAACTTCATTTCTTCATCTTCTTTGTATCGATCCGGATCGACATCGAGTAACTGATACGACTGGTCTTTAATCTGCCCGTCTTCCACCACAAAATCAAGCTTGGCTACAAACGACCCGAAAGCACCCGGCTCGGTTACTTTTGCGTGCACTGCATGAATAGGTTCGCGAACCCGTTCATGAGTATCGGCACCCAGAATGTAATCAACCCCTTTCACAAAGGGCATGTTAGCCAAACCAATTTGCTGGGCAAGGCCCATGTGTGTGAGGAGTATTACAATGTGGCAACCTTCGTACTCGCGAAGCAGCTTGATGTATTTCGCCACATTTTTCTCAGGGTTTGTAAACTGGATGCCTTCGCTGTAGGCAGGCGATTGCCTCTTGGGCGTGAGTGGGTCGTTGTAGCCGATAAAGCCAATTTTAATCTCGCCAAATCGTTTTACGTAGTAAGGTGGAAAGATCAGGTCGCCATTCAGGCTGTCGTTGGTTTGATGAAACATGTTGGCACATACTTTCGGGCAATTGTACCCGAACATATCTTTCATCATCATCTCCTTGCCATACACTACTTCCCAGTTGCCCGGCAGCATCAGGTCGTACCCGATGTTGTTCATGAGTGGGATAATCGCTCTGCCTTCGCTCAATGCTGCTACGCCTCCGCCCTGAAAGCAATCGCCCCCGTCAATCAACAAGGTATTTTTTGGATTCTCTGCCCGCAGTGAATTAACCATCGACTTTAACGTGGCAAAGCCTCCACGCTTTTTATAAACCACCTTATCATGCTCAATAAAAAATTCATCGTGGGTTAAAAGCTGCGCATGTATATCAGCTGTATGAAGCAGCGTTATACGTTGGGCTTTGCCCTGCATAACCGCTTTGTTAGAAGCCATCTCTTTACTTCTACGGCTGGCGTCACTTTCATAAAGTGCTGATGCAGAAACAGGTGTAACCAAACCGCCACCCACGCCAAGGGCCAATCCTAAACTACCTGCTTTGCGCAAAAATTCTCTGCGGCTGTTTTCTGAAAGTTCAATATTGTACTTTATTTCATTGTCAGTAACAAGGTTTTGCTGGCAATTATGGCACAAGCAGGCAGATGTGTTGGTGTGCTCCATAGTATTTACTTTGAGATAATTTGTTTATTACCGAATGATTTCGCCAGCTGCCAACTTGTAGTTGCCAGAAAAACCCATTAAAAGCCTGTTTTAATGTAAAGCCAGCCGGCCTGTTGCAACTTTACAATTTCAACCAACCCATACGGTACCGTAGTGGCATACGGCACCAATTGTTCGGGTTTTATTTGTCGTTGCTTCATGGTAAACTCACAGCCTATAAAAGCTACTTCTCTAAGCCGTGCATGGTGAATTCTTTCCGCATATTCTGATTGACTTTTTAACAGAAAACCCATTCCCGGACCATGGCATACTATTTTTACTGCAGCCTGTGGAATTTCTTTTTTAAGGTTTACAATCTGATTAACAAGTGCTTTGTAAACCAGGGTGTCACCGGTTTGCAGGTGTAACAACACCTGTGGATTTGCTTGACCTGAAGCAGCACCTGATAAACCGGTTAACACAAGTAACAATGCCAGGTATTTCATAATGTTATTTTTTAACTTTAAAAATAATAATCCAGCACAACAGAAAGCAGGTGGGCATCAACTTTGTTATGATAAGTAGCCGGGCTTACTTCTACATTTCGATCCAGATTACCTTTGTACGAATACATGATATCACCCTGTAAGCCGTGCATAAACCCCTTAAATTTGTACCGCGCCCTCACATTGATGTGATAAAAACCTGGCATTGTGTATTTGTTCAAAACTGCGTTTGATACCGAGGGCATCCAATACACGCCACCCTGCGTTTGCAGCGAAAGGTTTTTTCCTTTACCAAGTGGGCGTTGATTCTGCAGCATAATAGCATGCACATCGCCAGCACCCTCTACCCGTTCACGAAACATAAAGGTATAAAAGGGTTCAACTCCCCACTCGCGCGGGAAGAGAAAGCGGCCATGAGCCGTAATGCGTGTGTAGTTCAAATCCCAACTATCGCCACGTGTTACTTGGGTAGTGCCTACCCGGGCACTTAACGCATGCGCTTTTTCATCGGCTGGTGTGTATTGCTTTTCAAGTGCCACTGTATCGGAATACAGCGAGTGCTGCGTAAGGTATTGCATACCCACAAACCACTGCTTGTTGTTTTTCCTTGTTTTGTATTCAGCCTTTAACAGAGAGGTATTGAATACGTTTGTTACCCGGTAGTTCCAGGCTTGAACTTCCAGTCCTTTTACAGGCAGAAGTGTAACATTGGCGATGGCAATACCATCGGATTTTACATTACCGGCATAGGCAGACTTTAATCCGTTGGTAGCTCTTCCGCCCGGATATACGCCCAACGATTCGCCAATGTCAAACCACCGTATTGTACTACGCGGTGATGTTCTCCACAACCAGCCTCCGCTTAGTTTTATCTTTTTAAACTCATTCCATTCACCCCATATTCCTTGCTGAAGATTAGGCCGCATGCGGCCATCTTGCAGGTTGATGAGCGGGGTTTTTAAATGAAATTTCCCTACCTGAAAATACGAGTGATTCTCTTGCGAGATGTAATACCTCAGGTAAAGGTCTTCCAGCCGATCCAAATCATCGTGGTTATCCGGATTGTTGATATCAAATAAGCCCAGTTCATATCGGTTAGTATATGGTGGTTGTGGCCCCAGGTGAGAAGATGCCATATTGTAGATAATAAACCCCGACATGCCCACCTGAAAGTTTTTTATAACCGGAGAGAAGTAAGCCAGTCCCCCACCCATCGCCAAGGCATAATAATCAGGATAGTCCTCATGGTTAACTGTACCCATAAAGAAAGTACGCAGGTGGCCTTCGAATGTACCCATTTTATGAAGCACATTGCATAAACTGTCAGCCTGTATGCATTGCTGATTAATAATAGCACGCCTAACTGACCAACTTGGATCCTGGTGTTGGGCTTTTATACTGCCCACTATGGCTGTAACTGAAAACCAATAAATTAAAATCCTCTTCATTTTGCCTTTCCCTTACTCTGTTCTTTTCTTTTCTCCATTATCGGTTTAAAGGGGCCGAATTTGTGTTGCTGTTCATTAAATCCATCCGCGAAAGGCCCGAATGGGTGGTCAACGGGTTTCGTTGATATATCGGGCCAGTCGTGAGTGATATCTTTTTTAGGCCGGGGCATGGAGTTTACATATGCCGCAATATGCCACGCCTCTTCATCGGTTAGTTGTGGTTCTTCATAAGTTGCCCCCAGCGGCATATTTGCTTTTATGTAACCGGCAAATCGCGATAGCCGGTACAAACCGGCCCCATTGTTGTAACTATGCTCGCCCCACAGCGGAGGATACGTCCACGACTTGGCCTCCGTGTTCCTTATACCCCCACCATTTTTTCCATGACACACTGTACACTTTTCATCGTAAAGAATTTTTCCTTTAACAGGATCGGCCGGGGTTTCCAAAAATGATAACTCAACCAAGCCTGAGCCCTTCGGACTTTCTCCTTTTGGTACATCTTTACCCAGCCATTTGATGTAGGCAACAATTGCCTGCATTTCGCGTGAATCATCAGCCAGTGGTTGACCATTCAAACTACGTTCGAAGCAATCATTTACGCGCTTCTCAATGGTTTCTTCAGTGCCCGAACGCGCCCGGAATTTCGGATAGGTGGAAGCCACCGCACTGTAGTTATTGCCAAAAGGCCTGGTGCCGGCATCTAAATGGCAATTCTGGCAATTCATGCCATTGCTTACAGCCATTACTGAACCGTTGGGACCGAGATATTCGGCCGTACGGCTTATCAGTTCTCGACCATACTTTATTTTTTCACCTGCTTCACCCGCTGGTATGGTATTCTCTGCCGGTGGCATCCACACACCCGCAACCGGTTCAACCACGGTTTCAGTCATTTTGGAGGGCGCCAGAAATGCCATCAATTTGGTGGGACCAATCACTATTACACCGATTATACCGGTTATTGCAGCCACCAGTAATACCACCAATGCAACAAGGGCTTGTACTATTTTTAAAAAGCGATGATGGATAAGCTCTTCTTCCATACATAGAAAAAGGTTAGTGCTGCGCGTGCCGCAGAAACCTACTTTTAATGAGGCAGTCTTTCACGGAGCAAACCGTACACCCACGTACCGGCAATGGCACTGATAAGTGTTACCACAACAACCAGAAAGCCGCTGCCGATTTGCGCAAACAAAGGGCCGGGACACGCCCCGGTAATAGCCCAGCCTAACCCGAACATACCCGCACCAATTACATTACCCCAGTGAAACTGCTTGTCATGAAACACAACGGTTTCCTTTTGCATGGTTTTTATCTTAAATTTTTTTATTGCCCACACTGAAATCATGCCCACCACAACAGCCGTACCGATAACACCGTACATGTGGAATGAGTGCAAGCGGAACATCTCCTGAATGCGGTACCATGAGATAATCTCAGCTTTGACGAACACGATGCCAAACAACACACCCACCACTGCATATTTGATGTTGGAACCTATGAGCGATTCCTTTGCCACCTGATCATTGGGAGCTTCACACTCTACCGGATGTTCTACCACTAGGGGTGTTGATTTTAAATCTTGATTTGATGCTTGCATAACAATTCTGATTTTTTAAAGTACGCGTAACAACCAGGGGAAAACCAAATGAACCATAGCAAAACCTCCTGCCATAAAACAGCAGGTTGCCACTAACGAAGGCCATTGTAAGGTTGACAGGCCCATGATGGCATGGCCGGAAGTGCAACCTCCGGCATAACGTGTACCGAAGCCAACCAAAAAGCCACCCACAACAAAAAATACCAACCCCTTTAAACTAAAAAGTGATTCAAAGCTGAAGAGTGAAGCAGGCATCAATTCATTATCGGTAGCGATGTTGAGCGCTTGCAATTCTTGTATAGTTTGTTCAGCCACCACAATCGGTTCAGGATTACTTAGAAACTGCATGGCTACAAAGCCCCCCAGCAATACTCCTCCAACAAAAAAGAGGTTCCAGACTTCCTTTTTCCAATCGTATTGGAAGAATGGAATTTTGGCAGGTACACAAGCCGCACAGATATGCCGGAGTGATGACGAAATGCCAAAATGCTTGTTGCCCAGGAGCAGCAAAGCCGGCACTGTTAAACCAATTAGGGCCCCGGCAACATACCAGGGCCATGGCTTTTGTATGATTTCAATCATAGGATAGCAAGTTGTTTTTTAGTATAGGTTTACAAAACTAATATCATGATTTTCGTCAGTTCGTAACATTTGTCACATAGCTTATTCATGTAAATAAGTATACAGGATCACGCACTTTACAGGGGATAAAATCAGAAATGAGGAACTCCACTTAAAGAGTTACTCCGTAATCCGGAAGGCCAACGCCAGCACGCAAAGCCTTCCTTCAGGCAAGCAATTCCTTGGCAAGAATGTATACGCCCATTACCAGAACAAACCAGCCAAAACCGGGTTTCAGTTTCTCGTTAGGGATAAAGCGCTGGAGGTAACTGCCCAGCAGAATGCCCGCAATAGCAAATCCGGAGAATAACAACATAAAGCCGTAATCAATCGGCTGACCGGACTCCAAATCGCCCGTAAAACCAATAAGTGATTTTAGTGCGATAATTAACAATGAGGTTCCTACAGCTTGCTTCATAGGCAGACCGGCAAGCAACACAAGGGCTGGAATAATTAAAAAGCCTCCACCTGCGCCTACCAGGCCGGTTACACCACCCACCAATATTCCTTCAGCAAAAATTAATGGGAAATTATACTTTTGCTCACCTTCCTTCCTTTTAAGCCCTGCGGATTTTCGAATCATTGAAACGGATGCCAGAAGCATGAGCACAGCAAATAACACCATTAAAAAAAGTGGCTTAGTCATGGTAAATGAACCCATCGTAAAAAGCGTATCGGGTATAACGGGTACTATAAACTTCCGGGTAGCATATACCGCCACAATAGAAGGCACACCAAAAACCAAGGCTGTTTTTAAATCAACATTTCCGCTTTTAAAATGACTGAACGAACCAACCAGGCTGGTAAGACCAACCACAAAAAGTGAATACGCAGTGGCTAAAACCGGATCAACCCCAAATAAATATACCAGGATAGGTACGGTAAGAATGGAACCCCCTCCGCCAATCAATCCTAACGATAATCCCATAACAATAGAAGCTGCAAATCCAATTATTTCCATAATGACTTAGTAAATAGTGTAGAGGAGGTTTAATCCAGGTTGTAAAACGAAGCGGCTAAAAATTCAAGTTGCAATTTTTATTGCAAAACTATCCTTCGAAAACGCTGCCATCCGTAACCTGTGTCACACTATAAAAGAAATTCACGGAAGCAACTGATGCCCGGATAGAAACATGTACCACCACAAGCACTTTGCCCCCGTAAAACACAACCTGACAGGCACAAAAAAAGGCGCTGGATGCGCCTTTCTGTACTGTAGCCCGTAGGGGAATCGAACCCCTGTTACCAGAATGAAAATCTGATGTCCTAACCCCTAGACGAACGGGCCCCTGAAAAAGAGTTGCAAAGATAGACTGGCACATATTATTTACAAATACTGCCCGCAAAAAATGGGTAAAAACCCCATACCATCCGGTTTTAAACCCAAATGCCTTAACCACGACAATTTATCATAAACCAAAACCACTTTTTTGTGCTAAATCCAAAAAACAATGAAATACCTTCTTTTAGTTTTAGTTGTACTATTGCCGGGCTATAGAGCCTACGCACAAAGCAAAATTTTTACCACCAATGGCGTAGCCATTGGCGGCTACGACCCAGTTGCCTATTTTTTAAATGCTGCACCCGTTAAAGGCAACCCAGCGTTTAGCTGGGTTTGGAGCGAGGCCACCTGGCACTTTCAATCGGCCGAAAACCGGGAGTTGTTTATGAAAAACCCTGGGCAGTATACCCCGCAATTCGGAGGTTTCTGTGCGTACGGGGTTTCCAGAAATTACAAAGTTAAGTCCGAACCGGACGCATGGAGCATTGTGGACGATAAACTCTATCTCAATTACAATACCGAGGTTCAGAAAAAATGGCTTGCCGACAAAGAAACCTATATCAAGCGGGCCGGTGCGAACTGGACTACCTTGGAGAATACCCGGTAGGTATTTCAAAAAAACTTAGCGGAAAAAGAAAACCTTTGCACAGGTATTCCGTTGAAACTTACCTGGTTTTTTAATGTACCCGATGTCTGAAATAACCCGCCCCCGAAAGGTGATTATCAGTAGCAGGCAGCAGGATGGTGTTAAGGAGGTGATGGAACCCGATGTATTGCAAGATATTTTTACCAGCATTATTGAAGATGCTGAAGCCAACATTCTGCTGGTTGATGAGCAATTTAAAATCTTAACCCTAAACCCCGGGTTTTACTGGATTTTTTATGAATCCTATGGAATTGACCTGCGGCCGGGAGTTTCCATGATTGATTCCATGGAACTGGTAAACCCCAGACTTGCTCAGGTGTGGCGAGAAAGGTGCGTGAATGCTACAACAGGTGTACCTTACAAAATTGAAGAAACCTATGAACTGGACGGCAAGCAATTTCAGTGGGAGATTTACTATAAACGAATCAATTATCAGAATCGATTTCTAATCTCCGTTTTCAGCCGGGACATTACACTACGCAAAAATTACTACAAAAGAATACTGGAAAACGAAGCTAACCTTCGATCTATTTTCAACACCCTTGAAAACAGCATATGGTTAATTAATACAAACTTTGAGCTGATTGACTTTAATCGACAGTTTTACCGCTATTTTAAACAGGTTAAAGGTGTGCGGCCCGTAAAGGGTAAAAACGTAATTGACCTAATACCCGAACGCCTGGCATCCCGGAAAGCCGTCTGGCGAGAACGTTATGCAGCCGGTTTACAAGGTAAGCCCGGCAAATATTTCGATACCTGCACGCTGGCCGATGAATTAAAAACATTCGAAATCAAAACCTATCCGATTAAAGACGAAAACAACGTGTGCGGGCTTACTGTTTACATGCGCGATATTACCCAGCAAAAGAAAACAGAAGATATACTGAAAACTCAAAACGAAGAACTCCACCGGATTAACAGTGAACTTGACCGGTTTGTGTACAGCGCCTCGCACGACTTACGCGCACCACTGATGTCGGTTAAGGGATTGGTAAATGTTTTACGACTTGACAACGACCCCGAGAGCACCCAAAAATATCTCGACCTGATTGAACAAAGTGTAAACCGGTTGGATAACTTCATCTCCGACATTATTCACCATTCGCGCAACTCCCGCATGGACATCCTGGTGAAAGAAATCAACTTCGATGAACTGCTGTCGGAATCCATCGCCTCTTTAAAATATATGGAGGGCGCAGACCGGGTAGCCAGTTTCCGCGACATCCGGATAACCGCACCCTTCTACTCTGATCCAAGCCGGTTACTCATCATCTTTAACAACATTATTGCCAATGCCGTGCGTTACCGCGATGCACGAAAAAGCCACTCATACATTAAAATTCAAATTCAGGCATCGGCCGAAAACGCCATCATACGCTTTTCTGATAATGGTATAGGCATTGCCAAAGAATATCAGGGCAACCTGTTTAAAATGTTCTTTCGGGCATCGGCCGACAGCAAAGGTTCCGGTCTCGGATTGTACATTGTAAAATCGGTGGTTGAAAAACTGGGCGGCAGCATCCATGTGCACTCAGAATTGGGCCACGGCACCACCTTTGAAGTTTTACTTCCTAACAAAATCAACACAACGGTTAATCTGAACTGATTTTTGGTGATGGGATGGAATTTATAGTTTTGACTAATGGATTTCAGTCCTGAAACCTTTCTGAACCAACTGGCCCAGACCACCGAATCGCCCTACCTGATCTCGGTTGAACGTGCCGAAGGAGTTTACCTCTATGCTCCGGATGGTAAACGATACACCGACCTGATTTCGGGTATCGGGGTAACTAACATAGGCCACCGTCATCCAAAAGTTGTTGACGCCATTAAACAGCAACTGGATAAACACCTTCACGTAATGGTGTTTGGCGAATACATTCAGGACGCACCAAATAAACTGGCTAAGAAATTAACCAGCCTGTTACCGCCAACCCTCAATTGCTGCTATTTTGTCAATTCAGGTACCGAAGCCAACGAGGGCGCCCTGAAACTGGCGAAGCGCTTTACCGGAAGAACCGAAATTATTTCGTGCTACAAATCGTATCACGGCAGCACGCACGGCTCACTGAGTGTTTCGGGCAATGAGCAGAAAAAATACGCGTTCAGACCCCTGTTGCCCGATATACGGTTTATCCGCTTCAACGAAACGGATGATCTGAACATGATAACAGAACGAACCGCCTGTGTGATTATTGAAACCATTCAGGGCGATGCCGGAGTACGTATTCCATCGAAAACCTATTTGAAAGCCCTGCGTGAAAAATGCTCGGGCACCGGCACGCTGCTTATCATGGACGAGATCCAATGCGGTATGGGCCGCACGGGTACGCTGTTTGCCTTTGAACAATTTGGTGTGACACCGGATATACTCACCATTGGTAAAGCGTTCGGTGGCGGATTGCCCATCGGTGCATTTATTTCCGATAAAAGAATAATGCATACACTCACCCACAACCCGCCCCTGGGGCACATCACCACGTTTGGCGGCAACCCGGTGTGCTGCGCCTCGGCCCTGGCTACCCTTGAGGTTATCGAAGAAGAGAATCTGCTGGCCGGTGTGGAACGGAAAGGAAAACTTTTTGAAGAACTGCTGGTACACCCTTCGATTAAAGAAATCAGGCGGATTGGACTGATGTTTGCCATTGATTTTGACTCTCCCGAACGAGTCAACCGAATCGTACACCTGGCAAAAGAAAAAGGAATCATTTGTTATTGGTTCCTGTCGCACCCGCATAGTTTCCGCATCGCTCCACCGCTAACCATTACCGAAGAACAAATACGTGAATCATGTACCATACTTCTCGAATGCATAGAGCAAGCCTGACGATGAAAACCACAATCCTTATGCTGACCCTACTTACCTGTCTTTCGGTAAGTGCACAACCAATCGAAGAAAAAATCAAACAGCGTGTTGATTATCAGGAAACCCCCGGTATTGTGGTTGGAATTTTTGAAAATGAAAAAGTTACTTATTATGCTTTCGGTGTCGCTAACCTTGAAACCGGAGTTCCTGTAACATCAAAAACAATTTTCGAAATCGGCTCAATTACAAAAACATTTACCACTGGATTGGCCGCGTTGCTTTCGCTTCAGGGAAAGCTGAAGTTCTCCGATAAAGCTCAAAGCTACCTTCCGGCCACGATGGTGCTGCCCGAAAAAAACGGCAAGGCCGTCACCCTGGAACACCTGGCCACGGCCCATTCCGGCTTACCCCGCATGCCCATGAATTTCAGCCCGGACGATCCGGCCAATCCGTACATTGACTACCGCGAGAACGATCTGACTGGTTTTATCAACCACATGGAACTGGCGCGCGAACCCGGCAGCCAATACGAGTACTCCAACCTGGGCATGGGGTTGCTTGGTTATATTTTAACACGAATAGAAAATAAACCGTATGGCCGGCTGGTCCATGAACTTATTCTGCAACCACTTACCATGACGAGCACCTGGGTTAGCGGGCAACACTCTGAACAACCTGTTGCTACCGGTTATTCCGGCATTCAGCCGGTAAAGGCCTGGACGTGGGACGACCAAAGTGTGCTGACAGGCGCAGGTGGGTTGGTTTCCACCGCTGAAGACATGATGAAATTTCTCGTAGCCAACCTGCGCGCTTCTAACAAAAAATCCATTCTTGATAATGCCTTTGCACTTACCCACCAGCCCAGGGGCGAGGCCGGTAAAATGCAGATCGGATACGGTTGGCACATTCGCGATGGAGAAATTGTTTGGCACAATGGCGGCACGGGTGGCTTTCGCTCGTTTGCCGGATTTTCCAAAGCAAAGAACAAAGCCGTTGTGGTGCTCACCAATTCAAACACCGGGGCCGATGACCTGGGCTTTCATCTGCTGGATAGTAAGTATGAACTGAAAGAACTTAAAAAACCGTTCGTGGTAGCCGAAGAAGTTTTAAAATCGTATGTCGGCCGTTATGAGCTGGCTCCGAATTTTGTGATTACAGTTACCTACGAAGCCGGCCAGCTTGCCATTCAGGCAACCAATCAACCGAAGGCAACAGTTTACGCTGAATCAGAAACAAAGTTTTATCTGAAAGTAGTTAATGCCCAGATTGAATTTGTGCGCGATGAAAACCAACAGATTTCAAAACTTATTTTATACCAGAACGGTGCAGTAATGCCGGGTAAACGGATTAACTAAGAAAGCTTTTCTACAACCACATTGTGGTTTGTGTAAATGCAGATGTCGGCAGCAATATTCAGGCTTTCCCGTACAATCTCCTCTGCAGTTAACGATGGGGCATGCTTTTTAAGAGCAAGGGCAGCCGATTGGGCATACATGGCACCCGAACCGATAGCCGCTACTTCGTTATCCGGTTCAAGTACATCGCCCGTGCCAGACAAAATCAGCACCTCCTCTTTACTGATGGTAATCAGCATTGCCTCCAGCCTGCGCAGGTACCTATCCATGCGCCAGTCTTTGGCCAGCTCAATGGCTGCACGCTTCATGTTGCCGCCATAGCTGTTCAGTTTTTCTTCAAATCGCTCAAGCAAAGTAAACGCATCGGCTGTTGAACCGGCAAAACCGGCTATCACGTTGCCATCCATCAGTTTACGGATTTTCTTCACATTGCTTTTGGCTACATAGTTATTCATGGTAGCCTGGCCGTCAGCGCCAATGGCTACCTGGCCGTTGTGCTTTACGGCTATAACGGTGGTTGAGTGGATCTTCTTCATCAGATTAAAATCCTAACCGGATCTTCAAGCAGTCCTTTCAGTGTTTTAAGGAATGCCGCACCAACTGCTCCATCCACCGCCCGGTGATCACACGACAGGGTAACCTTCATTACATTGCCCGGAACAAGTTGTCCGTTCTTTACAACGGCTGTTTCCTTAATACCTCCAACAGCAAGGATACATGCATCAGGCGGATTGATGATGGCTGTAAATTCTTCAATGCCAAACATGCCCAGGTTGGAGATGGTAAACGTACTTCCTTCCCAATCGCTGGGCTGTAATTTTTTGTCGTGGGCTTTTTGCGCCATGTCTTTAACTTCTGTGGCTATATGCGATAGCGACTTGTTATCAGCAAAACGAATTACAGGCACTACCAGCCCGTCTTTCACCGCCACAGCCACACCAATGTGGATGTGGTGGTTTTTTCTGATTTTATCGCCCAGCCACGAAACATTTACATCGGGGTGTTGCCGCAACGCGGCCGCCACAGCTTTCAGCACCATGTCATTGAACGAAATTTTCACCGGGCTAACCTCATTGATGCTCTTTCTTGCCTCAACGGCCTTGTCCATGTTAATCTCCATGGTGAGGTAAAAATGCGGGGCAGTAAACTTGCTTTCGGATAACCTGCGGGCAATGGTTTTACGCATCTGCGATACAGGCACTTCCTCAAAACGCTCCTGCCCGACAACCGGTGGCAATGCTACCGATGCCGCAACCTTACCAGTACCTTCGGCAGCCGGTTTGTAATTTTCTACATCGCGTTTGGTAATACGACCCTGGTCGCCTGAACCCGGAATTTTGCCGATATCATATCCTCTCTCTTTTGCTAGTCGCTTGGCTAAGGGCGAAGCTTTTACCCTACCATTCGACTGCCCGCTTGTAACGGGCTGTGGCTGCGTGTGGCTGGACGCTGATGTAACTGTGGCCCCGGATGAAACTGCTGCAGTGGTTGGTTTTACCGGTGCACTGCCTGAACTTTTTGCCTGATGAGCTTTTAACAGCGTTTGCCAATCGGCCCCTTTTTCGCCAATGATAGCCAGCACACCATTAACCGGAACGGATTTTCCGGCATCGGCACCGATGTATAATAAAATACCGGTGTTGTACGATTCATATTCCATGGTGGCCTTATCGGTTTCTATTTCGGCCAGCAGCTCGCCCGATTTTACAGGGTCGCCTACTTTTTTATGCCAGGCCGCTATCACCCCCTCACTCATGGTGTCACTCATTTTAGGCATCAGCACAATCTCTGCCTTTATTGATGCCGTATCCATAGAAGGTTGAACAGCAGCCTCTGTTTTCGGAGGTTCAGGTTTACTTCCTCCGCTGTCGGCCGATTGTTTAGCACCCTCCAGCAAGGCTTTATAGTCCTCACCTTTTTTGCCGATAATGGCCAGCACATCGTTTACTTTAACAGCCTGCCCTTCGTTGGCACCGATGTACAGGATAGTTCCTTCATTAAAGGACTCATAATCCATCGTGGCCTTGTCGGTTTCAATTTCAGCCATGAGTTCGCCCGACTTCACCTGGTCGCCTACTTTTTTATGCCATTTGGCGATAACCCCTTCAGTCATCGTGTCGCTCATCTTGGGCATGCGTACAATCTCCGCCATCCGAATAAAATGTTTTTAACGAAGGTCAAAAATAGGGTTTAATACCCCTATTATCAAACCGGATGAAACCTTAAAAGTTAATAGTGCCCAGAAGGAACTCAACGGTTGTAACCGGATTGGGAAGGATGCCCACCGAGTAACGCACACCAATATCGAACTGTGGTAAAAACCGGAGGATGTTGATATCCAGTTTTATTTCAAGTCCGGTTGAAAGGTAGGTGGTTGAGCGTGGCGGATTTTGGCCAAACTGGCTGGTGCCGAAGCCGTAATCTGCAAATCCGTTCATGCGCAGCCGCTGGATGTTGAGCAGCGGCCCGAAGGCGGCATCGGGGTACCAGACAGGCAACGTATAGTTTGCCGACATGGAATAGAATTTTTCAGCGCGAAAAACGGCTAAACCACGTGGCAACGGAATCTGATTTGGGAAGATGTATGAATTATTGTCGGCATAAGGTTGTGATGACGATGAACGGGAAAGCAACTCAAGCTTTGTTTGCTGATAGCCCCAGTAGCCCCACAGCGAATGATGCCGGAATAAACCAGGAAAGTAAAGTACTGAGTAGAAGGAAAATTGATTGCCTGTATAATCTGAATTAAACGGTGTTCCATAACCGTGAAGTTCAACTGCCTGGCCCCACTTGCTGTTGATATCGCGCCTGTTGCGCTTGAGCAGCCGGTAGGCCGACATGGAGAAATGATTGTACAACAACGTTCCGTTACCAGGGCTGGTGCGCAACCAATACTGCGGCAACTCCGGTGTAATCAGTCGGCCTGTACCGGTAATGGAGTTGGCGAAATCAGTTACCTGCGTATAACCTACATAATTGCTCACTGTAAAATTTCCAAAAAAACGTGAGCTGGTGGTGATTAGCGGAATACGCAATCCGGCTTCCAGTGTTTTTTCATACCAACTATACGTAAGATTACCGGATGTAAGAACAGTATCTGAACCGACAATATCATAATAGCTAATGGTACCTTCATTTAATTTGCGCGGCCCGAACAACACGTTGACATCAATAATCGGAAACCAGTTTTGATAACTCAACCCAATCCGATACAAACCGGTTTGCTCCGGTACATTGAAGAGATAACCGGCTCGCCAGGATACCGTACTCAGGGCATCCTGCGAAACAAGACCAATATCGGCCTGGGTAACGGTTGTGTTAAAGTAAGCGCCCCAGCTATAGGGGTTGAAGAGCCCGGAAATTTTCCGGTATTTTTTGGAAGGATACTTCGTTTGCGGAAGGCCGTCAAGTAAATTCGGATTTCCCTCCTGCTCAACGAGGTACTGAAAGAATGATTTGGGCTCAGGTTTGGGTTGAAAGTCCGGCCAGGCTTCAACATCAAACGGAATTTTTACCACATCAAAGCCATCGCGGGTTTGTTCGTTGTAGTAAATGGTTCTTCCATCGGTTGAAATTACCGGGTTGTACGCGCCATACCGGCTTACCGTAACCTGCTTGCGTTTTCCGATAGTTAAATCCATAACATAAATGTTATCAACACCCGAAGCCGGTGAATTGAAAAACAGGTAGTTTTTGTATAACACAGGATGCCCGATGTTCTCATCCGATGGCGGAATTATTTCCTTTTCGCTGCCGGTACGCACATCAAATGCAACTACTGACCGATTATGTTGTTTTGTTTTAAGCGCCACAATTTTTGAACCATCGTCCGACCACCGTGGCATAGAGTACATGGCATCAGTAGCACTGGCCAGTTTTTTAACAATATGTCCTTCGGTATCCAGAATGAGGAGTGACACAGTATAGTCTGGTGCGGATTCGACAGTAACAATTCGGGTAGTGTCGGGCGAAATTGCCGCACCGGTATAGCGGGAATTGCGGCTCACAATTTTTAATCGCCTGGTTTCATAGTCGTACATCTTAATTAACGAATAGGTTACCCTGCGCCACCGCGGGTGAAATCCATATTCATTCCACACCACACGCGTGCCGGCTGCCGAAAGCATGCCGTTGTCATTCACAATACCCGGTATAAACACACGCTTATCTTTTTGGGTGCCGATTTTCACAAACTGCTCAATATCACCGATGCCCCGCTTCATGGCCAGCACCGATCCATCGGCCATCACCTGCGGATACTTGTAATCGGTGTATCCTTTTCGTTCACTTGCAGGTACTTGTTCAAAACCTGAAGGATGAATATTGCTCAATGATTCCTCCCATTCCTTTTTCAGGTCCGCCACTGTGGCGCGATACAAATCTGTAACGTACAAGCCGGTCTCTTTATGGACCGCATTTGAAAAAGCAAACGGCCAGAATGGAAATTTCCACGCGCGCTGGGTAATCTTATCCCAAATCAGCGGGTCACCGGTGTGCTTGCGTAGGTAGCCTACCAGGTGGTACCCCAGCACATAATGATCAGGAATAGCGTGCTTATACGAACGGAGGTATTGCTTATGGTAATTAAATTCACGGCCTTCCAACAAATTGGTTTTCATCAGCAACCCGAAGTTGGGTATGCGGCCACGGCCGCTGTTGGTAAACGCAGTTTCGGTAGCAACGGCATCGCCTTCCCAGAACCACAGGGGAGCCGCCATTTGCGAAACCCCGGCAAGGGTTGCCGGGCCAAAGGCATAGTACAGCCACTTGCTTAAACCCGTACGGGCCCTATCGAACTGCACCATGTGGCGGTATTCGTGTACAGCCAACTGGTTAAGCCAGTCGAGGGTACCGGTAAAATTGTAGTCCTGCGGGGGCATGGTAAAAAACTCCGAGCGCCTGGGCAGCAGGCTGACAAAGCCATTGGATAGGGCTGTTTGATTTTGAAGGATAACGGTAAATTTGCGTGGAGGCTTGCTGAGCGAAGCAGCCTCAGGCAGGCGGATATGCTCCAGGGTATTGGCTATGCGTTGAGCCTGCGCCTCGAAACCAGGGATGTACAACACGCGGAAATTCGGGGTTGTAATTTTATTCCATTTCAGCGAGGGAGGATTATTTTCAAGCACCTCTTGGGCAAGGCCATTCAGTGCAATTGTCAGCAATACACCCGCAAAAGCTAAAGTCTTCATCGGCAAAAGATGAAATATTAAACTCTGCATTAACAATTGCAACTGATTGCCAACAAAAGTTGTTTATCAGGCAATGATGCAATCATCCGGTTGAATTAACGGAGTAAAATTTAAAACTTGAGCCCCATGTTCAAAAAACTTCTCGAATTATACAAAGAATACAAGCCGTACGTACGGGTGGATTTAATTATGTATGGCGTGCTCATCCTGCTGATTATACTATACTTCATTGTAAGCAGTTTGTTTTAAAGAAAAAGAGGCTGCCTGATCAGACAGCCTCTCAGAAGTAAACAATAATGACTACTAAAAACGGTAATTCAACTGGATTAAAAACATTGATCCCATCTGGCTGAACTGTGAGCCGTCATAGGTTAACACCGGGTAGCGCCCGTTAAAGGTGATGTTGTTAATCTGGTCTTTAACCTGCACCGGGTCAGCCAAAATAGATTCTCCTGCAGGATTTTCGGCCTTGAGTTTGTATTCAGGGAATACATTCAGCAGGTTCTGCAAGGTAAGGGATGCACTGAATTGTGGAGTAAAATTGTAAAGAATCCCCAGGTCAGTGACAACGTTGGGTGTAAACTCGAGGAACAGGTTTTCATCTAAATCCGCGTTATTGAACGTGGTTTTTCCAAACAAGGTATTGTTCAGGTTAAACGAAAATTTGCCTAAAGCGTAATCAATGCCAAGAATAAACTTTGTTTTGGGCCGACTCGTAGTCAGTAATGACTCCTGTGTTTGATTGTATATGTCATAACCGAAATTAGTGTTAAGCGACTGGTAGCCTCCTACTAATTCGTTCTCAATAGTATAGTTGCCCGCCAGGTTTACCGCCATGCGGCCCTGGCCTACGGGTAGGTTTCTGTAACTGGCTACAATATCAATACCACTGGTTTGTGTTTCGGCCGCATTGATAAAGAAACTGATGTTATCGATCTGAACACCTTGTATAACATCACTTACCTCATTACTGTAAATAATCCGGTCTTTAATCCGAATCTGGTAATAGTCAACGGTTAACGACAGGTTTGAATTTGGATTAAATCCGAAGCCGAATGAAATGTTATTTGCTTTTTCTGCTTTCAAACGGGGTACCCCCAGTAACCGGGCTTCTTTACTGAAGTTGTTGGCAAGCCCTGTGTTTACAATGTCCCCTGACACAAACGAAGCCTGTGTTAACTGCAGGTACTGCTGGTGCAGCGTTGGTGCCCTGAATCCTGTGGAAACCGAACCACGAAGCGTAAACGAATCAGCTACTTTGTAACGTGAAGTGAGCTTATATACATTGGCAGAGCCAAAGTCGGAATAAATTTCTGATCGGAGGGTGCCACCAATTAAAAAGTTTTCCGTGATATCCCAGGTCAGATCAACATAGGCACCAAAGTTAAAGCGGTTGGCCTTAATGGCGTTGTTCTGTTGGAAGCCCGGAAAGGAGTTGGCGCCTTCACTGCTGTACGATGCAGTATCACCGGCAATAAGTTCCCAGTTCTCTGAACGGAACTCAGAGCCAATTGCAATAAAGAACTTATCGGAAATGGGTTTGGAGAAGTCAATATTTCCTACGAGGTGATTAAAGGCAAAGCCACCGGGTTTAAACGAGGTTGGGCTGTTCTTAACCAGCGCCCGGTTTACTGTGTTATCCACAGTAAACAGCATTTTATTACCGCCCACTGTTAAACTCATGTCCTGTTTCCATCCACCCATATCGGCTGATCGGAAACCAATAGTTCCATTGTAATCGCTCAAGTCTCCGTCAAACGAAGGTTGATAGCCGATGTAACCCTCATACAGTCCAGCGGCTTTATCAGCAGCGAAAGCTGCCTGCACCGCTGCGCCATTCGGTCCTCCGGTATAGTCATCGCCTGTATAATCCGGTGCACCGGGTATGCGCTTGTGCAACAGACCCTGATCGATACGCCAATAGGGCTGGCGGTAGTTTGCAAAACTTTTTGTTTTACGGTAAACATAGGCCGCGTTGGCATACACCTCGGAGTTAACCCCAACCGGTATAGCTGTATTAATTAAAAATTTTGCCGAGGTGTTATCCGGTGTACCGTTTTTATTCAATCCGTCCGGATACCGGGCCAGGAAGGCGTTAACGCCAGCCTGGGCATTGGCCGACCCATCCGTCAAATCAGTAAAATCACGTGCCGGATCAATGGGATCTTTTCGGATGGCTGCTTCTAAATGTTGAGCCGGAGTTTACTGATATCGTTGTTCCCTCATAACGGTCTTTGAGAATCACGTTCATTACACCGGCAATGGCATCTGAACCATATTGCGCAGAGGCGCCATCACGCAGAATTTCAACACGCTTGATGGCATCGGTGGGTATTGCCGATAAATCAGCACCGGTCTCCCCCCGCCCCGGAGATGTTTGCGTATAAACCAAAGCCGTAAGATTTTTCCGCTTGCCGTTAATCAGTATCAATGTACGGCTGGGTCCAAGATTCCTGATTTCGTAAGGATCGAATAATGAAGTGGCATCGTTTACCGGTGTATTTACCGTGTTGAACGAAGGTACCCGGTATTGGAGCGCTTTATCGAAAGTAATCTGACCGGTTGTTTGCAATTCCTTTACAGCCAGGTTATCCACCGGCAACGGGGTGTCAGTAATGGTGCGCTGCGGACCGCGACTACCAACCGCAATAACAATCTCCTGCAATTCGCTGGCCGAGGGTACCAGGATTACGGAAACCACATTGGATGATGGTATTGCTACTTCCTGCGTGACATAACCCACAAAGGAAACCACCAGTGTAGATGCAGAAGATGGTACCTGTAAACTAAAACGGCCGGTGGCATCGGTTGAGGTACCTGTAGATGTACCCTTTACCACCACATTTACGCCTGAAATCGGTGACCCGTCTGATTGATCGGTAACTGTACCGGTAACCTCGCGGGTTTGAGCCATTGCCTGCATACTAACAAACAACAGCAACATGAGTTTTGGTAATACGTGTTTCATAGTTGGTTTGGTTTAAGACAATATGAAAGTTAGCTATCTAACCTTAAAATCCAACAAGGCCTTTACTTAATTTAAGATCTCACGCACATGTTCCCGTATTTTACGGGCCAGTTCATCAGTGGGCAGGTCGTTCACATCGCGGCCAAAGGGATCTTCAATTTCTTCTGAAATCAGTTCAACGCTCAGCAATACAAACGCGATGAGCAATACGGCCGGAATAGTTACATATTTAAACGTGGTAACAAAACCAAACGGAAGGGTAATGATGTACGTGAAAACAAACTTCTTTATGTACATGCTGTACGAATAGGGAATCGGTGTGTTTTTTATGCGCTCGCAGGCTCCGATAATATCGATAAAATCCTTTAGCTCTTTATCGAGGTTAAAAAACTGATCGCCCGTGAGCCTGCCGGCTTTGTAAAGTTCATTGACCCTGCTGTATAACATACCCGAAATAGCATTGGGTTTATGGTTTCGTGCTTTTATGGCTTCGAGGAAACTATCATCCGGTTCTTCCAGCTCAGTCAGCTGCACACCCTTCCGCAAATGTTCTTTGGAGGCATATACAAAGTTGGGGATCATCTTCGAAAACCAGGTGCGGTTTTCATGGTCGTTTTTATCAAGGTAGGCGCTCAACTTTAAGGCAAAATTGCGGGTACTGTTTACCATAGCGCCCCATAACTTCCGCCCTTCCCACCACCGGTCGTAGGCGCTGTTTATTCTAAAGACAAGAAACAAGCCAAGCACAATACCAAGGAGCGAATGCAGGGCCGTTGTACTGGTAAACTCTTCCTTGTCAGGATGGATTACCTCCAGAATAACATAGCAGACCCCGAAGGTAAAAAAGGCCATAAAAATCAGGGCCGGCAACAGGGTTTTCATCACAAACCGGCTGTACGAATGAAATATAAGGGAGAGCCAGGCTTTGGGGTTATACTGCACCATAGGTTGGTAATTCAGGCCCAAATAAAACCCATGATTTTTTTAATTCCAATCATGAAACCATCGGGGTGGCCTTGCGTTATATATTCAAAATAGTATATTTGTAATATCATTTTAATATCAAACTTATGACACGCGAAAAAGACTACGCGCCTGCTTCAGGCTATGTTATGCTAACCATTATGCTGGTGCTGCTAATCGCAGGAATCTGGGGCATTATTGCCATGCGAAATCCGGTATTTGTATGGCCCATAGCCATTGCCCTGTTGCTTATGCCGGGGTTCTTCTTTCTTAACCCAAATGCCTCAATGGTCTTGGTTCTGTTTGGCGATTACAAAGGCACCGTGAAAAAAAACGGATTCTATTGGGTTAATCCCCTGTTTAGCAAAAAATCCATTTCACTTCGGGCACGCAATTTCGACAGTGAAAAAATTAAAGTAAACGACAAAGTAGGCAACCCCATCCAGATTGGCGTAATTCTGGTTTGGCAGGTACGCGATACATTTAAGGCTGCTTTTGAAGTGGATAATTATGAAAACTTTGTGCGTATTCAGAGCGATGCGGCTGTACGCAAGCTGGCCGGTATGTATCCGTATGATAATTTTGATGACGACTCGGAAGTTACGCTGCGCTCCGGCCATGATGAAGTGAACCACACTCTGGAAGAAAACCTCCGCAACCGGTTGGAAATAGCCGGCATCCATGTTATTGAGGCGCGCATTGGTTATTTAGCCTATGCAGCAGAAATTGCCAGCGCCATGTTGCGCAGGCAACAGGCTGCAGCGGTGGTTTCTGCCCGTTATAAAATTGTAGAAGGTGCCGTAAGCATGGTGCAGATGGCGCTTGACCACCTGTCGAAACAACAGGTTATTGAGTTGGACGAGGAACGCAAAGCCGCCATGGTTAGTAACCTGATGGTGGTGCTCTGTGCCGATAAAGATGTGAGTCCCGTTGTAAATACCGGAACATTACATAACTGATAAACCGCCATCAACCGCATGGCTCAGAAAAAACCATTTGTTCTTCGCCTTGACCCGGAATTACTTAAAGCCGTTGAGAAATGGGCTGCGGATGAATTCCGCAGCACCAACGGGCAACTGGAATGGATAATTGCCCGCGCATTAAAAGAGGCCGGCCGATTAAAACAAAAATAGTACAAGCCAGGCAGGCTCGGATTCAAAAAATAGTATCCGTTACTTTGTGTAGTATAAAGCCTGCAAACATGCACATAAGAATGATTCAAATTTTATTGCTGCTAATTTGTCTTTTTGCGTACCGCGCATCGGCTCAACCCGACTACGTGGTAACGGTTAAAGGCGATACTGTGTACGGCAAGATTCGGTTACTAAATTACAACAACGATCAAAAAATCCAGCTGACGGACGCCTCGCGTAAGAAAACAATTTATGGAAAACTGCAGTTTAAAGTATTTACCATAGCGGGAGACCTTTACCACCCTATTCGCACGCCACAGGGCTATGTGATTATGAAGCTGCTTAAGCCGGGTTACCTGAGCCTCTATGCCTTTCAGATGGAAAATCAAATCACCTGGGACGGGCAATACCTGTATAAACGCGATGGAGCAGGCCTTGAGGTTTCCAGTTTGCTGTTTAAAAAACGACTCACAAACTTTCTTGCCGAGTGCAGCGAATTGGCAGCTAAAATCGAGAGCAAAGAATTATCGCGAAACGATTTGGAAGAAATTATCGATCAGTTTAACGAATGCATTGACCAGCGAACAAAAGAAGCTGCAACGCAATCAGCCATTGCCAGCAAACTGGATGAGTTGGAAACGGCTGTTAAGGCACTGGAAGAATCAGAAAATAAAACAACAGCACTTGAAGTGATTACCGAATTACGATTGAAGGTGCAGCGGGGCGAAAAGGTGCCCTCGTTATTTGGCAAAACCCTGCTCGATGCCTTGACGGCTTATCCGGAGCTTACGGAACTCGCTCAGGCCGCCTTGCGCGAAGTACAACGTTAAGACCGACCAGTAATTCTTTTTACAAAAGCGCTGCCGGTTTGGCGGTTCATCCAAATAACAACAACTGCACAAACCGCCACCAGTACCGCATAGAAAAACAACAACCCGTCATCATCCTGCACTTCAATACCCAAAAATGCAAGATGCATACCAATGGCTCCTGCCATAAGCCCAAGAGCAAGTACGCCACCTGCCCAGGCTGTAGCATTGATTAACAGCAGTACCGAAGCACTTAATTCCAATACGCCCACCATATACCGGCCCCAGGGTTCCATGCCAACGGTTGTAAAAATTTCTACCGATTCAGGGGCGCCTGTAAACTTGAAATACAGCGTTTGCAGCATGATGACAGCAGCTAATAAACGGGCAAGCCAGTAAATAATATTTTTTGTTTTCATTTTGCAATCATACGATTAGGAAACCTCCGGGGTTTGTCAAGTAAATGACATTGCTTTAGTTTAGATTATTAAAACCCTGTTATCACATAAACCATGAGATCTCTCTTCCTTTTACTGATAATACTCCCGGCATGCCGGCCCGACTCGTCAACCCACAAACACACGGCTGAGGTTGCAGATAGTGCAATCAGCTTCAAGAATGAGGATCCGGAATTAAAAGTGAGTTACGAAAATCTTTACGGGCAGTATCTCCATGAAAGCAACACCCGCGGATTTACCGCCTTGTTAGAATTGTCTCCACTGGGTAATGATTTATCATTTACAGTAAGCCTGCAGCACAGCAGTTGCGAAAGCAACCTGAACGGCACCATTGGCATGGTGTATCATGGTGAGGATGAATATGCCGGTTTTTTCGACAGCGAACCGTGCCGGCTTGCCTTTAATTTCTTTCTTGCCGAAAACAAAATCAGGATTGACGAAATCGGGATATGCCAGGCACATCCTACGGGATGCTCTTTTGGCGGCACCTATGTTAAAAGAAAAACCGATTAATCATTCTGTTCAAGGCTGCTTAGCTCCCATTGTCCGGAAACATCAAACTTCAACTGACCGTTACCCGCAACCAGAGGCGAAGGAAAGTTATCGTTATACAACCGGCCGGTACCCAACCCCTGGTGTAGCTGTACCGGATAGTTGGCCGTAAACTGGGCAATGGCATTTAACCCGATGTTCGATTCGAGGGCTGAAGTTATCCACCACCCGATGCCGGCCGCTTCGGCCAGGCTAATCCATTCGGCACACGACTGAAGGCCGCCATGCAGGGTTGGCTTTAGAATAATAAATTGAGGTTTTATCCTTTTCAATACTTTCTCTTTTGTCTGAGCAGCCCCAATCAATTCCTCATCCAGTGCAATGGGTATGGGCGATTTCCGGCAAAGTTCTTCTACTTCTTCAGAACCGGGTTTGATGGGCTGTTCGATGGAGTGAATGTTGAATTTCGCCAATTCATTCAGCTTATATAAAGCCTCATCGGGTTTAAATGATCCGTTGGCATCCAGCCGAAGGAGGATATTTTCGCGGAAATACTTTTTTCGGATATAATGAAGAATATCACATTCCTTTTCAAAGTTCAGTCCGCCTACTTTAATTTTTATACACCGGTAACCTTCCGAAATTTTTATAGAGGCCTGCTGCAGCATATAGTCCAGGTCGCCCATCCATACCAACCCATTGATTGGAATGGGTACGCCCCGGATAAACGAATTATCGTAAAGCATACGCCTGCCGCCATTTTGCAAATCAAGAATGGCGCTCTCTAACGCAAACGTTACGGATGGAAAGCCTGTGGGTACCAGATGCCTCACATCGTCTAAAACAACATGGGTCCGGTTATTTATTTTTTTCCCGATTTCATCCAGCAATGCTTCCAAATCAGGTACAGCCTCCGGGCTTAGCCCTGGTAGTGGGCTGCACTCACCCAGGCCGAAAACTTGCGGGTTGCGATCATCAAAAAGTTTAATGAACCACGATGTTTTATCCTTCATCCTTCCGCGCGAGGTGCGCGCATCGAAGTTAAAGTGAAATACTTTTTTATAAATACTTGCCTGTAATGCCATGCGTACGCGAAAATAGGAAATAATTGAAAGGCTTACCTTTACGGTAATTCATGCTGCGCATAACAGACTTTACTTACGATTTACCGCAGGGGCGAATCGCCACACACCCATTACCCGAACGCGATACCTCCAAATTGCTGATTTACCGCAGCGGAATAATTGACCATGCTGCCTTTAAATCGCTGGCGCAATACCTTCCGGCTGAGACAACACTTTATTTTAATAACACCCGGGTAATACGTGCACGGTTACTGTTTACGAAAAGCACCGGTGCGGTAATCGAAATTTTTCTGCTCCACCCTGTCGAACCATCACCTGACCTTGCCTTGGCCATGCAAACACCGGGTACTTGCATCTGGCAATGCACCATCGGCAACCTGAAACGATGGAAGCCCGACACCGTTCTTGATGCTGTTGCCGGCAACCTGAATGTACAGGCCGAATTAATTGATCGTGAAAAGGGCCTGGTTAAATTAAGCTGGCACCCCGCAGCATATACATTTAGCGAAGTACTGGAACAGATTGGTGCCGTACCGTTACCCCCTTATATCAGGCGGGATTCCGAACCGGAAGATGCCACCCGGTACCAAACCGTTTATTCGGTAAATGAAGGCGCAGTAGCCGCACCTACAGCCGGTTTGCATTTTACGGATGCTGTTTTTGAATCACTGAAATCAAAAGGAATACAAAGTAATTTTTTAACGCTGCATGTAAGTGCAGGAACCTTTTTGCCGGTTAAGACTGACGATGCTCTGCAGCATGAAATGCACAACGAACAAATTATTATTACTAAAGAAAATATCCTCTCCTTACTTCAACCCAACCGACTGACCGTAGCGGTTGGCACCACGGCCATGCGCACGCTGGAAAGTTTGTACTGGTATGGCATTAAATTATTGAAGAAACCTGATTCAGAGTTTTTTATAACGCAATCCGATCCTTATCGGCAGTACAGCAATCTTCCTTCGGCTAACGAAGCCCTGCAGGCAATTGTAAACCGATTCGATAAACTTCAGACCAATACGCTTACCGGCAACACCTCCATCTACATTTACCCGGGATATACGTTTAAAATTTGCAAGGGCCTCATCACAAACTTTCATCTACCGGCTTCAACGCTCATTTTACTGGTTGCCGCCTTTGTGGGCGATGATTGGAAACGGATTTATGAGGAAGCTTTGAAAAACGATTACCGCTTCCTCAGCTATGGCGATAGTTCGTTACTAATCCCTTAAAAAATCAGTCGTCCTACGACTTCAAGTCGTAGGACGACTACACACGCCAAGAATTAATCAAAAATTTACAAGGCAGCCGTATCTACAATGCGCACCTCTACCCTTCGGCCTTCTTCCTTGCTGCTTTCGGTTTTCGTTGCGCCATACCCCTTGGCCACAATTCTTCTGCGCACAATACCTCTGTGATTCAGGTAGTTAAGCACTTCAATAGCCCGCTTGTTCGAGAGTTCACGATTCATTTCTTCTGACCCTTCCTGTGAGGCAAACCCTGAAATTTCCACACTCAAATCCGGGTACTTATTTAATATGGCCAACACGTCATCAAGTTGCGGGTTGTATTGCGTCTTCAGGCTACTCTTACCGGCATCAAAATAGATTTTTACCTGCTTGGCAAGAACAGCTTTATCATAAACAGCTGCTTTTTTTGCCGGTTGGTTTTTCTGCTGCAACGCCTCCTTCGTTACTTCAAAAGTAGGCAACGACAGGATGGTTTTATCGCCTACATTTTTCTGTTCAAATTTACTTTCATCGCTCTCATCATAGTAATACGTACGAGTGGCTACTTCCAGTTTTTTGTTGCCGTCAGAAAAATCAACATTATCAATGGTATTGCTTAAGCGGATAAGTTCCAGCACATAATCCACACCCTCGTCATCACCGGCAGCAATCAGGTCAAACATCAAATCGTACACATCCACCTTGCCGGTTTGTGCCAGCTTCACTTCATGTGATTTCCGCAAGTCGGCCTTCACATCCTGGTTGGCATCATAAAACGCATTTTTCACTTCCACTTCCTGGCCCACCACCACATCAAACTGCCGGATGGCCTTCAGGTTTATCTGCTGATACAATTCGTAGAAATAATCCTGGTTAGGCACGTTAACATTTACGGTGTAAGGCAGAAAATCTTCCGACTCAATTACGATATCATAATTTTTTGCCGGAGGCAAGATGATCAGATAACTGCCGGTTTCCGGATCGGGATCGTACACAAAGTCGAGGCGCTTGTTTGTTTCATTATCAATCACATAAATTTTAGTAGGCATTGGTTTACCCGTTTCGCCATTTAATATTTTTCCCTTGATCATGGTTAACGGAATGTTCGATGAGTGGGGAGGCATATCCAGGTAGTAAATATCCTGCGCGCCAAATCCGCCTTTCCGGTCGGATGAAAAATACCCACGCGTTCCGTTGGCAATGAGTGTAAAATAATTGTCGTTGGCTGTGGTGTTTACCGGGTACCCCATGTTTTCGGGCTTGGTCCATTTGCCGTTAACCAGTTTAGTTGTAAAAATATCGCGGCCGCCCATGGTGTTATGCCCATTGGAAGTAAAGAACAACGTTTTCTGATCGGGATGAATAAACGGAGCATCCTCATCGTCTTTGGTATTGATGGGTTCGCCCAGGTTAACCGGAGCACCCCATGTACCATTAGGCAGTAACTCGGTTTTATAGATATCAAGGCCACCCTTTCCACCTAACCTGTCGCTGGCGAAATAAATCGTTTTCCCATCCGGTGTAATGCTGGCGGTGGTTTCGAGGTACTTGCTGTTAATGGCTGGAGCAAGTACGGTTGGCTTTGACCAGGTTTCACCGGAGCGGTTTATCATAAAAATATTACCGGGGTCATCCACACCCCCCATAAAGATCATCATCTTCTGGCCATCGGCCGAGATACCGGCAGTACCCACGTTCTTTTCAGACGAAACCGGAATAGGAACAGGCTCCGACCAGTTACCCGAGTTGTTATAGGCAATGTAAATTTCTTCAATAAACTTATCACCCGAACGGGTTTTGCCCGTATTGGGGCGCAAAGCCGTAAACGCCATGGTGCTCTCGTCAGCCGAAACCACCGGGTTGTATTCGGTATAGGTTGTGTTGACCACCGAACTGAAGTTGTGCACAGTAACCGAACGCGGTACCGACATCAAGGCGATGGCGTTGTGGCAAATTTCAATGGCGCGATCGGCTCTGGCAACGGCAGCCTTATCGGCTTTAACCAGTGCTTTGTACTGGTTAAATGATTCAATGGCGCGCTGAAGATCTTCGCTGCGCAGGTATAGTTCACCTAAATCGTAATAGGCCACAGGAGGAACCGGGGCTTTGTTCTTAAGCGCAAAAACATAGTAGCCAATAGCCTTGGATTGATCCTGGATAGTGCTTGATTTCTGGTAACACACCCCGGTTTTATAGTGTACCATCGGGTCCTTCTCACCCGACTGGATGGCTTCCAGAAACAACGGCAGTGCCTGTTCATAATTTTTAATACTGAAATACCGTTCGGCTTCGGCCAATGCTTTGCCGGATTGCGCAACGGCCGGTATTGCCAGCGGCATGCTAACAACAAGAAACAAAAGGAGTCTTTTCATAACCATAGATTATTTGGCTGCAATGTTAAACACATTGTTTAGGGAAAAACCTCCGTTTTTAGAAGCAATCTTACAGGGATGTAAAAAACAGGCTGATTAAGTCATTATTAATTGATAGTTAAAGTATTTCTTAAACAGAATCAGGCATAAGTAACTGGAATCGAAAAAATTGGGCTATTGTAGGAATTGATTTGAAGAATATCGAATTTTAGGTTGCTTAGCCGAGTTTCATGAAGAAAAGTCTGCTCACCCGCCTGTTTGATCTGGAGGAAGGGGAAGAGGGTCGCGTAGTCCTTCTTCTTATTATGAGTTTTTTTATGGGGGCCTTTCTGGCCACCTTCTCCGTTGCCGCCCAAACCCTCTTCCTGAACAACCATAATGCAAAAACCGACCTGCCACCCGCCTTTGCCATTGCCGGCCTGTTTGGTATGGCCGCTACGATTACCTACAATTTTCTCCAGCGAAGGATTCCCTTTCAGTTGCTGGGTATACTCAGCCTTATAACCATAACCATTATTACAGCCACAATCGAATTTGCCGATCATTTTATTAATGACAAGGAAAGCATTTATTATTTCGGTTTTACACAACTGGCACCCTTTACCCTTATCGTATTGCTTGTTTTCTGGGGGGCATTTAACCGCATGTTTAATGTGCGGCAAACCAAGCGCCTCTTTGGTAATGTTGACCAGGGAGCCCTGATTGCTTCACTGATTTCATTCTTTGCCATTCCGGTAGTACTGCCCTTGCTGCCCGATATTGATTCGCTGTACACCATTAGCCTGGTGAGTATTGCCATTTTCACCATTCTGTTCTTCATCCTTTCTTCAAAATATGGTGGCGAAAACTGGTCGTTAAAAAAAGAGCAACAGGCCAATCAGAAGATAAGCATCATTGGCTTTTTCAAAAACAAGTACCTGGTATTCCTCTCGGTATTTATCGTGATTGGAATGGTAACCTTAAAATTTATCGATTACCTGTTTCTGAACGTATCAACACAACAATTCAAACCGGAAGAGCTTGCCAACTTCCTTTCCTTGTTTGAGGCCACAGTGGTTATCTTCAGCTTCCTTTTCCAGACGTTTGCAGCCGATCGGGTGATTGCCGATTACGGCCTCCGGGTCGCTATATTGGTTAACCCTATCCTCATCGCCATTTTTACTGTGGCTGCCCTGGTCATCGGTATCATTTTCGGGTATACACTGGAAAGCCCCTCCTTCACGATCTTTTTCGTGATGATTGCCATGAGCCAGTTGTTTATTCTTTCCGTAAAAGAATCGCTGGACGAACCCGCACTTAAACTCTACCAACTGCCCTTCGAAACCAATATTAAAATCGATATTCAAACCAAACTGGAAGGCACCGTGGCCGCTTTTGCCATGGTTATTGCCGGGGGCCTGATTGCCTTAATAAACCGGGTTGAGCTTTTCGATATTTTCTACATCACCCTGTTTACCCTGCCCGTAATCGGCATCTGGTATTTTGTAGGCAGCCGCATATACAACAGTTACAGGCAAACGCTTCAAACAACCCTCGTTAAAAATAAGACCAAGGTTGTTGGCCATGTTGAAAGGGAATACACCGTTGACAAAGTGCTGGAAAAAGAAGTAAATGGCACGGCCGAGGACAAAGTGATTTATGGCCTCCGGCTGATGGAGAAACTGGAACCTGCGTTGTTTGAAAATGCCATTATCCGGATGACGGGCAGCACCAATCCGCCTATTAAAGCATTTGCTGTTGAACGTGTTAAAGCACTGGGCATTGAAAAAGACCTGGAGAAAAATCCGGAGTTGCACGATCTGGCTCAAACCGCAAAGGGCTCTGCCGAAGACAGCGATGTGCTTTCCATTGCGCCCGACCGGCTGATGAAACTGAGCAAATCGGTAAAACCGGCCGACCGCATACTGGCCGTCAAACTATTGCGAAAACTTATCAGTCAACGCACCATTTTTGTCTTACTGGAATTATTGCGCGATGTTGATTACAATGTGCGCAACGAAGCCATCGTAACTGCGCGGAAGGTTAAACGGCCCGAAACATTTCCGGTACTCATTGACCTGCTTTCTTCCCCCTCCTATGGCCACCAGGCCGCATCGGCATTGATTGAAGCGGGAGAGGCAGCATTGGATTCACTGGAAACTGCTTTTCATAAATCCGGCCAGACTGACCTGGTGATGTTACGCATTGTGCAAATTATGGGGCGCATTGGAGGCGATAAGGCGTTGCAACTACTATGGAAAAAAGCCGATTACCCGGACAAGCGTATTGTGAAGCAAATTCTTTATTCGCTGCGATACATCAACTACCGGGCTACCGGCAGGCAGGCACGCGAAGTAATGGACCTGCTGGAAACCGAAATTGGGAAAACCCTTTGGAACCTGGCTGCTTTAAGCGAACTGCCCGACCAGGAAGAGTATATGTTATTGCGCGAAGCTGTGCGCGAGGAGATTCGGCTAAACTACGATCAGATTACCATCCTGCTCTCGATTCTGTACGACCCCGAAGCTGTACAACTGGTACGCGAAAACATCCAATCGGGCGACCCCAACGGTATTGCCTATGCCATTGAACTGATGGATTTGTTTGTTGACCAGGACCTGAAACCCAAACTCTTTCCGCTTTTCGATGACATCGCTATCGAAAAAAAACTTGAACAACTGCAGATTTACTTTCCGCGCGAAAGCTATAACCCCATCCAGGTTATCAACTACATCCTGAATCGCGATTTCAATCAAAACAACCGCTGGACGAAAGTGTGTGCCGTTTACACCTCAGCCTTTATTAAAGACTTTCGCATCAGCCGCGGGCTCATCGCCCAGATGTTCAACAAAGACAAGTTGCTTCAGGAAACCGCTGCCTGGGTTATTTATAACAAAGACCGGGCCGCCTACACCGTTATCAGCCAGCGCCTGCCCAACCGCGACAAAAAGTTTCTGGACTCGGCAATCGAAAACAACCAGTTGCTGGACGGCTTGAATGACGGCTTCTTCCTCGGCATTGAAATGGTGCTCTTTTTAAAACAGCTACCCGAATTTAAAAACATCAGCGGGGTGTTGCTGGCCGACCTGTTCGATAAAATTATTCCGCTTGACCTTACACCTGGCGAGAAAGTAAACTTTACCTCCGACCAGAACGCCCCTATTTTTATTGTTGCCCACGGTGCTGTAACACTCAAAGAAGGCGACCTGGTCCGATTGACACTGCAAACAGGCAGTGTGTATGGCGATATTTTCCGGCAGAACGGTGCCGGCATTCACCCTGATTCACTGGAAGCAACGGAACGTTCCGTGGTATTCAGAATAAACCTCGTTGACTTCTATTTTGTGATTGCCAACCACCATGAATTGGTGGAGCAACTGATTAAAAATGCAACTGAACAAAAAACTATAGCCTAACCGATAACCTTAACCAACATGAAGTTCGATATTGATGTACTCATCATCTTTGCCGATAGGGATAACGAAAAAAACAAAGATCAGGCCGGCTGGGTTACCCAGTTCAAAAAGTTCCTCGATCTGATGCTGTCGCAGGTGCTGGGCGAAAAACCAAACATTATGCTGAAGAGTGAGTTCGACAGCATGACCTCGCCTAAACTGGATAACGCAGCAACCCTTGTCAGCATACTGTCGCCAGATTTTATCCGTTCCGGTCAGTGCCTGGATAATCTTGAGACGTTCTATAAAACTACCGAAGCCTCGGGCAAAAACCGCAACCGGGTCTTTAAAGTTTTTAAAACACCCCTTTCGCTGCAGGAGCAACCACCCCGCCTGCGCGAATTAATCGGATATGAGATGTACCAACTCGATAATGAAACGGGTGAAGTACGCGAATACACCGATTACTTCAGCACCGATGCGGAGCGGCAATACTGGATGAAAATGGTTGACCTGGCCTATGACATTTACGATACCCTGGCCGAACTGAAGGGAGCCGAGAAAACCGAGGTTAAAAATATACACCGCAGAAAAACCATCTACTTAGCCGAAACCGGCCACGACTTATCGGTGCAGCGCAACATCATCAAGCGCGAACTACAGCGACACGGGTACATTGTACTTCCGAACAAAACCCTGCCCGATAACATCAATGAATTTGAGCGGATTGTACGAAGGGATGTTGACGAAGCCAGTTTATCCATACACCTCATCGGCAGTGCCTATGGTGAAATCCCGGAAGGAGCCGAACGCTCAATTATTGATTTACAAAACCGGTATGCTGCGGAGAAAAGCCATCGGGTAAGCAAAGATGAATTTACCCGACTCATCTGGATCTCACCCAACCTCGTCAATGCCAGCGAAAGACAGAAAGCATTCATCGAAAACATTAAGCGCGACACCGAGGCACAGGAGGGTGCCGAAATCCTGCAAACCCCGCTGGAAGATTTTAAGAATATTGTTCGCGAAGAACTGATGGATTCTCCGGAAAAGCGTTCGCTGGATGAAACCGGTGGTAAATCCGTTTACCTGGTACATGATAAAGTGGATGCAAACGAAGTAAAACCCATTATCGAAACAATCGAAAAATCAGGATATAAAGTTTTAACACCCGAGTTTAATGGTGAACTACTTGACCTGCGGCAAAAACACATTGAGAACTTACGCAACTTCGACAGCGCTATTATTTATAAAGGAAAGGTAAACGACCAGTGGGTGCGTATGAAAGTGCTGGACCTGCTGAAGGCGCCCGGCTTTGGCCGAAAGAAACCGATTAAAGGAAAGGCGGTAGTAACAACACCAGGCTCAAAACTCAATCTGGATGCATTTAAAAACCAAAACATCCGGTTGGTTGAATCGGACCCGAGAGACACACCCCAGTCAATTAAGTCATTATTGGATGAGTTTAATGGATGAACCTATGTGTCTTATGTCTAATCATCTCATATCTAAAATCATAAATGGGTTTTAAAATCTTACAAGTATGAACCCCTCCACCACACAAAAAACCGCCACCCTTAATCCCTTCCCGGGGTTGCGGCCATTCAAAATTGAAGAGAGTCATCTCTTTTTCGGCCGTGAAGGACAAAGCGATGAGGTCCTCTTGAAGTTATCGAAGAACCGCTTCGTGGGCGTTATCGGCCCTTCCGGAAGCGGTAAATCATCATTTATTTACTGCGGAGTGCTTCCCATATTATATGGTGGCTTCCTCACCGATGCCAGCCCTAATTGGGAAGTTGTGGTAACCCGTCCGGGGGCCGGGCCGATTGATAATTTGGCCGAGTCGCTGTTGAAGAATAATAAGGAGTATCTTGATGCCGATGCGGATGAGCGCAAAATCAAACGCACCATCTTCTCAACCCTGCTGCGAAGCAGTTCGCTGGGGCTGGTGGAGGCCGTGGAACAATCGCGCAGATCGGCCGATGTGAACTACCTGATTCTGGTTGACCAGTTTGAAGAATTGTTCCGCTTTAAAGACAGCACCGATCCGAATTCAGTAAATGAAACGCTGGCCTTTGTAAACCTGCTCATTGAAGCTATTAACTATCCGGACTCCCCAATTTATGTTGCTATCACTATGCGATCGGATTTCATTGGCGACTGTGCGCAATTTCCGGAACTTACCCGCAAAATCAACGACAGCCACTACCTGATACCCCAACTCACCCGTGAACAAAAACGCAGGGCTATTGAAGGCCCCGTTGCTGTAGGCGGTGCGCAGATAACCCCGCGACTGGTTCAGCAACTGCTTAATGATCTGGGCGATAACCCCGACCAGTTGCCCATTCTTCAGCACGCGCTGATGCGTACCTGGAGTTATTGGGCTAACTACCGCGATTATGAAGATGAGCCCGTTGACCTGAAACATTACGAGGCAATCGGCACCATGCGCGAAGCCTTGAGCATGCACGCCAATGAAGCCTTCGATGAACTGACCGAAGACCAGCAACGCATTTGCGAAGTACTGTTTAAAGCCATTACCGAAAAACGCGGTGAAAACTTCGGCATCCGCAGACCTACCCGGCTCAACGAAATAGCAGCCATTGCCGATTGCTCGGAAGATGAAGTTATTGAAGTGATCGAGAAGTTCCGGGAACCCGGCAGGTCCTTACTCACCCCGGCACACGGCTCGCCTATTACGTCCAAATCCATGATCGACATCTCGCACGAGAGTCTGATGCGGATTTGGGTGCGGTTGAAAAACTGGGTGGATGACGAAGCCGATGCCGTGCAGATGTACCTGCGCCTGGCCGAAGCCGCTTCCATGTACCAGGTGGGTAAATCAGGCCTGTGGCGCCCACCCGATTTGCAACTGGCGCTGAACTGGCAGGCCAAGCACAAGCCTACGTTAATCTGGGGGCAGCGCTACCACCCGGCCTTCGAGCGTACGATGGTGTTCCTCGAATACTCCAAAAAAGAATTCGAGACCGAGCAACGTATCCGCGAACTCGAGCAGAAACGCAAACTGCAGCGTGCCCGTATCACGGCCATCGTGTTCGGAACACTTACGGTAATCGCCTTAATGTTTCTGGTGTACGCCTTCATTCAGAAAACCGCAGCCGAGAAGAACTTCCAGGAAGCAGAAAAGCAGCGCCTCCGGGCTGAATTTCTTAAAAAGGAAGCCGAAACAGCACGTGACGATGCACGAGAACAACGCGACCTTGCATTAGCCGCACAAAAGGCCGAAGCCGAACAACGTGCTGCCGCTGAAGAAGCAAAAAAACAAGCTGAACAAAATGCGGAAGAAGCCCGCAGGCAGGAAGCCGAAGCAAAACGCCAGGAGGAGTTAGCCAGGCAAAACCAACGCAAAGCCGAAGAAAATGAATTGAAGGCTAACCTGAATGCCGAGGCCGCGCGCAGGGCCGAAGCCGATGCCCGGAACAAACGCTACGTGGCGCAGGCCAAAGCTATGGCCCTAAAATCGCAGGAACTGAACAATGACCTTTCCCTCGAGGCCGCACTTGCACAACAGGCCTACTATTTTAACAAGGATCATGGTGGCGAGGAGTACGACAACGATATTTACAATGGCCTGTTTTATGCCCTTCGCAACACCAATCACCCGCTTACGGAAAGTTTGAGAGGCCACGAGTATGGCGCTGCCCGCGCGCTGGTTACCCACCGCAGTGATGCGGATATTTACTCGGGCGGCAGCGATGGCAAAATCATCCGGTGGAATAATGAAAACGGTAAATGGGTAGGCACTGAACTGGTGAAAAAGCGCAGTGACTACCAGGTGTATGCTATGGACATTGACCCCGCTGAGACAAGGTTGGCTGCTGCCGGTTTAAACTTTGTAGATGATACCCGTAACTACATTGAATTGTACGACCTTAAGACCATGGGCAGTCCGAAAAAAATAACCGGGTTTTACAAAGCTGTTGAAAATGTGCAGTTTACTCCCGATGGCAAAGGGCTGTACGCCCGCGACAACGGGGGCCACAGCATCAAATACTCCGACTTTTCCACTACGCGTGAAGTAATTTCCCCGCCCGAAAAAATCAACTCCATTGAACTGAGTGCTGACGGCACAAAGCTGGCCGGTGTAGGCGACAAAGGCACTTTATATATATGGGATATTGCCAATAGTTATAAAGCCACTGAAATCAAACTCGGTAATTCACCCCTTACCGCATTAACCTGGCATCCTACCGATAACCTGCTGATTGTGGGTAATAACGCTGGCCTGTTACGCATTGTAAGGGCAGGCATTGTAGTGCGAACCCTCTCAGGGCACCGTGGTCCGATTGAACAAATCCGGTATAACCATACGGCCACATTCTTTGCTTCGGCCAGCAAAGACAAAACCGTACGCCTGTGGAATGTCAGCAAGCTTACCGTGCCACCCATTGAATTAAAAGATCACCTGGATTGGGTGTGGACGCTCACCTTCTCGCCCGATGACCAGCAGATTATGGTAGGCCTGCACAGCGCCCAGCAAACCATCCGGCAAGACCAGTTAAAAAACGAAGAAAGCATCCGGGCTTACCCCACTAAACTTGCTACCATGTCAAATATTTTGTGCGACTGGGCCATTAAACAAAATATGAGTGACGATGACTGGAACACGTATGTGGGGGCTGACCTGCCCAAGGAATTAACCTGCAAAAATCTTCCACCCAATAAAAACTGATAGTGCATGAATAGACTTTACCCGGTTATAGTTTTACTAAGTGTTGCCTTTCCTGCTCTTGCACAGGATTGCGTGCAAACCCTGCGGCTGGCACGCGCTACGTACGAACAAGGTCGCCTTCATGAAATAGAAGGACAGTTGGCTAAATGTTTAGAGCCGTCTGGTTTCGGAAAAGACCAAAAACAGGAACGTGTAGAGGCCTACAAACTCCTTTGCCTGAGTTACATCTACCTGGAAGAACCGGATAAGGCCGATGAGGCCATGCTCAACATGAAAAAGACAGACCCCTACTACGAGCCCAACGAAGCCGTTGACCCGGCCGAGTTTGTGGCCCTGTACAACACATTCAGAAAAGAACCTGTTTACCGGATTGGCGCAGCGCTTGGCGGAAATTTTTCGCAACCCAATATTTCAGAACTGGTTTACGTAACCGAGTTTACCGGTGACAGCAAGTATAAACGGTCGTTTGCTATTCAGTTTGGCGCAGTGGCCGATGTACCGCTTTCGCTGTTTGGCACCAAAAAGAAGTGGACACTGCACGGTGAACTCCTCTACCAGCAGCGAAAATTTCAAATCAACCAGCAGGAAAGCCGCGGTACTGAGCCGACTACAGGCGTTGAGTTGTTTAATCAGTTACAAGGTGTGGAAACCCAAAACCTGCTGACCCTGCCGGTTATACTACAATACCGCTTTATCAACAACGACAAATTCAACCCGTATGTCGGTCTTGGTATTTCGCCCGAACTGATGCTGAACCGGAAACTCACGGCCGAAAAACTGCGCGATGGCCAGCCCTCCGTACCTGAAAAAAGTGAAGACTTTCAATTCAACGCCATCAACCTGAATGCATTGGTCACAGCCGGGGTTAAATGGCCGTTGCGCCCCGGGGTAATTATACTGGAGTTACGCTATGCCCACGGCCTTACCAACATTACTACTGCCGAACATGCGTATGCCAACGAAGCGCTGGTGTTGGATTACGGCTTTGCCGACTCTATCTTCAAAATGTCATCGCTATCGCTCAGCGTGGGCTATGTGTATGAAGTGTTCATCCCTAAAAAACTGAAACATAAAAAATGAGAGTTTACGCAACCCTATTTGCACTTATTACGCTCACCACCTGCAATAACCTGGAAGACGCTGAACCTTCGGAGCGCGCAACGTTTATGAAGGTGTTCAACGGCATCCAGGGCATTGAGGCTGCGGCTGCCGAACTTACTCCGGACGGTTTTATTGTGGTAGGCAATATGACCATTGCCCGGGACTCGGTGGTTACCGTGGTGTTTAAAACCGACAAACGGGGAAACCGCATCGGCAATATGCACTATTACCAGGGCGGGTCGGGAAACGCCATTAAAGCCTTACCGAATGGCAACGGTTACCTGGTTGTTGGCGAGAAGATTAAAACAGACCCGAACGCCACACCAACCGACAACATTGATATCGTTTCGGCCCGCATGCTGCACATCAGTAACGATTTGGATAGCATCAAAACAATTTACCTGAACGATGGTACTGCCAATACCGTTAAAACAGATTACCGGGCGGTATCGCTTACCGTAACTCCGGCAGGAAAGGTGGTTGTTCTGGGTACCTACCAAACCTCAATTACGGCACCTGAACGGCCGTACCTACAACGATATAATGCCGACCTCTCAACCATAGAGTGGTACGAAGAATTTGCCTCCATCAACCGGAGTTACCGGAACGCCAAGTCCCTACACTTTATAAACGGCAACTACATTTGGGCAAGCGCAGTAGCGCAGGAACAACAAAATTTCGATTTTTCTTATGTTAGTGTACCCTTTGTACAGGAGGGCTCAGTATTTGTTAACTACAGTTTACTCGGAGAAACAACATCTCAATCGTTAAGACCAAATGATATCCAGCCAGCAAAGTCCGTAGCCTTCGGCTATGGCATTACCGGTACCAGGGCAAGCACGAATGGCTCAGGCGCTAATGTCTTCTTTGCGCGAACCGATGCGTCAGGTAATATTATTCCGGCCACGGTAAAGTTTTTTGACGCTATACTTTCGGAGCAAACAGGCGCCATCGGAGAAACAAATTCAGAAATACAGGATTATGGAACTGCTATTACCGGCACCAGCGATGGCACTTTTGTGATAGCCGGCCATTTTGTTACCAACCCGCAAAAAGGAAACGGTGCAAATGATTTGGTGCTGATTAAAACAGATATCAACGGCAACATGCGCTGGATGAAATCTCTGGGCGGCACAGGCAGCGAAACAGTAAGTACCATCTGCGAAACAGAAGACCAGGGTTTGCTGATTTGCGGAACAAACCTAGTGGGGAGCGTACCCTCCATTTTTTTGATTAAAACGGATAAAAACGGTGAACTGAAGAACTGATGAATATGAATACGTACAAGTATCTTTTTCTTAAATTATTATTTTTGTTATTAAGTATATCCTTTTCACCGGCATTCTCACAGGTTTCCGGTGGGTCATTCACAGCTACAACATGTGCCGATGGCGATGTTACGTGGACAAATCCGGGAACAATAAACACCATTTTAATTTTTGCAAAGGCAGGTTCGGCCATTACCGTTGGCACTCCAACGAGTAATGAATCTAGTTATACAGCAAGTACAACATTCGGCAGTGGGACAGTCTATCAAAATGATCCTGAGGCATTTTGTATTTACAAATCATCAACATCAGGCACCTCTGTTTCAATAACCAATCTAACCCCTGGAACGACCTATCATTTTCTTGCATACAATGTAAACGGTACAACATACTCTGCTCCCCATACTTTCAGCGGGGGGCCTACCTCCACTCTGGCTAATGCCTCATCGGTACAAACAATTTCGGATAACAATCAGGTTACCTTAAACTGGACAAATCCAACCTGTTTTGATGAGGTTATGGTTATTGCAAAGCCAACAACAACTATTGCCGGAACACCAACGGGCGATGGAAGTGCATATACTGCAGATGCTGATTTTGGGGGTAGCGGAACGAGTTTTGATGTAACCGGTAAAGTGGTGTATAAAAACAATGGAACTTCTGTTTCTGTAACTGGCCTAACCAATGGAACAACTTACTTTTTTAGAATTTTTACTCGCAAAGGAACTACATGGTCAAATGGTGTTGAAGTCAGTGCGATTCCATTTGCACCAGCATCCGGAGGTTCATTTTCCCAAGCATGTTTAAATACCGGTACTCCAATTTGGACAAATCCAGGTACAGTCGGCACAATTGTAGTCTTTGCAAAATCTGGATCAGCAATTACCGTTGGAACTCCAACAAGTAATATCTCAACGTATACAAATAATGCTGCATTTGGTTCCGGGACGCCTTATCAACACGATGCAAATGCATATTGTATTTATAAAGGAACGGGAACTTCCATTAATATTACAGCACTTAGCCCAGGTACAACTTATCATTTTCTGGTATTTAATGCTAACGGAACGTCCTATTCGCCAGCTCATACATTTAGTGGTAACACGCTTACAACACCCCCAAATGTTACAGGCTTGGCAGGTAGTCCATCCGCTAACTCTGTTTCATTATCATGGACTAACCCAGCATGCTTTGACGAAGTACTGATGGTTGCCAAAACTTCAACAATTTCCGGGACTCCTACCGGAGATGGCTCAGGCTATACGGCCGAATCAGATTTTAGTGGTGCCGGAACAATCTTTGATACGTCAGGAAAAGTGGTTTACAAGGGCTCTGGTAATTCCGTAAATGTTACAGGCCTTTCAATCAGCACTACATACTTTTTTAAGGTCTTTACTCGGAAAGGAACCACTTGGTCAGCCGGGATTGAAATCAGTACAACTACCATTTGTACGCCTACCAATGCAACAGGCTTGACCATCAGTGACACAAATACAACCGGTACTATTGGCTGGACCAACCCCGCCTGTCTTGATGAAGTAATGATAGTAGTTAAACAGGGTTCAGCTGTAACAGGTACACCCACTGGAGATGGCACAGCATATACTGCAAATTTGGACTTTACCAGTGGTTCAAGTTCTGTTTTTGACGGGGGCAAGGTGGTTTACAAAGGAAGTACAAGCACACAAACAGTAACAAACCTGACAGCAGGTAATGTATATTACTTTACGATATTTACCCGGAAAGGAACCTTGTGGTCATCCGGTATTTCAATCAGTACAGCAACTGGTCCCCCATTGGTAACTGGATTTAATCCAGTTGATAATTCAACAGGTATTCCGACCGACCAAGTTTTCACAATTACGTTTAATGAAGATGTGTTTATTTCATCGGCTGCATTTACAGGATCAAATAACCTAATTGAATTTGATAAATCCGGATCAGGCGACCTTGTCGTTAACCGGGATGGGTCAGGTCCCGATGGCTCAATAAGTATTGTTGGCAATGTGGCTACAATAACCCTCTCCACACAACTTGAAGTAAACACAGCTTATAATATACTTATTGGAAACAGGGTTTTCAGAGACGGTTCAACAAATCATTATACCGGAACAACTGCAGGGAACTGGAATTTCACAACAACATCCGGTGTAACAATTACAGCGCCTGTAGTAGGTACATGCCTTGGACAATTTTCAACATTAGGAGACATTGTAATTGCTGAGGTAAATAACAACAACCTCCAGGGTACAAATAGTGGAACCTTAACATTGGTACTAGGATTCGATAAAACTGGTTACGTGTTCAATCCTAGTGTTTCCGGTGTAACTGCTACCTTTAGTCCAGGTGGTGACATCCAGGCAATAACAGTTACATCCATTACCTTTACACAGGCTACTTTTTCCATTCAATTTGATGCATCTGCCCGAAATGAAACGGATATAATAACTATTTCAGGACTAAAGGTTTCGCGTGACGGATCAATGGCTCCACCGGCCATCGTTGTTGTTAAACCAACCTCTACCCTGAGCATCCAGGGCATCTCACCGGATATAACCACGTTAGCAACAATTAATGGCGGCACTGCACCATCTGCACCAACAGTTGTTTACCCTGCCGGAGATAATTCCTATTGTGTGAACGATAATTTCTCAAGCATCTCAATATCAGCTACCGATCCAGACCCTGCCCCTGAAACGTTCAATTGGTATAATGACGCAGCACTGACTTCAGTCAATGCTATTAACGCAAGCTCAAGAACGGTTGCGCAATTAATAGGTGCCAGTCCATCACCAGGTACCTATATACGATACGTTACCCAGGTTGATGGATGCGAAAGTGTGGCTTCTACTGTAACTATTATAATTACTTCATTGCCTGTTGCAAATGCAGGGCCTAATTTAACAGGTGTAAATGCCGTTTGCTCTGGCAGCAGTGTTACGTTAGGAGGTTCGCCAACGGCATCGGGAGGTTCTGGTTCCTACTCATATACTTGGACAGGTCCTGGCTCACCAGCTTCGACTGCCAACCCGGTTCACACCATGCCTGACCCCGGGGCAACCGATCAAACGTATAACTACCAGATTATTGTAACTGATGGCAATAATTGCTCCTCAACGCCTTCCATTAAGCAAATTACGGTAAAGAATTTATCTCAAAATGTAACTATCGACCAACCTACCACCTACTTTTTTACCGTTAATAGTAACCCTGTTGAACTCGTTGGAAACCCGCCTGGAGGTGTTTTCTCTGGTGTGGGTGTAACACAACTTAGCGGCACCTATCAGTTCGATCCAGAACTGGCTGGTGTAAATACCTCTCCTGGCTGGCCAGTAACGTACACAGCCACCCTTTCGAACGGATGCACTAAAAGTGTGGTTCAGAATTTTGAAGTAGCCAATGCCTATGATGTTTTTCCTAACCTCGAAGTACAGTATTGTAACAATGAAGGTTCCGTGCTCCTGGAGATCTCGCCTGCCATTATCACCGAAATTCAAAATTTTATAAATACCTGGAATACAGTTTATGTACCAAATTATGGTTACTCGCCCCTTAAGTCTACTATTTCAGGAATCATCCGTAATGAATATGCTACTTACTATGGGCAAAATAATGGCGTTCAAAAGGTGCCGGGAACCTATACTGTAGGCGGATGGACACTTGACAACTATCGATTCTATCCATCCCAGTTCCTTACCGACCAAGCCTATCCGCCTGGTGGCGGAATCTATGGAACTTGCCCTACTTGCACATACGCTTTTATTTCTGTTTTCGTTGAGTTTGCCAATCCACTGGCAACTGCACCATATAATATGCCGATTGGTTCTGATTTCGGTTGGCGATTTAATAATGGTTCTGTTGCTGCCTTTTCATTTAACGGTGAATTTGTAAATATTAATCCTGTACCAATAGTAAGTTTTGCAGGACTTAATACCAGCTACTGTAATATTAATACAAATTTTACCTTAACCGGAAATAAACCAGGCGGATCATTTGAAATCAGTAATGACCCGTATAACGAAAACCCTTCTACTTTTGGGGATGTTGTAGGTGACGGTATTAAAGATGTAACCGAAGGAATTGCTCCGGGTTTAGGTGAATTTAATCCGCAAGAAGCCTTTGAAGGAGCTGCTTCAGCAGTTACAAAATGGATACGATATTCAGTTGACCCAGGTACGGTGGGTTCGGATGGCGTAACCGGTTGTGTGGGAAGGCAAATCAGAGGAACCACCATTTATCCATCCGATCCGGTTGTATTCCGGTCAATTGTACCACCCAACAATACCGAATTTTGTTACGAAGGAGCGAGTATTAATATTACCATGGGATTTACAGCAGGAGGTCCGGCTATTACCAGCGGAATTTCATACAGCGGTTACGGAATATCGGACAGCGGAAATGGTGTTGGGGTATTCACACCTAAAACTGCGTTCGACCAACAAGCCCCCGGAGCAACAACGCCACAAACCATAGTTATCACCGCCAACTACACAAATGCCCAGGGTTGTGTTTACTCAATAAACCGTAGTTACATTGTACGACCAAAGCCTGCACTTACAGTAACGGTAACTGATGTCTCAACGAACAATCCACCTCCCGACAATAATTTCTGTTATAATGACGCTGACCTGACTGTACTTGGGAATCAGCCACCCAGCAGCACCTATAAGTATGAAATTGAATACCTGACTTTGGGTTATGTACAAACTATAAATTCACACACTTTCACATTTGATCCAAGTTTTTACTTTGACGATGCTGTAACACGAGGAGCAAGCAACACCAGTGACGCAACTTTTAGAGTTACCTACATTGTAACAGACGCAGTCATTGGGTGTACTGCCTCTACATCATTCATTTTTGCCGTCTCTCCGTTAGCTGAGATCACAATCAGCGGAATAAATGACGGGGACATTTTCTGTTCTAATGTCCAACCTTTCCCAATTACATTTGCCCCTATAAATGGTGTACTGCGAATCAATGGTGCCCCCACTCCATTAAATCCAGTAACAAGCAGTATCAGTTCAGTTCAACTTCCTGTAAATGACAACGTAACGATAAGTTATGAATATTTCTCAGGGGTCTCCCAGTGTGTTACTACTAAAACCTATACAATCAGCCAGGTAGATGCTCCAAAGGCAACATTTTCAACTACTCCGATTTGTGATGGCGATCCTGCCACTTATACAGCCGGACCTGATCCTGATAACCATTCGTGGAAATGGGTCCTTGGTGATTCCATACGATCAGGAACAACCACTGAAACAATTAACCATGTTTTTCCAGGTCTTGCAGGAGCTACTCAAACTTCTTATCTAATACGACTCATTGTAACAAATGGTCCCAGTGCTCTTAAAGTTTGTCGTGATAGTACTGAGGCCATTCAGGTAATTGGAGCTTATCCTCGCGTAGACTTTGACTATTCTAATGTTTGTAAAAACGATTTCACTAAATTCTCCATTAGTTCCAATATACCAATTGCGTCCGCTCAATGGAATTTTGGCGATGGTTTTACCTTACCGAACAATCCATTAAACAACAGTATTCCCGGTGGAACACATGGTGGGCAAACTACTGCAACATACGGAGCACCTGAACATCGCTATTCTACGGCCAACAACCGTTACCTGGTAAGTTTAATCGGACGTACTGCAACAAATGTTGGTGCATGCCCCGACACTATACAACACCAAGTTGGAATTCTTGAAAAACTAAAGCCGAATATTACCTATCCCTATAAAATGGATTCTATTCCGGGAGGTTTATGGATTGAAGAAGATCGTTCCAACACATCAACATGGTCATTCGCTGCACTAACAGGTAAAACAGTGATGACCAATACTATAGGTAATGTCTGGATAACTAATCCTTCTGGAAATTACAGAGAGTCTGACAATTCTTATGTCAACAGCCCTTGTTTTGACCTATCGGCATTTACTAAACCTGTATTTTCCATGCAATATTGGGCCAACACCGATCCGGGTAAAGACGGTGCATTACTACAATCTTCGATTGATGGAGGCGCAACCTGGCAAGTAGTTGGAACTACAACCTCAGGGATCAACTGGTATGAAAACCAAACAATCTCTTCAGCTCCTGGCGGTTTTAATCAATACGGATGGACAGGAAGAACACAACAGGATTGGCTGACAGCAAAAAACTCTATTGATGTATTGGCCGGCAACAACAACGTACGTTTTAGAATTGCTTTTTCAAGCGATGAGCGTGATGAATTTGATGGCTTTGCCTTCAATGATGTTATCATTGAAGAACGTAACCGGATAATGCTGGTTGAACATTTCAGCAATAGTGATGTCGACAATCCGCTTATTCCGGCAAGTAATAATAATTACAATTCTCATTTACCTCTAAATGATGCTGAGGTTGTTAAAGTTCAATACCATGCTAGCTTTCCCGATGCCGATGCTATAAATGCGGCCAACCCTTCCGATCATAATGCCCGAATAGCTTATTACGGGGTAACAAATCAAACCATTCCAATCGGTTTCATAGATGGCGCACGCGATCTTACTGCCCCATTTGGATTTGCTTTACCTGCTAATCCTAATAATGGATGGTGGAACGATTTTAAACTAAAGCGATCACTAACTTCCTCACCTTATTCACTTTCAGTTAAAACACTTCCACTGCTTGGATCAGATACCTTAAGAGTAAATGTTGTTTTTTCAAAAATAGGTACTGTTCTAGGGAACAAAGCCACTTTGCTCGTTGCCGTAGTTGAAAAGAATGTTTCAGGAAACCAGCATGTACTACGCAAATTTTTACCTTCACCTGCCGGTACACTGATTGACCAGATCACTTCAGACTCTCTTGTGTTTGATTGGCGACCGGTTGACATTACTAACCTAAATAATATCGCCATTGTTGCCTTTATTCAGGATATGACCACCAAAGAAGTTCATCAGGCAACAATTGACATTGCGCCAACCTTCATACCCAGTGGAGTGATCACCGCCATCGAAGATGCGGCCTTTGCCGAAAAAATTGAGTTGTACCCTAACCCGGCCAGCCATGAACTGAACATTCTGCTGCCCGAACCGGCACGCTCAACTACACCGTTTGTGCTGATGGATGCCCACGGCCGCAGTCTGGTTGAACAACAGTTTTCAGCCGGCCAGCAGATGAAAACCATCAACACCAGCCAACTGGCTGCTGGCCTGTACATTCTGCAGATTAAATCGCAACAGGGCACGGCACGGAAGAAAGTGATGATTGTGCACGGCCGGTAGTACTTACCCACTTTATCAGCATCCCTGAAAATCGAAAGCTTAACTTTCGATTTTCAGGTTAAATATGTAGCTTCAACCCTGAAAAACAGAAGTATAACTATCAATTTTCAGGGTATGATAGCCAGAATGGCGGAAAATGAGGTTTTAGAATTGCTGAGCACTTTCCCGGTGGTAGGCCTGGTAGGCCCGCGGCAGGTAGGCAAAACCACCCTTGCACATCAGGTAACTGGCCGGATGAATCGGGAAGTGGTTTACCTCGACCTGGAGCTACCCGAAGATATTGCTAAACTGCAACAGCCTGCCCTATACCTTAAAGAACATACCGATAAATGCGTTGTGTTGGACGAAATTCAGCGAATGCCCGAACTGTTTCCGGTATTACGCTCCCTTATTGACCAGAACCGCATCCCCGGGCGATTCATCATCCTGGGTTCCGCTACTCCCAATTTACTCATCAACAGTTCTGAATCCTTTGCCGGGAGAATTGCCTACAAAGAATTGATGCCGCTAAGCCTGTCAGAAATAAACCACACAACTACTTTGGAGAAACATTGGCTACAGGGTGGCTTTCCCGATTCGCTGTTAGCGGCCAACAGCCAGGCCAGTTTCAGGTGGCGAAGAAACTTTATCCAGACATACCTTGAAAAGGATTTACCCTTACTCGGCTTACAAACTAACCTGAACCGGCTCCGTGAGTTTGTTACCATGCTGGCCTCAGCCCAGGCACAGTTATGGAAAGCTGAAGCTTTTGCCAGAGCCCTGGGAGTAACAGCACCGGTCATTAAGCGTTACCTGCATTACCTTGAGAACGCATTTCTGGTTGAAGTACTTCAGCCTTACTATGTTAATATAAAAAAACGGTTGGTCAAATCTCCGAAAGTGTACATCCGCGATACCGGCTTACTTCATACCTTATTGCGAATTGAGACTTTCGAAGAACTCCAGAATCAGGTTGCTATTGGCCAATCCTGGGAAACCTATGTGATCAGTCAGGTAAAATGCCAACTTCCGGATAATTGGTCCATGTATTTTTACCGCACGCACGAAGGTGCCGAAGCAGATCTTGTGCTGGTAAAAGGTACCCAACCCGCAGCATGCTTGGAAATAAAGTACTCCAATGCACCCATGGTCAGCAAGGGTTTACACCATGTAATTGCTGACCTGAAAACAGATAAGAACTTCATTATTACACCATCCTCTGAAAAATACCCGGTCGCCCAGAAAATTCAGGTCGTAAATATTCAGGATTTCCTCTCCATTCTTAACGGATGGAAATAAGGGTCTCTATTGGTATTCGGTTAACAATCAGCCACTTAAAAGAACCATCAAACCGTTGCGCGATTGCCTGCCTTCGCCTATTTTTAGAGTTCAAACAACCCCTCAATGGAAATCTTTCTCCATGCCGAAACCTGGCTGGCTCTGCTAACGCTTACCTTTTTTGAGGTTGTTCTCGGCATTGACAACATCATTTTTATTTCCATCATCTCCAACCGGCTGCCGGTTGAAATACGCGCCCGCACCCGCAACATGGGCCTGATGCTGGCCATGATTGTACGTATTGTGCTGCTGCTGGGCATCACCTGGGTTATTACCTTTACCGAACCGCTCTTTACCGTAGGCGATATTATGCCGGCATTCCTGCACAAATACGTTAACATTGAACACGGGTTCAGCGGTCGCGACCTGATACTTGGTTTTGGCGGATTATTTCTGATAGCTAAAAGTACCCGCGAGATAAACCACGAAATGGAAGGTGAAGACGAAGTAATCAATGTAGGAAAAGCCAAAGTAAACGTTACCGGAATCATCATCCAGATAATTCTCATCGACATTATCTTTTCCTTCGATTCAATCCTCACAGCCGTTGGTTTAACCAACCAGGTGCTTATCATGATCTTCGCTGTAATCATATCCATTGGTATTATGATGGTTTTCTCAGGCAAAATAAGCGACTTCATCAACCGCCACCCTTCCATGGAGGTGCTTGCCCTCGGCTTTTTGATTCTTATCGGCTTTATGTTATTCCTTGAAGGATTAGAGTACGAAATCCCGAAAGGGTACATCTACTTTGCCGTGGCCTTTTCACTGCTGATTGAAATGGTGAACATACGGGTACGCGGACGAAGGGATAAGAAACGCAAGAAGGAAGAAGAGGAAGAAAAAATGGCTGCTGCCGATCAGTCGGCCGTTCAGCCTTAAAAAAATGCCCGCTTCATCGCACCAATACCCCATCGGAAAATTTGAACCCAGGGAAACCTATACGCCTCAGGAAATTACTGCCTTTCTGCTGAATATTAAATTATTACCTTCTAAGATTGAAGCTCTGTATCGGCAATTTAAACCCGCGCAACTTGACCTGACTTACCGTGAAGATGGATGGACAGCCCGACAGATTATTCATCACCTGGCCGACAGCCACATGAACGCTTACATCCGTACCAAGTGGACGCTAACAGAAGACACACCCTTGATTAAAGCCTATGATGAAAAAAACTGGGCTAAAACACCGGATGTTCAAACCGACCCGGTTGTTTCCATTGAACTGCTCCATGTACTCCATAAGAAGTGGGTCAGCTTGTTGCGCACACTCAAACCATCCGACCTCGAACGAAGTTTTATCCATCCGGAAACAAAAAAGCACATCCGACTGGATCGCCTCATAGCTTTATACGCATGGCATGGCGAACACCATTTGGCGCATCTTGCATTGATTTTAGATCGAAGATTGTAGATTTTAGATTTTAGATTGATGAATTCAGGGATTCTGAAACAGCGCACCAAACGTTTTGCACTTGATGTAACTGAATTTTGCATGGATTTAAAACCTACATTGTCAATTTTAGCTTATTCAAAGCAACTAATACGAAGTTCCAGTTCGGTAGGTGCCAATTACCGGGCTGCCTGTCGTGCAAAATCACGCGCTGACTTTATTAACAAATTGAAAATTGTGGAAGAAGAGGCAGATGAATCGATCTACTTTATTGAGCTAATCATAGAACTTGAGCCGGATTCGAAAACGAAAGGTGAGATGCTACTGAAAGAAGGTAATGAATTACTTGCCATCATCGTAGCTTCAATCAACACATCACGTAAGCAAAAGGGATAACACAATCTAAAATCTACAATTGAATTACTCACCCCCCATCTTCCTCTTTAACGGTCACCTGGAAACCATCTACCCGGCCTTGCTCCGAAAAGTAACCTTGCAGCCTTACCACCGCGAACGGATTACCACACCCGACAATGACTTTCTGGATTTGGACTGGCTGAAACAGGGTTCGGAAAAGCTGGTCATTATTTCACATGGGCTGGAAGGGAATACCCACCGGGCCTACATAAAAGGAATGGCCCGCGCCCTTTTTCTCAATGGCTTTGATGTTTTAGCCTGGAACTACCGCGGCTGCAGCGAAGAAATGAACCGCCAACTTCGGTTTTACCACAGCGGGGCCACCGATGACCTGGCTGTAGTAATCAATCATGCAGTTAAACAACAGTACAAAGCAATAAACCTGGTGGGCTTTAGTCTGGGCGGAAACCTGACCCTGAAATACCTGGGTGAACCCCGCAAGCACCCGGATGTACTCAGGAAAGCCATCGTATTCTCCGTACCGTTAGACCTGCACACCAGTTGCCTGAAGATATCGCAACCTTCCAACTGGATTTATGCCAACCGTTTCCTGGTAAGCCTGAAAGAAAAGGTACAACGCAAAGCCAGGATGATGCCGGAACTGGATAGTAAAGGATTAGGAAAAATAAAAAGCCTGATGGAATTTGATGACGTTATTACGGGGCCGCTCCATGGATTCAGCAATGCACTCGACTACTATGCGCAATGCAGTTCAATAAAATTTGTAAACGGTATCAACCACCCTGTGCTTATTATTAACGCAAAGAATGATCCCTTTTTAAGTAAGGAGTGTTATCCGGTTAATGAATTAGAGCATCATAGTAAGGTTAAATTTATCGCCCCGCAACGCGGAGGGCACGTGGGCTTCGCAGAATTTAATTCAAATGGCTTATATTGGAGCGAACGGCAAGCCATTGCCTTTTTAACACATGATTGAACGCTATAGCATATCCGTACAGGCAGCTGACCTCCGCCAACGATTTGCTGCCGATGTACCCGATTTTTACAAACCCCGTTACAATGCCGGCCCAACCCAGCTCTTGCCGGTAATAACAAATACTTCGCCTCAGGGACTCTCGGTGTTCTATTGGGGCCGGCCGCCCAAAGCCGCAGGCAACAAACCCCTGAGCGAACGCATCATAAATCTGAAACTCGAAAACCTGCTTGACAAACCGGTATTGCAAAAGGCTTTGTTTAAAACCCGGTGCATCATACCGGCCGATGGTTTCTATGCCTGGAGAAAAATTGGCAAGAAATCCATTGTGCCTCACCGGTTTGTAACTGATCAACCGCTTTTCTCCATGGCCGGATTTTGGGAGGAATTTGAAGATGAAGATGGGAGCATGCTCCATACCTTTACCCTCATTACAACGGCAGCCAACAAACTGGTAGCAGCCGTTACCGACCGGATGCCGGTTATCCTTACGCCCGAAAGTGAAAAAATCTGGTTAAGCAGAGAGGCCGGTGAAATTGTTTTACTAAGCCAGCTGGCAACCTACCCGGCTGACGCCATGAATCATTATACCGTGTCACCGCGTATTCTTGACAGCCGCATTGATGCGCCCTCCTTGATTATTCCCACACCTCCGGCCGACCAGCACGGAAACTTAACTTTGTTTGATTAGGCGTACTAAAACCCATCGCCCTCCTCCTCTTTTTTGGCAGGAGGCTTCTGTTCAGTTTTTGCTTTAGGGGGTTTTTCTTTTTTGCTGAAGAGACCCTTCTTTTTCTTAACAGGCGCTGTGGTATTTACATCGGCTTGTTGTACACTGTCGGGTCGTGGATTATCCAAATCGGTAAAATCCAGGTTATACTGATCTTCTTCAGAAACCGCTTTGGCGGGTTGTACTTCTTCAGTAGCTGCCTTCTTTTTCTTCTTACCAAAAAGGTTCGAGAAGAATCCGGCTATGCCTTTCTTTTCTTTTGTTGTTTTTCCGGCAGCCTTTTGTGTTTCGGCCACCTGCTCCTGCGCCAGGCGTACATCAGGCAGCACCAATACTTCGCGTAAGTACCACATGTAATTATCCTGTTCGGTGTTGAAGCCGATATTTTTAATATAATAGTTGGGTTTTTCCGGAATATACTTTCCCGCAACCGGATCATATTTCAGACTATCCGGAAAATTGTATTTCAGCACGCGTACTTCGCGATCTTTGCTGATAACGTATACCTCGGGCTCGGCCGATACACTATCAGCCGCTTGCGTATCAACAATAAAGGTGCTGTCAATTACCGAGCGGGCCGCTTTTTCAAGATCATCCTTTGAAATTTCCGCGTCCATGGTTAGTGAATCGGGCACAACCGGCTTTACCGGTTTAGCCGGTACCGTTTTAATCTGATTCAGTTTCTTCTTGTACGATATTGGTTCGGCTACCAGGTATTTGTTTTTACTGGCCGTTAGGATTTTAGGAGTAGAGTCTTCATTGAAGTAGCTGAACTTCTTGCGTAGTTCATTTTTGTCGTAGATGTACGCACTCTGGTAAGCAGGGCAAACCATCTTTTGGGTGCACGACCCCAAAAGCATGGATAAAGCAACTACGACAACAAAAAACCTGGCCATGATAGCGCTAAACAAACAAAATTAAGGAATTTAAGCAGAAGTAATCCCCGGCTGGCCTTAATTGTAACCAATTGATTATCAAATTTTTTAATGTATTAGCCTAACTTATCACTTTTATTGAATACATCAGTACCCAAAGAAATAACGCTTTAAAATTACCAGCAGGCATATGAGGAACATGATTATGGCGATTTTATTAATGGTATGCATGGCCCGGATATTGAAGCCGCCCGGCCGGGAAGGGTCTTTTTTGCGGAAGAAATAACCCAGCACCTCGCCTACCTGGAAAAACTCACGCAGGCGGCTGCGGCTGCTTTGTTCACCTGCCCTCTTCTCCTGAACATTCGGTTCTGTTTCACTCATTAGTTAACTGTTCAATAGTTTCCGGATTAATCCAATTGCCGTCTTCCTTTATCAGGTTAATCAATTCATCAACAGCCTGGGCCGAAGGTACATTTCGTTTTACTACTTCCTTACCCCGATACAACGTGATACGTGCCGGTCCGGAACCAACATAACCATAGTCGGCATCGGCCATTTCACCCGGGCCATTAACGATACAACCCATTATACCGATCTTAACACCTTTCAGGTGATCGGTGCGTTTGCGGATCATAGCCGTGGTACTCTGCAGGTCGAATAACGTGCGGCCACACGATGGACAGGAAATATATTCCGTTTTCGACATACGGTTGCGCGTAGCTTGCAGAATTCCGAAAGCCGTTTTATTACATACATCGGTTTGACGTAAATACAATTCTTTATCGGATGATCCGGCAAGGGATAACATCAGTCCATCGCCAAAGCCGTCTATAAACAATCCGCCTGCATCGGTGGCGCTGTAAATACGAAATTGATCAGGCTCTATTTCAGGATATGCCCGCTGAATAATGATCGGGATATCAATATTCCTTTCTGCCAATTCAAAAAATATTCTCCGCAGTTCAGCCATGGCGTGATTGTTATTTGAATAAATAACGCCTACAGCCGTTTTATCTTCACGAACCTTCTCCAAAAAGATTTCATTCAAGTCACCAATTGAAAAACAGACAAAGTTCATTCGGGCATGTTGTTCTTTTTGATTTAAATATTCCGTTACGGTTAACAACGGAAATTTGTTCTCCTTATCATCAGCGGTACGCCACACTTCATAATCGCGTATTTCCTTCAGGCCGTTAGGCAACATAAAAGAAATTGGATTTTTACCTGTGTACACATAATCAGCCCCCTGGTCGTTCATCTTCCACTTATCCGGCTCCGGCAGGTAGAAGTGGCCAATGCAACGCAAGTCTTTATAATCGGTTACCGGCAGGGCGCTGAGATCAGCCACGACCCGTGGTACATGATGAGGGCCACCCATGTTTTCAACCTCACGGGTTACCCTGCGCGAATAACTGAACGGATCAATCGGGCTATCGGCAATTTCAGGGATCAGTTGGTGATTTGTCCGGCTCACGTACCGATCCACCATTATCTTCGCTACAGGCGCTTCAAATTCCGGCTCCTCGGTTAAGGAAACGCGCACGGTATCGCCCAATCCGTCTTCAAGCAGCGTACCAATACCTACGGCCGACTTAATGCGGCCGTCTTCGCCTTCGCCTGCTTCGGTAACACCCAGGTGCAACGGGTAAGGCTTAAACCCTTCTTCATCAAGTTTATTCACCAGCAACCTATAGGCCTGCACCATTACCTGCGGGTTGCTGGCCTTCATAGACAGCACGATGTTGTAATAATTCAGGTCTTCGCAAATGCGCAGAAACTCCAGGGCCGACTCAACCATGCCCAGCGGAGTATCGCCATAGCGACTCATGATCCGGTCACTCAGCGAGCCGTGGTTGGTGCCAATGCGCATGGCGGTGCCGTATTCTTTACAGATTTTTACCAGCGGGGCAAATTTCTCGCGAATGCGATCCAATTCGGCCTGGTAGGCAGCCTCGGTATAATCAATCGTTTCGAATCGCTTTTTATCGGCATAATTACCCGGATTGATCCGTACTTTTTCTACAATGCGTGCGGCCAGTTCAGCCGCATTGGGTGTGAAATGTATATCCGCAATCAAAGGCACCTGGCAACCTCTGCGCTTTAACTCGTTTTTTATTTCCTGCAGGTTCTGGGCCTCTTTAATACTAGGTGCTGTAATGCGTACATATTCGCAACCTGCGTTAACCATGCGGATAACCTGTTCAACTGAACCTATTGTATCCATCGTATCTACCGTAGTCATTGACTGGATGCGAATGGGATTATCCGCACCGAGCGGTACATCACCAATCTTTACCTCGATGGTCTTTCTGCGGCTATAACGTACCAGGCTGTTGCAATACTGGCGGGTGGCGGCTACGATGGGGTTCACAATCAAAGATTTACTGCAAAGTTAACCGTTATGAGGCTGATTTGTTTTGAACCGGGGCAACTAAATCAGATATCGCCCAATTGGGGCCGGATGAGGATTTCTTCCACCACACTGCGGGTGCTCAGCGACCAGGCCGCGTAAATCATTTCAGCCACATCTTCTACTTTCATAAAGCGCTCATCAGGCAGGTTTACGCCATCCCAACTTGCGGTTTTTGTGGCGCCCGGTAGTACCGCAGTTACACGGATGTTGTCAGCCTTCACTTCTTCGCGCAGGCATTTGGAAAAACCCAATAAGGCAAATTTGGTTATCGCATACGACCCACCATTGGCGTACGCTTTGATGCTGGCAATGGAACAGATGTTAAAAATATGACCCGCTTTATTTTTCTTCATAGCAGGCACAATACCGCGGGTTGTATGATACGCACTATAAAGGTTGGCATTTACCATGCTTTCAAGCGTTCCTTCCGGTTCGGTAGTTATAGAACCCGGCACAAAATAGCCCGCATTGTTAACCAGTACATCTACCGGGCGGTTAAGCCCAAGGACAAAATCCGTAAAAGATTTAACCTGAGCCCTGTCCGATAAATCAGCAACGGTTGTAAACACGTGCTTGTCTTTGTGGGTACTTTCAAGTTGTTGTTTAAGGGATTCCAGTTCGCCTGGCTTTCGTGCACAGGTAGCCGCATCAAAATCATGAGCCATAAATTTCTCGATCACGGCACGCCCGATACCTTTCGTTCCCCCGGTAACCACCACTAACTTTTTCATGTAAAACGGATTCGTATTTTTGGCTATCTTTAGCAAGATAGAGAATTCAATGAAAGAAGTCGGGCGGTACTTTATTTTTTTAGGCAACCTGCTGGTAAACCGCGAATCGTTTAAAACCCATTACAAACTTGTTATTGATGAGTGTGTACTGATCGGACTGGACTCCATATTCCTTTTTGTTTTAGTATCGTCCTTCATGGGGGCGGTATCAACCGTGCAAACGGCCTTTAACCTGGTGGCTCCTTACATACCCCGATACGTAATTTCGCAGGTTGTTCGTGAAATGACTGTACTGGAACTGGCCCCTACCGTTATGGCCATTATTTATGCCGGTAAGGTCGGGTCGAGCATGGCCGGTAACCTGGGTACGATGCGGATAACCGAGCAAATTGATGCCTTGGAAGTAATGGGTATCAACTCGGTAAACTACCTGGTGTTGCCTAAAATCACGGCTTCCATCCTTATGTTCCCTATGCTGGTTATTGTTTCGGGGGTCTGCGCCTTGTTGGGTGGTTATGCAGTCGGGTTACTTACCGGAATACTTTCACCAACGGAATATATTTACGGTATACGGTACGCGTTCAACCCTTTTACCATAACGTTTGCGTTGATAAAATCCATCGCATTCGGATTTCTGGTATCCTCCATCTCGTCATTTAAAGGCTATTATACCACAGGCGGTGCGCTTGAAGTTGGTATTTCAAGCACCAAGGCTGTAACCACCAGTGTTATTGCCATCCTCCTCGCAGACTATTTACTGGCTCAACTCCTTCTTTCCCCGGCATGATAGAAATACAGAACATTACCAAAACGTTTGGCGACCGGAAAGTACTGCACGGCATCAGCGGGGTATTTGAAAAAGGTAAGCCCAATTTGATCATTGGATCCTCCGGCACCGGCAAAAGTGTGCTGTTAAAATGTATTGTTGAACTGGTAATGCCTGATGAAGGAAAGGTTTTTTTCGATAACCGTAATTTCACCGACAGCGACCGCTCAAAGAAAATCGAAATCAGGCGCGAAATCGGCATGCTCTTTCAGGGCGGGGCATTGTTCGACTCAAAGAATGTGGAAGAAAACGTTCGTTTCCCGCTCGATATGCTGGCCAATATGCCCCGCGATGAAAAGCAGGATCGGGTAAACCTGGTGCTGAACCGGGTGGGATTAAAAGGGGCCAACAAAAAAATGCCTTCTGAATTGAGTGGCGGTATGCGCAAGCGCGTGGGTATTGCCCGTGCCATTGTTAACAACCCGCGTTACCTGTTCTGCGATGAACCCAATTCAGGCCTCGACCCACAGACTTCGATTCTTATAGATGAACTTATCCGCGATTTAACAGAAGACTATGACACCACCACCATTGTGGTTACACACGATATGAACTCGGTGCTTGGTATTGGCGAAAACATCATGTTCATTTACCAGGGCCACAAATTGTGGGAAGGCAGCAAAACCGATATCACGCACAGCGGGGTTAAAGAACTCGATGACTTTGTGTTTGCCAATAAGGTGATGATTGCCCTTAAAGAATCCGGCAAAGGCTAAGTCAGTTTTTCGGAAGAACGATATAAAACCGGGTTCCCCTCCCTACTTCCGACTCGAACCATATTTTACCTCCCATCTGCTCAATGCTTTGCCGCACGATGGCTAGCCCTAAGCCTGAACCGGATTGTTTGGTACTGAAGTGAGGAAGAAAAATTTTATCGCGAATGGACACGTCAACGCCTGCTCCGTTATCCGCCACCGTTATACGATAAGAACCATTTTCTTCTTCCAGTTGAACAGTAACAGCAACTTTCTCATCAGGCCTTTCGGCCTGAAGCGCGTTTAAAATCAGGTTGGAAACAGCCCTTCCCAGCAACTGCCTGTCGGCCCGGCCAACCGCCTTCACTAAACGGGTTTCAAAATGCACAGTACCGGTTTGTTGATGTAAAGCACATGTCTCTTTCAGTAGTACAACCAAATCAACCGGTACCAACACCGGTTCAGGCATTTTGGCGAATGTACTGAATGAGGCAGCTATGCCGTCCAGCGTATCAATCTGCGCAAGCAGTAAAGCAATGGAAGCTTTCATTCTATCGGAAAGTTCGTTTTCACGGGTCCGCTCCAGTTGCTGCAGAGTGAGCTTCATGGGTGTAAGCGGATTTTTAATTTCGTGGGCAACCTGCTGGGCAATTTCACGCCAGGTTCGTTCGCGTTGTGTGCGCTCCAGCTGCACTTTGCTTTCACTAAGCTTAATCAACATCTGGTTGTATTCCCGCACCAGTAAACCGATTTCATCTGTTGAAAGCCAGTTGATAGGCTGATTCGATTCCGTTAAAGATACCCGCCCGATTTGCCGGGTTATCATCCTCAAGGGCCGGGTTAGCCAGGACGAGGCCAAAAAAGATACCACCAGCAAAACAAGAAACAGCACCGTAAAGATGATGAGGATATTTGCCAAAATGGTGATCAACATGGCCTCCAGTGCATCCTGCGACTGAAAATACGGTATTGCCACAATGCCCTGCAGTTTCCCCGTTGCCGCATTTAACATACCCGCATAAGCTACATAGTAACGTAACCGGCCGACTTGCTCCTGTAAAACAAATGCGCCTTCTCCGCTGGTAATTCGGTCGTAAGCCTGCGGAGGTATAACCGGAGCGAGCAACTGGTATTCAAAGATCAAGGGCTGCGTGGAGGCCATCAGGTAACCGGCCGGGTTATACAAATTGGCATCGAGGTTTGCCAGTTTTAGCTGCTGGATAAACCGGTTCTCCAGTTCGATAGCTTCTGAACCGGAAGCCTGCGCGGCAAGTGCTTCAACAATGTTTCGTGATTTGGAAAGATACTCGGCATTCAGTTGTTCCTGGGCCGACCGGCTGGTGAGCCCCAGTGTAACCAGGCTTACGGTAATAAGTGGCATAAAAAATGAAAAATTAAGTATTAACTGAATCCGTTCGGTAAAGGAGAACTGCCGTCCGCGCAACAGGTTATTTAAACCGGTGCTCAGTAAAAACAACAGCAACAGGGCCAGGCCGCAAATGAGCAAAAAAGAAAAGTCAGCCAGACGATAGATTAAAGAAGGAACTTTTTTTGAAACGACAGCCACCCTGCCCTCCGAATCTTCAGCCGCAACGTGGCGAAATCCATTAAGAACTAACCCTTCATTAAATAAAGCCGGATTGCCCAAACCATCAAACCGGTTGTAATTATAGGCCCCCGAACCAAACAACACCTGCTGCTTGTGGAAGACGGCATAACTATAATCATGCACGCGGAACGAACGCTGGAAGCGGTTATCCACCAGCAATTCAGGATAAACATTCTCCGGAATGACCTTACGAAGCGACAGGCTAATCGCAACAAAGCCTACAGTGAACTCGCTCCGGCTAATACGGATTAAAGAAATATAGCGGATACCCGTTTCGGCCTGGCCGGAGTTGATGAAGTAAATATTCGGATACTCCGTTTTCGCAGCCCCGGCATCGAACCGGCCAAGCCATGTAGAGAAATTTTCTATCATTGGCTCATCCAACGGATCGCCATTGCCGCTGAACAATTTTATATCAACAACATACTTATTGAAGTATCCGGGAAGGAATACCTGCCGGATTTTCTGCTTCACGGCTTCTTTGCTGCTGAAAGGGCCGCTTAACCGGGCCTGGATAAAAGCATCCGTTTCGATTTTTTTTGATGCTTCATCTAGAAGATACTCGCCAAAATTATCGCGCTCCAATAAAAAATCGGATGCAAACTGCAACTGGTTTCTCACCTGATCTTTAGTGCCAAACCGGGCCACCGCACTAAACGTTACCGCAGCAAAGGCAAGCACCGCGATAAGGAAATATCCGAATGTGGCATACCTTACCTGCAACAGGGAATGATCAAACCGCCAACCGGTAACAACGGCCAGGTAAACAAGTGCCACCAGCAAAGGAGTAAGGTAATATTGCCCGCTTAACTCATTAACAAAAATAAAAACAACTATACCATTAAGCAGGTAACTGAAAAAATGCCAAAGCGGCTTTGAACCTCCAAGAAGGCGGATAAAGACATGTACAAACATGAAAGCGCTTAGCCAGGAAAGCAGCACACATATCAACGCACTCCACCTTAACAAACCGAACGATATAGATTCAGAAACAGCCAATGTAATTGCTGAGTTGTTATAGATAGTTTGAGTGACTACAAACGGATAAAGAAATCCAAACACGATGGCTGTTGCACTGAATGCCTTAATGAGCACACGATAGCCTGGCCTGCCTAATACGGTATGAAGTCCTTCGAACCGTGAATAACTCAAAAACAAATAGAGGCACAGGACAAAAACACAAGCCGAATTAAACAACAGGTCACCCAGGTTTGGGTTAAACCCCGAAGACGCAAAGTATTTCGGATCAAACAGCGGAGAAGAAACATACCGGGCAGGAAACTGTACATAGAGCATCACAAACCGGATGCATAGAAGGCCTGCCGTCAATAACAAAAAACCCTTGCCCGGCTTATTATTGTTGTTACCTGCAAAGCGGATGAGTACTGCACAGTATAAAACTATACCAAGCAGTAAGGCGCCTACTGCAGCCTGGTGACCTGCCCTGAAAACCTGGCCGGCTATGGCAACATTAAAAAGAGGGTATCCTTTTACCGTAACAGGCGCGCCCGTTTGCGAAGACGGATCATACAACTCAACGGTATGCCCGCTAAAAACTGCTTTGTTTTGCCATGGCACCAGGTACTCATTCTGTATCCGGTACTTTTTCTGCAACGGTATTACCGCAGCCAAAATATGGTCATCACCAACTGCATACCGCTTGCATAAAAACTCACCTGCACCAACTTTAAAATAATGAAGTGGCAGCCCATCGGTAAGCACCCGTACGGGCGGCCAGTACAAACTGCTCGTCCAGCGTACAATTTCATTGTCCCTGATTAAGAAAAAATCCTGGTTGGTGAGTTTAGTAGTTATCAAAGCATCCGGATTAGCATTTAATTGTGCGGCAACGGCATTAACTTCATGGTCGGTTGCAACTAAAAGCTGCTCAAGGTTGCGTTGAATGATACTGGCAATTTGTGCTGAATCAGGACCCGGTTGATTGATTAGCACGAGGCCCAGCACAAAACTGACGGAAAGCAGAACAAGCAGTACGCGGTTTATTTTGTCCTTCAGAAATTCACGCATCCTTAAAGTTAAGAAATTAACTTTTGAGTAAGTGTATTGGTGTTGAGGCCCGGGCTTGTTTGCAAGAGGTCCTTCACCTCGCTAAGCGTGGCTCAGGACATCAATGTAATTTAATTGTTTGGGCAAAAGTCTCCACGCTATGCGCCCGGATCATACCGGATGCCGCCAAACAGGTACAAGTAAACAATACGCGAGTACCGGTAGTTAAAAGGGATTAACAACACCATGATGGTGATCACCGTTGTGATGTACACCCAGGGCGATGGATCACCCAACACGTAAAGCAGCACACCCACAGTTACAATAGCAGCCACGGTAAACGCATAACTAACATACATCGCGCCCTGGTAAAAGCCGGGTTCTGGCTCCAGCAGTACCCCGCAATGCGGGCAGGTGTGGTTCATCACCTGAAATTTTAAGAGGTTGGAGGCCGGGTACATAAACAACTTACCCTGCCTGCAGCGGGGGCAGCGGCCGTTAAAAATAGCCATAATAAGAAGTGTACCCATTTTGCTGATTTAAGCCTGAACTTATCGTTGAAAATACGGCTTGCTTTTTAGCAGGGCAAGTTCGCTTAATTGAACACCAACACGGATACTCCACGGACTTACAAAAAATTGGTCAGTTGGCTCAAATAAGAAGTTATATGAGACCATTATAGTCATTTCAATCTTCGGATGAATCAGAACCTGTCGGCCTACACCCAGCAATAGGCTTTGCTCCCAATTTTTTGTACCATCCTCTCCTGAAGCTACTCGGTAAGTTGTATTTCGTGCAAATTCAGTGTAGAGGTAAAAGTTACTGAGTACGTCAAAGCTTACAAAACTTTTATACCCCCACATGTCGGCCGAAAAATCAGGGGTTAACGGATTACTAAATGTTTTCCTGTAATTCAAGCCCATTCCGGCAATCCAGCGGGTGGTAAACCGGTAGCCAATGGCCGGAGAAAAATCAATGGAAACAGGCTTGATACTCAATACCTGAAAGTTTGCCGCAATGTAAAGTCGTTCAGCAAATGATTTACCGGTAAGGGAGGCACGTTTGCGGGCAGTACGCAGGTCGTTGCTGTTGGGCACCACCGCATACTTCTTCATCAGTACATTCAACCTTTTCTGAACACTTTCTATAATCTCAGGATGATCAACGAGGTAATTTGTTGCCAATTCTTCGGCCATCTTCCGTGCCTGGTCTTTTATGTAGGCCGAATCGCCAACCTGTCGTGCCTTATCGGAATACCCCTTCCATGGCTTATCATTCCGGGTAAACACAGTAATTTCATCCAATGCTTTTAATTCTTTCAAGTTTAGAAAACGGCTGTGCACTTCATTGCTCAGGTTTTTCCGGGCAATGGAAATCAGAGAATCTTTTTTAAGGTACGCGCGGTAGTGTTCTCTGTAACTGGTTAGCCGTACAGCAGAAGCCTGGATGGAATCATTAACCCTGCCGCGAACATGTGCTGCTATTTCATTGTTAACCGAATCGGTAACTGCTGCCACCCGGCCGGAGTCAAGCAGCAGCTCGTACTCCGATATCAGCATATTCTGTTTTAATACACCCAACTCATCTTCATTCTCGCGCCAGGCATGCATCAGGCTGTCGGCCTGCAACTGCCATCGTCTTTCAAATGCTTTTCTGTTTTTAAGGCTGTCTTGTGCATAAAGTTTTTTATACTTCTTCAGTTTTTCCTTTGCTGATTCTGCCTTTTCAATTTTTTGAATGTGTTTTGCAGAAAGCACCTGGCTATCCGGTACCACCTGCCCGTGAACCTTTCTATCACCGAAAATAAGAAGAGCGGTTACAGTTATTATTCTAATGCATGCTTTATACGGCTGCAGCATAACTTACAACTTATACGTCAGGCCAAATCCAATATCCAGGATACTTACCGCGGTTTCAATAACCGTATCGCCCTCATTGCTGGCTATGTAGCCTATCCTGCTCCACCAAACCTTCCAATGCACAGTATGTGTGGCTTTGGTGTGCATAAAAGCCCAGGTTCAAAAAAAGATCAAGGCGGCCTGAAAGGCGATACCGGGCCGATGATTTCAGAGTGTAGGTAAATTCAATAACCGGATCGGCAACATACAGCAATTCAAAAAATGAATCTCCATGATATTTATAAAACGTTCTGGGATACGACACGCTGGTTGCACCGCCAAGGACAGCTACCTGTAAGGTAATTTTATCCCTTTCCATCACATCATAAAAGGGGCCGGCCATAAAACTGTACAACTGATAGGGCACGGTGGTTGCGCTGAAACTCGGAATTAATTCCGGTGGAGCAAACAGGCTCAGGGAGTGCGCTGCTTCGCGCGGCAAGCGGCTGTATCTAAGCGCTACCATACCACCCCAGCGGGGTTTAATATAGCGCGCTGCCTCTAATATAACATGGTAACCCGTAACAGCAAGACCGTCCCAGTCTCCCCATTCAACATCCTCACCGCCAAACTTACCTACCGGAAAGGCCGGGCCGACACTTAGGGATAAGCGTGTTTTAAGCGAATCCTGAGCGAAGGCCCAATTGGTGAAGCATATGCAACCAACGACCAGTAAAAGCAATTTTAAGTTCATTTTACTTCCTTTTTAGTTTCCGCAAAGCCTCTCGTATAAGGAGAGATGCTGCGCTATGCCTCACGAAATCCAATACCCCTGCAAGGCCAATACTCCTAGCTCAAAGTTGCATCACAGGACACTCTGCGGTGAAAGAAAGAAGTATTGAACTAGAACATTGAATCAATCTCTCTTCGTATCTGCTCGGCCTCTCCAGGCTTTAAATATAAATTCACGGTGTCATTCTCAAGAATAGTAATTTTACTCAAGTTATAGTAAATTTTATTACGATAAACTTTCTTAGCAAAGAGAACAGCTGCGTTCAACGAATCCGGCACAATGAATTTGTACAATCCAGACTTCACTCTTACTCCAGAAATATGTGAATTAACCCATTACCTAAGCAAGGCCAATAAGATTTCCTGCTATTTTCTTCTGGAGCGTTTTTTAATAGCAGGCAAATTCCAATTCCCTCTGAATTCCTGTGGTGTTTCCACCAAAATATCATTTCCACGAATGCACGCTTCTATTGCGATACGATACTCCACTCTTCTATAAATTCTAATATCCGTTTTCATGCTATCGAACATACTTATAAACTCATATCCTTCAATGCAGGCTTTAATCTCTGACGCGACTGAGTCCAACGGAACACTTGTCCGATGGATTAGATATATAAGCGATCGTATTTTAACTGGTACATATTCATATACAACACCCTTAGTGGTTGTTATCGAAACTATACCATTCTTCAAACTCCAATGGCCGCCTTGCCGGGGAGGTGACTTCCAGTTTTCGGCTATGCTCTTCAGCCACACAACCGAATCGTGATTCAGATAAAAATGATGTGACTCAAATTCTGATATCCGTTTGCTGAAGTATCGCTCTTGTAGAAGGCTGTCATTTGATAGGAGCCCAACAACCATAATTATCGCATATTGACCCAGCATCGCTGAACTTATTTTATGTTATAAGGAATCAAAACTCTCTCGAAATACCGTTCGTCATGTGCTAAAGATCTGCTATTAAAGAGGTAGTAGTCGATCCAGGAATGAGCCCTGCCAGCAATCCTTGAGAAAATTCCATGAAGCGACTCATGAAAAAACGAAGACTCATCATCACGTTTTAACCAAGAAATAAATGAGGCCCCATTCTGATTCAAGCCACCTTCAGCCCTGCTAATCATCCTTGATACAGTACCTGTTCTTGAAGGGTCATGAATCAGTTCTTTTGTATCTATAATGATCTTTCCTCCCCAAAAACTCTCATCTGTTTCTATAAATCTGTGTGACAGAGTCAATCTATCAAATTCGTAATCAGCCCTGCCATAAATTACATCAATAAAGCCACGAGCATAACTGAAGAGTGTAGCAATATTGGGTGCCTGGGCTAGTATATCCCATGAAAATTTGCCGTTCCTTAAGGGAATAACCAAATCGCCAACGGCAATATCTAGTCTGGAAAAAGGCTCTTCTCCCATTATCACATTTGATAGTGTCGATTTCATAGTAGTGGCTAATGCTATATAAGTAATGTTAATAATGCCATCTGTTATTTTTAAACCTCCATGTTTGTAAAGATAGTTGGCAAGCTCAAGTCCAATAACGCCCAAACCATAGCCAATCGCAGATTCAACAGCACCTCGTGCAGTTGCCCGAAGAAACTCACGGGTATTCCAGTCAGCTCCGGCTCTAGCAGCATTCCAAAAGTAATTTCCTGCCCCAATAAATGCCCCGGCTGCCATGTGCCTTCCTAGTGCACCAAGTTGTTTCTGTCGACTACAATGATTACAGAAAGCATTTAGGTAAGGCATGGTATACTGTTGAAGCACAAGTAGTAGTAGTAGTAGTAGTAGTAGTAGTAGTAGTAGTAGTTATGAATATATTAGAAAACCCTACCGAAGAGTTTTCGGTATGTAAGGTCTTCCAAGAACTTTAAGTAATTACAATTGAATAGAAAAAGAAATACCCGGAAACCTACTTTTAATCGCTTTAAAACTTCAGGCAATCCGTCTCCTGCTGTTCTTGTACCACAAATACCCCAGCACCATTACAGCCAGGTATGGCAGGCTGAGCAAATAGAGGATGCCTGTATTGATGCCGGCTGCTATGCCTACATTGCCGTTGCTGATGTTGTTCTCCAGTGTACTGCGGCACATGGCGCACTGGCTAAAGGCGTTAACGGAGTGGATAAGTCCAAAAAAAATCAACAATACCTGGCGTTTCATGGGTAATACGGACGAATCATCAAATATACAATAACACCGGTTACAGCCACATACAGCCAAACCGGAAAGGTATAGCGCGCCAGCTTTTTGTGCGCTTCAAACCGGCCGCTTATGGCCCGCACGTACGTAAAAAGCACCAGCGGAATTACCCCCACCGAAAGCAGAATGTGCGAAATCAGAATAAAAAAGTAAACATAGCGCAGCGTGCCTTCCCCTCCGTAGGGTGTGGATTCGCTGGTCATGTGGTACAGCACGTACATTACCAGGAACGATGCCGAGAGAAGGATGTTTATTTTCATCAACCGTTCATGGGCTTTCCGGTGGCCGTTTTTTATCAGCACCACCGCAGTAACCAGCAACACAGCCGTTATCCCGTTAATGGTGGCGTAGATGGGCGGCAGAAACGAAAAATCGTAGCCGGGAATTTTTACCCGGAACAGCAAGGCCACAGCCAATGGCACCACTATCGAAACTGCTATAATCAGCCTGTGGTAAGGTTCAGCTTTCTGCATGGTTAATACTTTTTAAGAATAATAGCCGCTTCTGTTAACAGCCGGTCAACATCTTCGCGGGTGTTGAAGTAATGTCCGCGGATACGTCTGTCCTGATCAACAAGAACCAACGGCTTTTGTTCAGCGATAAATAAATAACATCGCGCAAGGCTGTCGCGAACAGTCATAACTTTTACCAAAGTAATTTCATTCGCAGCAAACGATTCCTTAACCCGCATTAGTTGCTGATCCTCCCGTATGAAAGCGTAAAGAATAAGCGGGGTTGAGCCAAAGCCACCCAGGGAGTCGAGGATAGCATCCGGAACCCGGTACGGTTCCGGCCCAAAAGGTGGGCAACCTGGGGCTTGCACGGGGGGTCCATCCTGGTAAAGGGGTGCAACTTCAAACTCATTTTTTCCAAACTTTTTTAAAAAGAAAAAAACAAACCCCGGAATAACAAACGCCAGTACCAGCACAATGTATTTCAAAAATTTTCTACTCAGCATTTGCCCGTTTAAACAAAAGAGGCTTAAGTTTCCTTAAGCCTCATCGAAAATATTTTCAACTAATTAAGGTCTTACGTCTGAGATGGACATTCCCTCGTACACAAAGGCTACCAGCATCCACACCACAAACACCATTGGTATAAGAATAGACCAGAGCAGCACTTTTACCTCATAACGCAGGTGCATAAACTCGCCTACAATGTAGGCGGCTTTCACAATCGTCATTAAGATAAACGTCCATACCCGCAGGTCTTTCATTTCGTGCGGTACGCCAAATGCCACACCAAATTCAAGTAGCGTAACCAGCCCGAGAATACCGGCCACCGTCCATAGTTTTTTAATCTTGGCGGTATCCGGAGGAAGAACCGTTACCTGGGGTGCATCTTCAACATGTGCCATAGGTTAAATCAGTTTAAACGAGATAGAAAAATGTAAATACAAATACCCAAACCAGGTCAACGAAGTGCCAGTACAGACCCACCTTCTCCACCATTTCATAGTGCCCACGCCTGTCGTACACCCCGGTTACTGTATTATAAAACACGAGGAAATTCAACAGCACCCCGCTGAACACGTGAAAGCCGTGAAAACCGGTGATGAAAAAGAAGAAGGCCGCAAAATCAGGAGGGCCGTATTGATTCATGCGCAGGTTGGCGCCAAAAAAGGTTGTTCCTTCGGCTACCGCGCTGCCTTCGTGTGTTCCGTGAATGAAGTGTGTCCACTCCCAGGCCTGGCAGCTTAAAAAGGTAAGTCCTCCGATAATGGTCCAGAGCATCCATTTTTCAACAGCTCTTCTATCCATGCGGTGTCCGGCCTCTACGGCAAGCACCATAGTAACCGAACTCATAATGAGGATGAACGTCATCAACCCCACAAATACGAGCGGGGCATTAACGTTGTGAAAGAACGGGATAGAAGCAAAAACCTTTTCGGGTATGGGCCAGTAAGCCTGTGAGAATTTAAAGGCCTCCACAGCACCTTCGTACGCATGGTGCGATGAGCGGACAAGGCCGTAGGTAATCAGTAAAGCAGAAAACGTAAAGGCATCCGAGAGCAGGAAGAACCACATCATCAGTTTGCCGTAGCTGGCGTTCATCGGTGAAACTCCGCCATCCCATACGCTCTTTCCGGGTGCCGGTACCGTTACGGTTGAAGGATTTGCCATGAGGTAAAAGTAAGGTTTTCGGTTTAAGGATTAAGTTTAAGAAATACGAACAAATATAGCCAAAGAATACCCAAAAAATGCCAGTAGGTGCTGCACATTTCCAGCCGGGTAAGATTTTTTGAGTGTACTTTAAATTTATAGGAATCAGCCAGCACTACCCCCAGAAAAACCAGTCCGCTTACCAGGTGCAGGCCATGAACGGCAGTAAGCACATAGATGAAGGAATGTGAAACATTACTGCCTGAAAAATACTGGTTGAGCTTTATCATTTCGCCATAGGCCAAAAGTTGACCGACCAGGAAGCCGATGCCCAGCAGCATGGTAAGTCCGATGCCCAGTTTAACCAGTTTCAGGTTATCGTGCCGGGCGGCCCGGGAAGCCCCTATCAATGCTATACTGCTGGCTAAAATTATGACTGTATTGATCGCCATTTGCTGCGGCATGATGATTTCGGCCCAGCCGGTATCGGCCCGTTTTACCAGGTATGCGCTGGTCCATGCACCGAACAGCATGAGCACACTAACCATGAACAACCACAAGGCAAACTTTTTGGGGTTCATGGAAAGCGGCTGCTTCGCCTCTTCAACAATTTTCAACTCTTTAATATGCGAATCCATATCCATATTCCTAATTTCCCTCCATTACACTTTATCCAACAAGTAGGCTACCTGAACAATAGGTAAATACAAGAACGATCCAAACATGATGCGTCTGGCGCTTTGCCTGCTTCCGTCTTTCATCAATGAAAACGTCTGTGCCAGGAACAACACTCCGCACACCGTTGCTACTATGGCCGAATCAATGCCGGTAATTCCGAACTTGGCCGGCAACAATCCAAGTGGCAACAGAAACAGGGTGTAAATCATAATTTGTATGGCGGTATTCAAATCTTTGCTGCCGCCAAACGGAAGGAGTTTGAATCCGGCTTTTTTATAATCCTCATCGGCAAGCCAGGCAATGGCCCAGAAGTGCGGGAACTGCCAGATGAACTGAATGCTGAAGATAATCAATGCTTCATGCGCTATATTGCCGGTAGCAGCGGTCCACCCCAACAGCGGAGGAAGCGCACCCGGAATGGCTCCTACAAAAACAGCAATTGAGCCTACCCGCTTCAGCGGAGTGTACACAAAACTATACAACACCATGGAAAGAAACGAAAGAAGTGTTGTAATAGGGTTGGTATAAACAAACAGAATTGAAATGCTAATAACAAAACAAACCAATGCAAACACAGCTGCTTCCTTCACGCTTACACGTTCCGTTGGAAGTGGCCGGTTCATCGTGCGCATCATCAGTTTATCGTAATCACGCTCAAGAATCATGTTCACTGCGATGGATGAGCCTGAAAGTAAAAATCCACCGATGAAAACCATCAGCAGTTTAGACCAATCCACTACCGGTGAGGCAAGCATAAAACCGAATGCACATGAAAAAGCAACAAGTAATGAAAGCCTGAATTTGAGCAACTCCCAGAAGGCGTATACTTTGGCCAATATCCAGGCTAATCCTGTAAGGCTGTCAATCGATCGGGCAATCATACACTATAGTTTAACATCACGCGCCTTGGTTTGTTCAGGCAGAGCAACAACTGAAATTGCACTCCAAAACTCACAGTTGCAAGCAACAGGTGAACAGGCTGAAGAAAGGCAGGCACAGAAAACCAGGCCATTCCGGCACCGCTCAAAAATGTTCCCAAAATTAGCAGGAATACCGTAGCTGTAAAACCTTTCAGCGACTCATATTTTCGAGATTTAAATACAAAAACAGCACTGACAATCAGTACAATCCATGAAAACGACCGGTGGATAATAAAGTCAAAGCCAAGTTGCGAAACCCAGAGACTGCGGTCAGCCACGGCAGTTGCTACCCGATCAAGCGCTTCCCGAACCTGGGTGCCCAAAATAATCTGCACCAGTAACAACCCCATTGCAGCGAAAAGCCAGCCGGAAAGACCGGATGGATAACCCACGGGTTTTGAATCCTGGGTGAAAGAGCCCAGGTAAATGAGCAGGCATACAATAAGCAATGCCAGCAGCATGTGAAGCGTGATCGTCCAGGGAGTAAGGTTGGTTGAAACTACAACAGATCCAATCCAACCCTGAAATACAACCAACACCAAGGTGATAACGGCAATGGCGGGAATAATTTTTTTTTCCTTCCTAAACTTCAGCGAAGCAAGCACAACCGCAATAATTAACAGCCCGATGGTTACACCAACCAGTCGGTTTACATATTCGATCCAGGTTTTTACCGGGTTAAAGTCGGCTTCTTCTTTTATTGACTCATCTGCCAGAATTGCTTCAGCGGTATCAGTAAAGCCAAGCGCACTAAGGTATTTTGCAAAGCGCCTGTTTTTCTGGTCGCGGTAATCTGAATAAATCTGCTTGTAATCCGGGGGCAACTCGCTTACCGATGCTGGCGGTACCCAGCTTCCAAAGCATTTGGGCCAGTCGGGGCAGCCCATACCCGACCCCGTACTTCGCACAATGCCACCCACCAGAATCAAAAAATAGACAGCAACCAGTGTACTAAAAACAAGCTTTCGAAATGCGTGCATGTGCTGTTAAAAAGATAACGGTCAATCTTCTTAAATCAATACCGACTAAGAAGATTGACCGACTATGAAAAATTTTAATGCTTTCCTTCTACCACAATAGCGCCATGGCCATTTCCTTCCAGCTTAATCAATTCATTTTCATGCGGTAGGTTCGACTCCGGAGTTTCAGAGAACGGTATGGTTTGCGGAATGAAATCTTCCTTTGAACCGGGCTTGCTGTAGTCGTACGGCCAGCGGTACACAGCCGGAATTTCACCCGGCCAGTTGCCATGCTTGGGAAAGCGCGGTGTAGTCCACTCCAGTGTAGTGGCATTCCATGGGTTAGCCGGAGCCAGGCGACCGCGGAAAATACTGTAGAAGAAGTTGAAGAGGAAAATGAATTGAGCAGCCAGCGTTAACACAGCCGCCACACTTACCAGTGTATTCAAATCCGTAAAGCCTGAAAACGTTTCGAAGTTGGTGAACGAATAATACCTGCGCGGGAACCCGGCAATACCGATGTAGTGCATGGGGAAGAACACCAGGTAAACGCCAATAAAGGTTACCCAGAAATGGATATACCCCAGCCGGTCGTCCATCATGCGGCCAAACATTTTCGGGAACCAGTGATAGATACCCGCCAACATTCCAAAGAAAGAAGCGCTGCCCATTACCAGGTGGAAGTGCGCTACAACAAAGTACGTATCGTGTAACTGAATATCTACAGCCGAATTGCCGAGAAAAATTCCGGTGATACCACCCGTTAAAAAGAAGGAAACCAAACCAATCGAAAACAACATGGCCGGTGTAAACCGGAGGTTGCCTTTCCACAGGGTGGTAACGTAGTTGAAAATTTTTACTGCCGAAGGCACCGCAATAATCAGCGTAAGCAACATAAAGATGGAGCCGAGGAAGGGGTTCATGCCGGTTACGAACATGTGGTGCGCCCATACAATAAACGAAAGAATGGCGATAAACAGCATCGAACCAATCATGGCTTTGTAACCGAAAATCGGTTTGCGTGAATTGGTAGCAATAATCTCCGAGGTGATACCAAGTGCAGGCAATAACACAATATACACTTCGGGGTGACCGAGGAACCAGAATAAATGCTGGAACAGAATCGGACTGCCGCCCATGTTCGGCAGGGCCTCCCCTCCGATATAGATGTCGGACAGGAAGAAACTGGTACCCAGGCTGCGATCAAAAATCAGCAGCAGGGCAGCCGCAAACAATACCGGGAAAGACAACAACCCGATGATGGCCGTAAAAAAGAAGGCCCAGATAGTAAGCGGCAACCGGGTAAACGACATACCCCGTGTACGCATGTTAATAACGGTGGTGATGTAGTTAATGCCTCCAAGCAAGGTGCTTACAATGAACAGCGCCATGGATACCAGCCAGAGTGTCATACCAAGACCTGAGCCCTGAATAGCCTGCGGGAGTGCGCTTAACGGAGGATAGATGGTCCATCCGCCACCTGCGGGACCTGTGCTGATAAACAGGGAGATGAACATGATAACGCTCGACAGGAAAAAGAACCAGTACGAGAGCATGTTCATAAATCCGGAGGCCATGTCGCGGGCACCGATCTGTAATGGGATGAGGAAATTTGAAAACGTACCGCTCAAACCTGCAGTTAATACAAAAAACACCATGATGGTGCCATGCATCGTTACCAGTGCCAGGTAAAATTCCGGATCCAGCTTACCTTCTGGGGTTATCCAGCCGCCCAACACGGGCTTCAGCCAATCAAGGTTCATATCCGGGAAACCGAGTTGCAGGCGGAAGATTACAGACAGCGTTCCTCCGAGCAGCGCCCAGAAAATACCGGTTATTAAAAATTGCTTGGCAATAATCTTATGATCCTGGCTGAAGATATAATTCGTCCAGAAATTGCCTTCATGATGCTCATGCTCATCGCCATGTGCATCGTGGTGAACGTCTTGATGGGTGTGTATATGCGTTGTTGCCATGTTTAAAAAGTCAGTTAGTTAAAACCCCCTGCGGAAAACGCAGCTTTACTTTCCATTGATACTTTATCGATCAGCATACCGGCCTTAATCATGGCCGATTCCCTTAGGTTTGCAGGCACTTTATCCATGTAGCCTGGGTTTTGCTTCAGCCAGGTTTCCTGCTCCTGTTTCCATTTTTCAAAATCTTCCGGAGTATCTACAACCACAGGCATGCGCATAGAGAAATGGCCTTTTCCGCAAATCTCGGTACAGGCAAGTTCATAGTTAAACTCCGGGTTGCCGGTTTCTTCACGCATTTCTTTTGTGGTTTTGGTTGCCACAAACTTAAAGTGCGTAGGCATACCGGGTACGGCATCCATTTTCACACGGAAGTGGGGCAGAAATACGCTGTGGAGTACATCCTTCGCACGGATTTTCAGCAGCACTTCTTTGCCTTTTGGAAGGTGAAGTTCGAGCGATTTAAAGTCATCAAAACTTTTGTTATCGGTTAAATCCAAACCAAATTCGTTACCGAAATTATCAATCAACTTATAGTTAACGGTGCCTAATGTGTTGTCTTTACCCGGGTAGCGCACCGTCCAGGCAAATTGTTGGGCAACCAATTCCACTACCTCTGCTTCGGCCGAAGCTGGGCTGGTAATATCGTTCCATGCGCGCAAACCGGTAAAAATCAATACGGCCAGCACAATGGCAGGTATGATTGTCCAGGTAAGTTCCAGGTAGTGATTGTCCGGATAAAAGGTTGCTTTGCGCCCCTCTTTATATTGATAGGCATACACAAACACAATCATTACGATGAAGATAATTACAAATGCAGCCACAGAAACACCCATGGTTATCCAGAACAACGTATCGGTTACCACACCGTGTTCGGAAGCCACGGGCAGGTTGTAGGAATCAAAATGAGTGTATGAGTACCAGAAAAACGCTCCCAACCCCAACAGCATAAAAACCACAAACAAGGTGGCATGGATACCATTATTAGCACTTACCTCATCGGCCTTTTTACCTTTAGCAACTCCTACCAGGCTGCTGATGCGGAAGATGAGATACAGGATGGCCAGCGCCAGAATAACACCAACAACAATTATCAAAGACATCATACTACGTTCATTTTAAATATGGTGGTGAAGACTTTCTTCCAACATCGGATGATTTTTCCCAAACAGCGGCATTTTTGATAAACTGCTAAGAGTAATCCATAAAAAGGCGGCCAGGAAAATCAACGCCAGACCGATTTCCAGCAAACCAAGTCCGCCCTGTTCTTTCATTACACCCGGGGTAACCATGTTGTAGAAATCAAACCAGTGGCCGACAATTACAATCGGTGCAACGACTTTTAACATCGACATGTGCCGTTTGGCATCTCTCGTCATTAACAACAAAAACGGCAACAGAAAGTTTAAAATCAGGTTTGCAAAAAATATCCAGCTATACGGGCTGGTCGTCATGCGCTCAATAAAGTACACGGTTTCTTCGGGAATGTGTGCGTAATAGATAAGCAGGAACTGACCAAACCAGATGTACGTCCAGAAAACGGAAAATGCAAAAATAAATTTACCCAGATCGTGCAGGTGGTTGGCATTAACAATCTTCAGGTAGCCGGCTTCTTTAAGGTAAACAACAATCAATGTAATAAGTGCCAAACCCGTTACCCACCAGCTGGCAAACACATACCAGCCAAACATGGTGCTGAACCAGTGAGTGTCAATACTCATCACCCAATCCCAGGCAGCCACCGAAGAGCTTACCGCAAAAAACACCAGGAACCAGGCCGATATGCTGCGGTTCTTTGTCCAGTAGGTTGTACCTCCGTTAATATCTTCGGCCATCATATTCTTCTTAATCATGATGAAGAACCAGTACCACATGGCAAAAAAAATGATCATGCGGGCCAGAAAGAAGATGGGCATGCCACCCGCTTCACCGGGCCAGAAAAAGTAGGGCGCCTTGCCGGCTATAATTTCATCGAATGTAGCCGGATTGGCTTCATCATACAGATAACTGTGTGTCCAGTGGAAAATGTCGTGATGGGTAACAAACCAGAGAACAAGCGTTAACACACCGGCAATGGGCAACCAATGCCCCATGGCAAGCGGAATGCGCTTAACCCCGGCCGACCAGCCGGCTTGTGCGGCATATTGGATGCACACAAAAAACAATCCGATGATACCCAGGCCCACAAAATAAACATTGTTCATCCATAATGAGGTGTACAGGCGTTTCAGCCAGGGCGCGGTTTCATGGTGTTCAGCCTGTCCTTCGCCCGATGCCTCAGGGTTCAGGCTTGCTACCATCTGTTCTGTTTGCACAGATGAATGCCCACCGCTGTGCTGTTCGTCATGCCCGCCCGACATGGCAGCCCATAAGCCGATGACGAGCAGCAGCACACCTGCTGCCATTACAATAAGCAATTGCTTTTTTGCTCCGGGCTGGAAGGTATAGCGTTCTTCAGTTATTGTTGTATGACCCATTTTCTACCAGTTTCAAAGTTTACTTCTGCAATGTTTTTACGTAACGGGCTATCTTCCACCGATCTTCAGGACTAATCTGCGAGCCGTGCGGCATCATCAGGCCTTTGCCCATGGTAATCACATGAAAAATATGTCCTTCGGTAATGTTTTTATAGGCATCTCCTTTCAGGTTTGCCACACCGGCATAAAGGCCGCGCTCAACACCATCCACTACCGTACCGGTGGCTACTTTACCATCGGCTTCGCCTTTGGCACCGTGGCAGTGGTCGCAATAAATTTCATAGAGCACCTTGCCATCGGCCAGTATAGCTTTTTCATCACCGGTTAAGGGGCTGGGTATTTTTGCCGCCATTTCCAGGCTGTCTTTCGGGATATGATAAGGCATGTAGTTCCGGCTTACCGTATGAGGAGCCGGAAGACGCATATTCATGCGGTGCGGATTAAACTTGTTGGAATTGAAAAATTCGGCATGGCCGTCATCATACTCGATGGAGGTAAGCCAGCGACCGGCATCTTCGTCCGTAATCTGGCTGTAGGGCTCATAAGCCACCGAATGATACATATTGGGTGCATACTCCAGTCCGGGATTATCGCCCCCTGCTTTGCAACCCAACAACAGTACGGCAGTAGTTACTGCAAGTGCTGCGTGGCGTAACGTTTTCAGGATCGTCATATTACTCAAAGCTCTTTTCGTTTACTTCGGATGCTCCGCTTTCTTTTAAAATACGCTTTAATTCGTCTTTACTCTTCGAGGCGTTTACCGCCAGGTCAACGGCCATCACATGCTTATCATCTGTGCTGCGGATGTCGAACTGGCGCGGCCACTTGTACGGTTTCATGTCGCTTACAATCATAAATGTACCCACCATGCCCAGCGCAGAAAGCAACACAGTTAACTCAAAGGTAACCGGAATAAAGGGCGGCAGAGAAGCAAAGTTTTTACCCCCAATGATCATGGGCCAGTCGTAACCGAGCATCCAGATTTGCATAACCAGCGCCAAAATGGTGCCGGTCATACCAAACAGAAAGGCCGCAATAGGCAACCGGGTACGCTTATATCCAAGGGCCTCGTCAATACCGTGTACCGGAAAAGGCGAGTATACCTCCTGGATTTTCACTCCGCTGGAACGCACTTTCCGGATGGCCTCCAGCAGCACGTCCTCGTCATCGTAAATTCCAACTACAAAATGTTTATCGGCATCCATGCTTATTTCTTTTCAGAGGTTGATTTCAAAATACTTTTCACTTCGGCCATGTTGATAACAGGGAAGAATTTGGCAAACAAAAAGAACGCGGTGAAGAAAATACCAAACGTAAAGATGTACTGTCCCACATCATACATGGTCGGGTAAAACATTGTCCAGCTTGACGGAATGTAGTCGCGGTGGATGGAGGTTACGATAATCACAAACCGCTCAAACCACATCCCGATGTTTACAATAATGGAAAGAACAAAAGTGGCCACAATGCTGGTGCGGATTTTCTTAATCCAGAATAACTGGGGCGAAATCACATTACAGGTCATCATCGACCAGTATGCCCAGGCGTACGGGCCCTGCACGCGGTTATAGAAGGCGTACCCTTCATACGGAACACGCGAATACCAGGAGATGAAAAGCTCGGTGATGTACGCGATACCAACAATTGATCCGGTAATAATGATGATGATGTTCATCAACTCAATATGATACACCGTAATATATTGTTCGAGCTTAAACACCTTACGGGTTACCAGCAGCAGGGTTAATACCATGGCAAAGCCGGAGAAGATAGCACCGGCAACGAAGTAAGGCGGAAAGATGGTGGTGTGCCACCCTGGAATAACCGAGGTTGCAAAGTCGAACGATACAATGGTGTGAACCGAAAGCACCAGCGGTGTTGAAAGGCCCGCCAGGATGAGCGCCACCGATTCGTAACGCATCCAGGTTTTGGCTCCGCCCTGCCAGCCGAAACTCAGCGCGTTATAGGCCAGCGCACGGATTTTATTGCCTTGCACAACGGCCCTATCGCGAATTACGGCAAAGTCAGGAATAAGTCCCATGTACCAAAACACGAGTGATACCGTGAAGTATGTTGAGATGGCAAACACGTCCCACAGCAGGGGCGAGTTGAAGTTTACCCACAGCGAACCAAAGGTGTTGGGCAGCGGAAGTGCCCAGTAAAAGCCCAGCCACAAACGGCCCATGTGGAAGCCGGGGAAACTGGCTGCACAAATAACCGCGAAAATAGTCATCGCCTCAGCTGCCCGGTTGATGGACATACGCCAACGCTGACGGAACAACAGCAAGATGGCCGATATCAAGGTACCTGCGTGACCAATACCGACCCACCATACGAAGTTGGTGATATCCCACGCCCAACCTACGGTTTTGTTAAGGCCCCACACCCCGATGCCGTGCCACAGGAGCATCCAGCAGCAGTAGGCACCCCACGACAGCAAAGCCAACGAAACGCCAAAGGCCATCCACCACAGGCGGGTAGGTTTGCCTTCAACCTGGCGGCTGATGTCGTGCGAAACGTCCTTCAGGGTTTTGGTTCCGGTAATTAAGGGTTCGCGTATTGCTGAAACTACTTGCATGTGTTCTTTTCCGTTACTCGTTAATGATTATGCTTTTACTTCTTCTTTATTTCTCACTTTGGTCAGGTACCAGATGTTGGGTTTCACACCCACTTCTTCAAGCACCTGGTACGCTCTCGGGTTACCCGTTTTCTTATCGATACCATAAGGCCTGTTTTCATCGGCCGGGCTAATCTGCAGCAACTTGCTGATGCGGCTTTCCGGATCATTTACATCGCCAAATACAATGGCACCGGTTGAACACGCAGCCTGGCAGGCTGTAATTATTTCTCCATCCTTAAGGGGCCGCTTTTCTTTTTTGGCCTGCAGTTTTCCCTGCTGGATACGTTGTACGCAGAAAGAACATTTTTCCATTACCCCGCGCGAACGAACCGTTACGTCAGGATTGAGCACCATTTTACCCAGCGAAGTATTCATAGCCGGATTAACCTGTTCAAACTGCCGGTTGTCGTGATACTTGAACCAGTTGAACCGCCTTACTTTATACGGGCAGTTGTTGGCGCAATAACGTGTTCCGATACAACGGTTATACGTCATCTGGTTTAAACCTTCGGTGCTATGGGTGGTAGCAGCCACCGGGCACACCGTTTCGCACGGAGCATTGTTGCAATGCTGGCACAGCATGGGCTGAAATACCACTTCCGGATTTTCGGCCGCTTTTTCCAGGCCTTTCAGATCATGCACATCGGCATTGGTGCTGTAGTAGCGGTCAATACGCAGCCAGTGCATTTCCCTGCGGTTGATTACTTCCTGGCGACCCACCAGGTGTACGTTGTTCTCTACATTACAGGCCACCACACACGCACCACAACCAATACAGGTGTTCAGATCAATGGCCATGCCCCAGTGGTGGTTTTTGTAATCGTGGCCTTTCCACATTGAAAGCCTGCCCGGTTCCACTTTATGATTCGGATCCTTCCAGGTAGCCACTTTGGGCCGGTACCTGCCGGCACCCGCATCATTTTTAAATTCAGTAAGAACGGTTTCCTGAATAACCGTTGCCCGCTTCATGTAGGTTTGATTGGTTTGCGTGGTGGCAAGCCAATAGCGTTCATCCAGCATCTGCAGGGTTGCCCCGGTAGCAACAAACGACCATGACCCGTTAACAACCGCAGCAAACGGATATGCATTAACGCCAATACCATCAGCCACTTTGCCGGCACGGGTACGACCATACCCCAGGGGTATGCCGATAGTTCCGGGTGTTTGACCGGGCTGTACCAGCACCGGTAGTTTTACTGTTTTACCGTTTGCCGTAATGCTGGCGTATTTTGTTTTTGCTTCGGAGAAATTGATTTCTTTAGCATCGGCCGGTGATACGGTAACGTAGTGTTCCCACACGGCTTTGGTTATCGGGTCGGGCAGTTCCTGCAACAACGGATTGTTAGCCTGCGAGCCATTGCCTACCGTTCCGTTTTCATATACAAACAACTCGATACCACCTGATTTGACTGCTGCAATGGCGTTGGCTGCACCTTCTACATTTCCCGCAAACGATACACTTGCTGATTCTACAGGAAGTTCAAGCACGCCATCATACAGGCACTTATCCCACCAGGCCCGCAGGTTACCGCCCTTAAAGAACCAGGTCTTCCAGTTGCTTTTCAGAATTTCATAATAATCCACGTTGGTTTCGCCTGCCCAGATGAGCAAACTCTCCTGTGCGGCTCGGGTTTTAAATATCGGGCTGATGGCCGGCTGGGCTATACTAAAGTGATTTTTCTTCGGCTCAGCATCGTTCCATGCTTCCAGATAATGGTGATCGGGGGCAAGGTATTCACACTCAACACCGGTTTCGTCTTCTTTATAAGTAGTGGAGACTTTTAATCCGACCTTTTTAAGAGCGCCCGTCAGCTTTTCTCCCAGCGGGTGATCATACACCGGGTTGCAGTTATAGAAAATTACACCGGCTACATTACCCGCATCGGCATCATTGATGAAGTTGAGCATCGCCTCATCATTTCCCTGCCTGTAGTTAACCGGGATATGCGGCAGTATAGTTGAGCCGTAGTTGCCGAGCATATCGTTAATGGAATTAACCACCACCTGCACGGACTTGTTGTTTGAGCCTGCCACTACCAGCGATTTACCGCGGTTCTCCCAAAGTTCATCGGCTGCTTTGGCCAGGTACGGCTTGTCAATTCCACCGGTAACGCTGCTCCGGCCGGCCTTGGCGGCCAGTAAATTATACAGTTGCACTACCACGGCTCCCTCTTCCGAAGGTTTAATCTGAACGCGGTGGTCGGCATTGGCCCCGGTAAGCGTCATGCCTGCTTCGAAATGGTAATGGCGCGACATGTCGCGTTTCTCCTCACTCACTTCGCGGGTCTGGGCATACTGCTTGGTAAACTCAATGGGCGAGAGCCAGGTACACAAAAAGTCGGCCGCCACACTTACAATCACATTAGCTTTGCTGAAATCGTACGAGGGAATCATGGCTTTGCCAAACGATTCCTCATTGGCTTTCAGCATACCGTACATCGACACCTGGTCGTACTGAATATGCTCGGTGGTGGGGTATTTTGCTTTAAATTTTTCAATAACTGCTTTGGTGGAAGGGCTCAGCACCGTGTTGCTTACAATGGCAATCTTGCCGTTGCTTACTCGGATAGCGCCCAGTTTATCCATCACCATCTGGTCGAGTACCTCCCACGAGGCGCTTTTTGTTTCGCCTACACGGGGTCCGCGAAGGCGGGAATTATCGTATAACGAAAGTACAGATGCCTCTACCTGGGCACTGGTTCCTCCTTTGGTTACGCCTGAAAGTTTATTGCCATCAACTTTTATGGGCCGTCCCTCGCGCACCTTTACAACAATGCTGCAGTAATCGCCACCATTAGTATAGGTTGAGGCATAGTAGTTCGGCAAACTGGGGTCAACATCCAGCGGTTTGTCTACATACGGGATGGCTTTGCGAACAGGCGCTTCGCAGGCCGCCAGCGAAACCGCGGCCACACCAAAACCCATCATCTTTAAAAAGTCTCTGCGGCTGTGGCCCAGATCATCTTCCGGGGCGGGCGGTTGTCCGAACTCGTTATGCGCATGCTTAACAAATTCAGGCGCGTTGCTTAGTTCATCCAGTCCTTTCCAATATACCTTCGTAGCTTTTTCTTCCATTTGTATATAGCGAAGCGTTAAAAATGTAGAACTCTAAACAATTAATAATGGCACTTGGCACATTCAAGGCCGCCAATATCCTCCACTTTCATCGGCTGCTTGCTGGCCGCATTGTGCAGTTCAACCAGCTTATCGTAGTAGGCGTTACCTTTTGAATTTACATCGGTTTTCCGGTGGCAGTCAATGCACCAGCCCATCGTTAAAAGCGAGTATTGCTTAACCACATCCATAGTTTCGATAGGACCGTGGCAGGTTTGGCACTCTATGCCGCCAACCACTACATGCTGGGCATGGTTAAAATAGGCCAGGTCGGGGAGGTTATGAATGCGCACCCATTCGATGGGTTTTTGATTAGGGCCGTAGGTTTTTGTTTCGGGCTGCCAGTCGGCCGCAGCCCAAAGTTTCTGTATCTGAGGTGACTCTGTTTTTACTGCACTATGGCAGTTCATACAAATATTAACCGAAGGAATGGTGGCACTCTTTCCTTTAAGCGTACCCACGTGGCAATACTTGCAATCAATTTCGTAAGCACCGGCATGAAGTTTATGTGAAAAGGCAATAGGTTGCTTAGGGGCATAACCCTGTTGAATACCAATTGAGTATAAACCGTTGATTACTGCTTTAAAACCCAACGAGGCCACAATAAAGACAACCAGAAAAGCAAAACCAGGACTACGGGTAATGCTGCCAATGGTGATGGGCGAATGAACAATTTCGCGGTCTTCTTCACTTAATGTTTTTTGATACAAGAAGCGTTTCAGGGCCGACACCAGGAAACCAAGAATAACAACCAACAGAACCAGGATGATAACCATGCCGATAAGAATGGCATTGAGGTACGCAGCCGGTACCCCCTGACCCCCGCCATCAGTTGAAGTTGCCGGGGCGGTGGCAGCAACCGGTGGACCTTTTTTGGTTTCGTCCTGCACATAGGCCAAAATGGCCATAATCTGTTCGTCTTTCAGGCCGGTAAAGGCCGTCATTTGGGTTTTTCCGTAATCATTATAGAGTTTAACAGCATATTCATCGCCACTGGCGATTACAGCCGCTGAGTTGCGGATAAATGCCTTAATCCAATCAATGGAGGGAGCACGGTTGTAAACATTTTCAAGAGCCGGGCCCACCAGTTTCTGGTGTACGCGATGACAGGTTTTGCAATTGGCATTAAATAATGATTCGCCCTCGGCAATGATTGCCGCATCAGTTGGTATATCCTGAGCGGTGGTAGGCGATAAGGAAAAAACGAGAATGAGCGCAATGATGACTTTTGAAAATAGTGGCGGAAAGAATTTTATCATGATAGGTTTAGTATCCGTTTTACATCAAAGGTGCACAAATCTACTACCCGAAGGGGTTTTTTCAAATTTATTTTACCGTGCTGCTTCATTTATTTAAACCGGCTTTTTACGAAGTTCAGGGGCTGATAAAACCCGTGTAGTGTTACAGTAAACTACTTAAACAAAATTATTTAGAACTAATATAAACAGTTTCAAAAAACTTCGAAAATGACCCCGTTTGAATATGTTATTGTTTTGATTTCCATCATCCTCGGACTGGGGATTACAGTTATTCTTTCCGGGGTGGCCGGACTCATCAGGCAATGGCGGAAGATGGCTGTGTACTGGCCTTACCTGATTTGGGTTGTCTTAGTTTTTGTCATGCACATACATGAATGGTGGAACATGTATGCCTAGCGCACCATGCAAGATTGGGATTTACCCGCTTTCCTTTTTATTATCCTTTACCCAATACTGCTGTTCATTTTGGCAAACCTGCTGTTCCCCGCGCAGTGGCGTAAGAAGAATCTGGATATGAAAATTTATTACTTCCGGATGTATCCGAAATTTTTTCTTACGGCACTGGCACTCATTGCTACAGCAGTGGCCAGCGATTTGATTATAGCCGGACGACCCGTAAGGGAACAAGTACTTAAAGTTGTACTATTTATCATCTTGTTAATTATGTACGTAAGCAAACCTAAAAGTTCCTGGGCACATAGTGTACTTGCACTTTTTCTGCTTACGGTGATGATAGCCAGCCTGATATTGCTAAGCGATGAATTGGTGATCAGGTAAAGGGTACATTTTTTGTCAAAAAAGCCCTAAATATTACATACGGGTTACAAATTCTTAACACTTAAGTAGTTTCGTTAAAAACTACAGACCGAATCATGCTAAGCAATTACTGGACGATTGCTATCCGCTCTTTTTCGCGCCAGCGAAACAATGTGGTCATACTCTTTCTCGGTCTGGCTGCGGGTATCACCTGCTTTATTGTTACATTCTTGTTCTTTACCCACGAAACCGGTTACGATACCTTTCACACCAATGCCGATCGGATTTTCAGGGTCCAGCAGAACCGATATAATAAAAATGAGCTTACCAACAGTTCGGCCACATCCAATTTCGGTATTGGTGCAGATATGGCAACCGAGTTACCCGAAGTTGAGCGTTATGTTATGTTCTTAAAAAACATCTGCATTGTGGTTAAGGATGGGGAGGTGTTTAAATCCGAACAATCAGGTTACGCTACCGAAGATTTCTTCAAGGTATTTTCCGTCCGCCTGCTGAAAGGCAACGATTCGCTGGTACTTGCCCGACCCTTTACCATTGCCCTGTCCGAATCGTTCAGCCGGACCATCTTTAAAGAGGAAGACCCGATTGGCAAAACCTTAAGCTGGCGCGGGTACATTGATATAGAGGTTACCGGTGTTTTTGAAGACATGCCGGAAAAAAGCCACCAGGCTTTCGATGCCCTGTTCTCAATGGAAACGTATAAAAAGCGGGCAAGCAAGCTTGTGCTGGAAGAACCCTGGCGGTGGGATGGCTACTTTAATTATGTGATGCTGCACCGGCCTGACCAGTTGCAGGCGGTAATAGAAAAGTTACCCGACCTGATTGAACGAAAAACCGGTAACTGGCTGCGCGAAACCGATCAGAAACTTGAAATCAACTTTCAGCCGCTCCGCTCCATTCACCTCGAAAGCAATTTCAGCGATGAGTTTCGCCCAAATGGTAACAGGCAAACAGTTTATTTCCTCTTAACGGTTGGGTTGATGATGCTTATAATTGCGTGGGTGAATTATGTAAGCTTAGCCACCGTACGCTCAATAGACCGCGCCAAAGAAGTAGGCATCCGAAAAGTAGTAGGCAGCCTGCGCAGCCAGCTCATCGGCCAGTTTTTAATGGAAGCATTCGTAATTAACCTTGCTGCTTTTTTTATCGCCTGGTTAACGGTGTGGATGTTGCTGCCGCAATTTTCAGAATGGTTTCAGCGCGACCTCCGTCTCGACTTCAGGTTCAGCCCTCAACTGGTTGCAGGCGCCCTGGTGTTACTTGCCATCAGCACACTTGCATCCGGTTTATACCCGGCATTTGTTATCTCAGGCATTGCACCATCACAGATACTAAAAGGAAATTTCTCTTCCGGCAAACGCGGGCAACTGCTGCGCAAAACCATGGTACTTATTCCATTCACTATAACTATAGTACTTCTGATCAGCCTGTATGCCCTGCATCTTCAGCTTAAGCTGATGCGAGAAAAAGAACTGGGCTTTGCGCCTGCCGGCCTGTTTGTTATTCAAAACTCCACCTTGTTTGATTCAACCCAGAACAGGCGGATAGACGCGTTTAAGAAAGAGGCTGCACGCATTGCAGGGGTAACCGGTTTAACTACCCTCACGTCATTGCCTGGTGAATTTATTATCCCTTATGCCAACAGTGTACAGCGCATCGGAGCTGCCAAGGAAGATGTTAACCAGTACCGGTATTTTGAGGTTGACGAACACTTTGTTGAATTACTGGGCATAACCCTGGTTGCCGGAAACGGATTCGGACCAGCCGCGGTACCCTATAAGGAAGTTTTGGTTAATGAAACAGCCAGCCGGCTGCTTGGTTTTTCAACACCCGAAGATGCCGTGGATGAAAAAGCCTTTTTCCTGGATGATACCGTTATGATTCGCGGGGTTATTCGCGACTATCACCACGAGTCGCCCAAGAGCAAAATTCAACCCGTATTTTATGTTTTCCACAAGGGTCGGACGAACTATTATGTTATCCGGCTGGAAAGCGAATCGCCAGAAACACGAAAACAAATCGAACAGTTGTTTATAAATACATTTCCGGGCCAGGCGCCCGAATCGTTTATGCTGATGGATAAATACGATTCACAATATGCCAGCGATGAGCGTCTGGGAAAAATCATCACCACGTTCACCATTGTACTGCTCGTTATTACCTGCACGGGTTTATTCAGCCTGGCTTCATTTACGGCCAAATTCCGGATGAAAGAAATCGGCATCCGTAAAGTGATGGGTGCTTCAGCAAGCGATGCAGCCTTTCTGCTGGTAAAAGAATACCTGGTAATTGTACTTATAGCGCTGGCTGCAGGTATCCCGATTGCTTTGAAAGTACTTGATGAATGGCTTACCTCGTTTACGGAGCGTATCGAAATAACGTGGTTTATTGTGGCAATACCTTCCCTCCTTGTTCTGCTTATTGCACTGGCCACCATCCTGTGGCAAACGGTGAAATCGGCCCGGGCCAACCCGGTAACTGTGCTTAAATACGAGTAGATTTTTCTTCTAGTCCGATACCAAACAAAGCAAAGTCGTATTTCACCGGATCGATTGGATCAAACATTTTTAGTGTTTCGGTAAGTTCAAGTACGGTTTGCCAGTCGGTTTGCTTTCGTTTAATCAATTTAAATTTTCGGGCTACCCGCTCAACGTGCACATCCAGCGGACAAACCAACTGGGCCGGCCTGATTTTTTTCCAGATGCCGAAATCAACACCGCGATTATCGCTGCGCACCATCCAGCGTAAGTACATGGCCAGTCGCTTGCAGGTTGATTTCCTTTCGGGAGTGGCTACATGTTTTCTGGTGCGGGGAGGAAAATCCGGCAGGCTGAAAAAAAGATTATGAAAATGAATCAGCCCCACTTCAACGGAGGGTTCAGCCGGCTCCACACAAAAGGCATCTTCCAGCGATTGGTGTTTGGAGTAATACCACCGTAAAAAAGCAATAAAGTAAAGGGCATCGGTAGTATTAAATGTACGGTGCCGGAAATCAAGAAACGGTTTCAGATCGTTTTCCCGATGGTGGAGAATAAACCGGTACGGATCGTTATCCATCCATCCGAGCAACCTGCGGCAGTTATTAATAATGGTAACCCGTTGCCCCCAGGCGAGCGTGGCTGCAAATAGTCCTGCTATTTCAATATCCTGTTTTTTTATGAATTGATGCGGAATGATTATCGGATCGTTTTCAATAAACCCGGGCTGATTATACTGAATAACCTTAGCCTCCAACAAAAACTTTATTTCTTCACCCGACTGTCGTCTTGTTTTCAAAGCCGCTGTAATAAAGCAGCAAGTAATGACAAAGATCACAGTAGCGAAAGTGCAAAACCATTAAATTACAAAGCCTGATTTTATGGACACCCATTTAAAGATCATTGAACTGCTGGCCGGCATCGGTATCTTCCTGTTCGGCATGTTCCAGCTCGAGGATTCCCTCAGGCAATTGTCGGGCAGTACATTCCGCAAACTTATCCGCAGGTTTACAAGTAACTGGTTCCGCAGTGTACTCAGCGGCACGGTGGCTACTGCGGTATTACAAAGCAGTTCGGCCGTATCGTTAATGGTGCTGGCGTTTGCAGGCGCAGGAATTCTGGGTATGGAGAGCGCCATCGGTATCATCATCGGCTCAAACCTGGGAACCACACTTACCAGTTGGATTGTGGCCACAATGGGTTTTAAACTCAAGATTGAAATTCTGGCGTTACCGTTTATCGGCCTGGGTGGTTTGGGCCTGATTGTTTTCGGTAAATCAACCCGTGCTACCAACATCAGCAAATTTCTGGTGGGTTTTGGGTTTTTGTTCATGGGACTTGATTACATGAAAACCAGCATTGACGGACTGGCACAACGTTATGACCCGAGCGAATTAAGTCACTACCCCGGAGCAGTATTCATCCTGATTGGCCTTGTGCTTACCATCCTGGTACAGTCCAGTTCGGCCGCCATGGCTATTATCCTGAGTTCTCTTTATTCCGGTGTCATCACGTTTCAACTGGCTGCCTATATGGTAATCGGTATCAACATAGGTACAACCGTTACCATTATCATCGGTTCAGCAGGAACGCAAACCATCAAGAAACAAATTGCTTTAAGTCACTTGCTGTTCAATGTGATAACCGCCCTGCTGACCATTTTATTATTTCCATTGCTGATCAACTTTATCCAAAAAGTTATTCATCTTGAAAATGATCCGGTAACGGGCATTGCACTGTTTCATACCTTATTTAACCTGATAGGCGTAACATTTTTCTTACCATGGATTGGCCGGTTTACCAAATTGATTGTGCGCCTGGTTCCGGAAAAGAAAATTACCCTAACCAAATGCCTGCATACACTGAAACCTGATATACCCGAAGCGGGTATTGCAGCACTCAAAATCGAAATCCGGCATTTGGTAGTTGAGGTGCTCCGCTACCACCTGCGGTTGCTGAAACTTACGCGCAGAGAACCGTTTCAATCGTTTCTCAAGAAAGAAGATAACATCCGGTTTGCCGAAAGTTCACTCGATGACTTATACCAGGGGATTAAACTTCTTGAAGCCGAGATTTACACGTTTGCCTCAGGCTTGCAGATGCACGAACTTCGTGATGCCGAAGCCCGCGAACTGAATAAACTGTTGCACGCCACACGCAATGCGGTGGCATCGGCCAAAATTGTTAAAGACATCCGGCACAACCTGCAGGAAGCAGAAAACTCAGGCAATGAAGAAGTAGAAAAACTGTACAAGTTCCTTAAAGACAAATGGGCGTCAGTTCACGAAGAGTTCATCTCCTTGCTGGAGGAAAAAGATACCGGCACAAACATTGGCGCCATCCACACCCTTACCGGTAGAAACAAAGAGGAGGATATAGCCTTTACCCAACTGCTTACCGCTGCCATTGCTTCACAGAAACTGCTACCAACCGATATCCCTACCCAAGTAGCCATCAACCGGGCGTTTAACATGTCGGTACGGCAGATGATCCATGCCCTGCGCGATTTGCTGTTTACCGAAAAAGAGGCTGAGATTGTTGAAAAATTAAGCGAAACAACAGCCCCGAAAGCATAGCAGCCGCACATCCGAAAGCACAGGCAAAAGACTAAAAATAGTGGTATCTTCAACGTTGATTTTGTGATGCTATGTCGAAGAACTTAAGCTACCTGGCCGGAAGAAAGGGCGTTGCCAAAACCCTGTTTGAAGAACTGGGCATTGCCGCTACCGAAACGGGCACACCTCCGGTTGAAAAAATGGAGGAACTGCGAAAAGAATTCCTGGTGGGTAAAGCCAATGTGTACGGCACCGCTACCTTCTACGATTTTTTAAAACCCGAAAACCAGGGTAAAAAAGTGTACGTGTGCAACGGCAGTGCCTGCCTTTGTGCCGGAACTCAGCCTTCCTTAAAAGAAAAACTCCAACAACATTTTAAAGAAGAAGAAATTGGCGAAATGTGCTGCCTGGGAAGATGTCATGAGAATTCCGCTTTTCATATTGCCGGGAAGAATTATTCAGGAAAAGCAATCGATTCCATTAATGAAATAAAAAAGAACAAAACGGTAGTAGCCGATAAGTACACCATCGCTTCCAAAGGCACTGCTGTTCTTACACAAAAATTTCCGGGCCTTGAGGCTTATTATCATATCCTAAAAGACTGTTTAAAAAAACCTGTTACTCAATTACATAACGAATTAAAAACTTCGGGTTTACGGGGTCGGGGGGGTGCCGGTTTTCCGATGGCCATAAAACTGGAGAGTTGCCGAAATACCGAAGCGGACCAGCGCTTTATTGTTTGCAATGCCGATGAGGGCGACCCCGGTGCCTACTCCGACCGCTATCTGCTGGAACATCAGCCCCATTCGGTATTGATGGGCATGATCATCGCAGGTTACTTAGCTGATGCATCGGTTGGTGTATTGTACATACGGGCAGAATACCCTGAGTCCATTGAAGTCATTGAAAGTGCAATACGGGAGCTTAATGAACACAATTTTATAGGAGAAAATATTTTTGGGTCAGGCTTCTCATTCCGGTTTAAAGTTATCAAAGCACAAGGTGCCTACATCTGTGGAGAAGAGACAGCCTTGCTATCCTCCATCGAAGGTCAGCGGCCCGAAGTGCGGGTACGCCCGCCCTACCCCGCCCAGCAAGGTTTGTTTAATCTACCCACTGTTGTTAACAATGTTGAAACGCTTGCCAATCTTCCTTTCATTATGCAACACGGAGGCAAAGCGTTTGCTTCAATTGGCACACCCAAATCAACCGGTACAAAACTGATTTCACTGGATGGCTACTTTAACAAGCCCGGCATCTATGAAGTGGATATGGGTACTCCCCTGCGTATTGTGGTGAATGAATTAGGCGGTGGTTTTCGTAAGCCCGTTAAAGCCATGCACATTGGAGGACCGTTGGGCGGATTGGTACCCGTTTCAAAAATCAATGACCTCACCATCGACTTCGAATCGTTTTCCAGAGAAGGTTTTCTGCTGGGGCATGCTTCCATCGTTTGCATCCCGGAAGACTTTCCACTCCTATTATATATTGAGCATCTGTTTGAGTTTACCGCCCACGAAAGTTGCGGCAAATGCTTCCCCTGCCGGCTGGGCTCTACCCGAGGCAAGGAGATGCTCCAAAAAGCACGTACCAGCGATTATAAAATCAATCGTGCGTTGCTGGATGATTTGTTGGAAACCCTGGAAATCGGTTCGTTGTGCATGCTCGGTGGCGGCTTGCCGTTACCGGTAAAAAATGCCTTGCAGTATTTTGAAGATGAATTGAGTATCTATTTTACGGAATATAACCACGAAGGGCACAAAGAAATTTTACACAAAGGACACTAAGCCGTGACATTCTTAATGGTTAAATAGATTGGAATGACAGAAAATGAAATAGCAAATAAAGTAATCGGATTGGCAATAGATGTCCATAAAGTCCTTGGGCCTGGTTTACTGGAAAGTGCCTATAAAGAAAGTTTATACTATAAGATCCGAAAGGATGGTTTTTATGTTGAGAAAGAAAAAGCAATGCCGCTGATTTTCGATGAGGTTAAGCTCGAATGTGGTTATCGAATCGATATTGATGTTGAAAACAAGCTTGTAATTGAAACGAAGAGTGTTGATGCTTTAAACGATATTCATTTGGCACAAACATTAACCTACCTTAAATTAGCAAATTATAAACTTGGTCTGCTAATAAATTTTAATGTAGTGTTACTAAAAGAAGGAATTAAACGAATAATTAATGGCCATTTGTAAACCACAAAGAAACTGCACACTAAGTCTTTGTGCCCTTTGTGTACACCTTTGAGCTCTTTGTGGTTAAAAAAACAGTTGATATGGAAGCGGTGAAGACAACATCAACGGTAAACATCCACACCAACGGTAATGGTGCGGAGAAAATTAAACTGGCGTTCATTAACGGCAAACCTTATGAGATAAAAGAAGGCGAAACAATATTGTCGTTTGTGCGCAGGAGTTTAGGTAATCGCATCCCTACACTCTGCGATGCGCCTAACCTTGAACCGTTCGGTTCATGCCGGGTTTGCAGCGTGGAAGTTGCCCTGCAACCAAACGGCAATACAAAAACCGTTGCCTCCTGCCATACACCGGTTACTGCAAATTCCTTCATCTACACCGATACTGAAAAAATCACAAGACTACGCAAAAACATCATCGAACTGGTGCTTACCGATCACCCGCTCGACTGCCTGACCTGCGAAGTAAATAACAACTGCGAACTGCAAACAGTAGCCGCACAAGTTGGCGTTCGCACCGTGCGTTACCCGGAAGGTAAAACCCATCTCGATCGCAAGAAGGATTTGAGTCACCCCTACATGACCTCCGATCTTTCCAAGTGTATCAACTGCTTCCGCTGTGTACGCGCCTGCGATGAAGTGCAGGGCGAAATGGTACTAAGCATGGCCGGCCGCGGATTTGACAGCCGCATTATAAAAAGCTTTGACGATAACTTCCTGAACTCCGACTGTGTAAGCTGTGGTGCGTGCGCACAGGCTTGTCCTACCTCAGCCATTTCGGATGTGTTTGAATCGAAAAGCATTAACGTGCAGAAAAAAGTACGCACGGTATGCACCTATTGTGGCGTGGGTTGCAACCTGGAAGTGGCCGTTAACGATGATAAAATCAAATCCATACAAGCACCCTACGATGCCGAGGTAAACCAGGGGCATACGTGTTTGAAAGGGAGATTTGCATTTTCCTTCTACAATCATCCGGACCGGTTACGTACACCCCTCATCCGTAAAAACGGTGAGCTTCAGCCGGCCTCCTGGGATGAAGCCTATGATTTCATCGCAGAAAAACTTACGCATATTAAAAACACCTATGGGCCCGATTACATCGCAGGCATTTCATCTGCGCGCTGTACGAATGAAGAGAATTACCTGATGCAGAAATTTATCCGGGTAGTTATCGGCACCAACAACATCGACAGTTGTGCACGGGTGTGTCACTCGCCTACTGCCTTGGGCATGCAACGCAGTTTTGGAACAGGTGCAGCCACCAACTCCATTGAAGATTTAAAATATACCGACTGCATTCTGGTAATTGGCGCCAATCCCACCGATGGCCATCCCGTAACAGGCGCCAAGTTCAAGCAGTTTGCCATGAAGGGCAAAACCACGATTGTAATTGACCCGCGCAGAACCGAACTGGCCCGCTACGCCACCTATCACCTGCCGCTTCGCCCGGGCACCAATGTGGCTATACTCAACATGATGTTGTACTACATCATCACCGAAGGGCTGGAGGACAAGCAATTTATTGAATCGCGAACAGAAGGCTATGACGATTTCAAAAAGCAAATACTGAACGTAAACATCGATGAACTGGAGAACATCACCGGTGTTGATAAAAACCTGGTACACGATGCCACGCTGGCTTATGCCAAAGCTAAAGCAGCCATGGCCTTCCATGGATTAGGCGTTACCGAACATTCTTACGGAACGTATGCCATCATGCTCATTACCGATCTGGCCATGATCACCGGCAACATTGGCCGCAGGGGTGTTGGCGTGAACCCTTTACGCGGACAAAATAACGTTCAGGGCGCTGCCGATATGGGCTGCCAGCCGCACCAGGGTGCCGGGTATTTTGATGTTACCCATCCGGAGTATCATAAAATGTATGAAGACTTTTATGGCGTTAAACTCCCCAACCACATCGGCTATAAAATTCCGCAGATGTACACCGCTTCGCTGGATAACAAACTGAAAGCGCTGTGGCTGATGGGCGAAGATTTGGTGCAGACCGACCCGAATACCAACAAAGTAATGGCTGCGTTGAAAAAACTGGACTTACTGGTCGTGCAGGAACTGTTCATGACCGAAACCGCCAAGATTGCCACAGTAGTGTTGCCCGGAGCGTCATTCCTTGAAAAAAGCGGAACGTTTACCAACGGAGAACGAAGAATACAACGCGTAAATAAAGTGGTAGAGCCGATTGAAGGCACGAAGGCTGACGGACAGATTGTGGTGGACATCATGAACCGGATGGGGTATCCGCAACCCGATTATGATCCGGATACAGTATTGAAAGAAATCTCCCGAATTGTTCCGTTCTTTAAGGGTGTAAAATGGAATGAACTTGGCGAAAACGGAAAACAATGGCCGGTAAAAGAAGACGGCACCGATACCAAAATCCTGCACACCGAAACGTTCAAGCGCGGCAAAGGCAAGTTTCATTATTTCGATTTTAAGGAAAGTCGGGAAATTATTAACAACGGAAAAGAATACCCCTACATCATCACGACCAACCGTGAACTGGAGCATTACAATGCCGGCACGATGACGCGCAGGACAAAAAACGTTGAACTGCTCACCGAAGATGTATTGTTGATCAACCCGGCCGATGCCGAAAAACATTTCATTAAGGAAGGCGACATGGTTTGTGTCGAGTCGGCAAGGGGCAAGGTAGATTTGAAAGCCCGTATAACCGATGAAGTGAAGCCCGGCATACTGAGTTCTACGTTCCATTTTCCGGAAATCGGGTTGAATGTAATCGGCTCAGACGAACACGACAGCGAAGCCATGTGCCCGGAATACAAAGTGATTGCGGTGAACATCCGCAAGAGCAAGGGGATCAGAAAAGCTGTGCATAGTTAAAAATCCAAAACCACAGAGCACACAAAGGTTACACACAGAGCACAAAGTTTTGTTTGTTCTTTGTGAACTTTGTGCCTTCTTCGTGTACTTTGCGGTTCATTAAATCCGCCCTTATGCGTAAACTCATTCTTCGCTTCTTGCTCATCACCATTATTGCCGCACTAACCTATGGAATTTACTATGCCTGGCTTGCCTTCCCGATCATCACCGGTTACGGGGCGAAAATTCTTTGTTCCTGCACCATGCTGGTCGGACGCAGCGAGACCGATGTTATCAGCAATGAACTGGGCTCCGGATTATTAACACTCGGTTCCTACAAAGCCAATTATTCCGACTCCTCCGCTACTGCCACCGTTTTTGGGTTAGCCAAACGCAAAGCCATTTACCGGAAGGGTTTAGGCTGTACACTCGTTAACGAAATCAGCGAAGATGAATTGCGCAAACAATCCTGGCAGGTGGCCATTCCTCCACGCACCAATCAGGATACCATCCCCTGGCCTGCCGGAAATCTACTGCCCGATTACCTTGACCTTACTGCTTACGACATTAACAAAATACAGAAAGCAATAAATGAGGCATTCGAAGAACCCGGTGAAGAAAAGAACAGGCGCACAAGGGCTATTGTAGTTGTGCATGACGGGAAGATAATTGCCGAAAAATATGCCAACGGATTTACAAGTAAAACCAGACAAATGGGTTGGAGTATGACAAAAAGTTTAACCAATGGTATCATCGGCTTACTGGTAAGGGAACAAAAAATTTCACTGAACGACCACCCGCCCATTAAGGCCTGGCAGCAGGATGAACGTGCAACCATAACGCTTCACCACCTGATGCAAGCCAGCAGCGGCCTGGAGTGGCAGGAGGTTTATTCAGGGCCAAGCACCGCCACCACCATGTTATTCAAAAAGCGTGATGCCGGCAATTACGCGGCTGCATTTCCGTTGAAAAACACACCCGGTGAAGTCTTTTATTATTCCAGCGGCACCACCAACATTATATCACGGATTTCCCGGCAACTGATTGGCGATAACGAATACCATAGCTATCCTTATCATCATCTGTTTCATAAAATAGGCATGCATTCGCTCGTGATCGAACCCGATCCGGGTGGAACATTTGTCGGCTCCTCCTTTTCATACGCCACAGCCCGCGATTGGGCACGGTTTGGTCTGCTTTATCTGAATGACGGTTATTGGATGGGCAATCGTATTCTTCCGGAAGGTTGGGTGGAATACACGGCCACACCCGCTAAAGGTGCAAAGCGCGGAGAATATGGCGCACAGTTCTGGCTGAATGCGGGCAGCCCTGACGACAAAAGTAAACGCGATTTCTCTGATGTGCCTGAGGATATGTTTTATTGTTCCGGTTATGAAGACCAATATGTTTTCATCATCCCCTCAAAAAATCTGGTGGTAGTCAGGTTGGGTTTAACCACCGGCAATGGAATTGATTACAATCAGTTTTTGAAGAACATCATTTCATCATTACCTGAATAAATTCAGAACAAGGTGAGTTAGCCCATCGAATCGGTAATATTATGTCATGGTGCCAGTCTCTTTACAATTTTATCAATGTTCGAAGTCCTCTCCTTTTTAACTTTTTCAACTAAAGTACGATCAAGTTTTGTCTTCACTTTCTGGTACACTTCTGCAGCATCCGTAAATGGTTCCTTTTGAATTACGGGAGCCGTACCAAATCCACCCATATTCAATACCTGGGCAAGGATATCCTGCTTGGTAGAGCCCGGGCCGCCTATATACTCAGTGACCATCATCGAAGCACGAAAATCAAGTTGTGCAGCATAGTCACCGGATGATTCTTGAGTTACCCGAATTTGCGGATCAAGTGTGTACGCAAACACAACTTTATATTTCGTTGACCAGTAATCATTTATTTTTGATGGAGTACCTAAAACTTTTATTTCACGATAAGGTATTTGGTTGATGTCGATCAATTCAAAGTTGGTAACTCCATACGCAGCATTTAACTCAGCCACCAGTTGTTCGCCTGCTTCAAGCAAAGACTCATCCATATATTCGCCCGGTACGCTAACATAGGCGGTTAATGCAACGGTTCCTGTCTGAGGCGGGGTTGGATTTACCCGCACAGGCTTTAGGTCCAATACCACACCAACTTTATTGCCATCAGCAATGATGCGGTTCATCTTACTTCCAAAACTTTCCTTCTTGACCGGAACGTTATCCTTGGCAGATGCCAATTCAGGAGAAACCGTTGTACTTCTTCCTTCAAAGACATTCTCCTGCAGCGCTTTTTGCTGGACCATCGCTGACTGTGGATTAGAAGTAGTTGCAGAAACCGAAACTGCACTGCCACTTACAGTCATAACAGTTCCTCCTTCAGGAACTTTAACACCCAACTCAACCGGCAGGTAAATTATTTTTCCGGGGTTTATCTTCTCGCTCCAGGTATTATACTCATCTACAACATTTAAATACTGAAGCACACCGTATCCTTTCTCCCCCACTTTAGCAGCCAGTTCAGTATTATCACTCACGAACGGAGTCATTTTCTTTTTATAGCCAAGCATCAGTTCACTTTGAATAAGCTGATCCTTCCCCTTGCGAATAACTGAACCAACTGTAATGACAGTACTCAGGTTTCCTTTTGAATCAGAGGTCAGGTAGTCATACACTTCAATTGCTCCCTGTCGTTGCAGAATTACCCAATGTAACCCAATTGGGTTTGCCCGGTAAACCCATGTTTTACCGTCAATACTGAAGGCCTCCAGGGTTGCCTTGTTAACCGGTCCGTTTGCCGTCTTTAAAGGTGCAGACGGGAGCTTCAAAATATCAGGGTGGTCGTAAACGATGTCGGTCTTAATAAGTTGACCATCTTTTGTCAGTATCATACCCGGAATTTCTTTGTTGAAATTGCCTGTATTGAAATACGATGACTGAGCTTTTGCTGATAAGCAAAATAAAACTAAGGCGAAAAGAACAAGGTTGGTCTTCATGGTAAAGCGGGTTACTGTTACCAGACAAAATCACCAATTTATTGAAAACCTGTGCCTTGTATTTTGCGAACAGCCCGATTTAATTTGCCGATGACCAACCCGGTTTTACAAGAATCCAACTCCTAACGCAAAGCGTTGTTTACCTCACTCTTATCACCCGTCATTTCCCAATGTACAAGCGATGTTGGAATACAGCCAATGGCATTAATCCGATCAAAAAAATCCTTCACCCGAAACGCTTCATTTTGTTTCTCCTTAATTCTTGCATATTCGGCCATAACCTCTTCGAGCAGGTACTTGCCGGTGATGTAGCTTGTTCCATAACCCGGCTGGCGCAAATACAAATGTTGTTCAAAAATCAATAGTTCCTTTTCTGTTTTCATCCAGCCGCGCGGGGTGTATTCAGAGTGTATCCCACCGGCTTCTTCCATAGTCATTTCGTTGGCGTGTGCGTAGAGCGAGCCCAGCCCACGGGCCGCCCGCTGGGCAATCATAATGTAAACAATCTCGCGAACCCGTGGATCATCGTTGTATAAGCCGGCCTGCATAAACATTTCTTCCACGGCTGTGGCTGTACCTTCGTTGCGCGAGTCGAAAATATTGTACAATAACGGAACCCTGCGGATTTCACTTTCATGCAGCTCCTGGTCCATGCGGGCCAGTTCAAACCAGTGATAGAAATGTGAATAAAGCGGCCGTGGATCAATATGCATCCCGATAACAAAAAAATTTCGCTTCTCGGCCGGCACAAACCGGCCCAGGTGTGCCCGCAAGGCTGGCTCGAAGTACTCTTTAACAGTTACGATTTCATCTTTATCTAAAAAATTTAAAAGACTTTTAGCCGACCGTTCGGCCAGTGCATTAAACGCTTCAGGCGTATCGGCTGCTTTGAGTTCAGGCAGGTGGCGGTTCCGGTGTTCTTCCAGTTTCAGGGCCGTCCAGGCGCGGGCCAGTTCGCGCTTCAACAGCATTACTTCATCTTCCCAGGTTAGCGGCACCAGATGCACATAGCGTTGGTACCACGTGTAATTATCCTTGCCGATACCGGATGGACCTGTTTTAGAGGCTGATTGCTTTTCCAGCCAGTCGGCAAAGTCGGCTGTAGCAGTGATGGCATCTTCAATGGCAGTAACCAGATCGTTGTGAAGTCGTACTTCGGGATAATCCAATACCTCAGCCAGGTTTGCCTGTTGTGTTTTAATATCGCGGATGCCGGCACTCCACAAATCGCGGGCGTTACCCGTCAGGTTAATTTTTGCCTGCTGACAGAGGGGCGGTATCACCCGCAGTTCGTTAATCAATTTTTCTTTGCTCTCAGCCGTCAGCGGGAAAGTATATGTCCATAACTCCACGATGGCGGAATGCGTGGGGCCTTCATGGGCCGGTACATCACTGCGATCCATCCACAACGTTTTATAATAGGCCGGGTCGCGTTCCCACGGGCGTAATACGCGGTGGTCAAAATCCAACCCGTTCATTTCGGCATAAACGATATACCAATCCACCTGGTGTTTTACGGGCCACCCGGTAGTATCAAATGCATGCAGCCTTTGTTGCCATTGCTTTAATTCGGTATGCTGCTTCTTCATGGCGCGTACCGAATAATCCGGAACGCCATTTACCGTTAGCGGCTTCTGGAACTTGCGCCATTCCTTAAAAAAAGCTACCAAGTGATCATACGTAGTTAGTTTTTCCTGTACAGGTTTTTCTGGTGAACACTGAGCCAGCAAAAGCCATACAACAATAAGCGGAACATGCTTCATAGCCGAAGTATTAATTATAAGATTTCTCGTAACAAAGGCCGGGTAAGGCAGGTCGGGCCACCTCCGCCCTTTACACTAATTTCATTTCCCTCGTATTCATGTACGTGGCAACCTTCAGCCTCCAGTCGCTGCCGCGTAACAGGATTACCCGCTACCATAATGCATTCGCGTGGTGCGATGGCCAACACGTTGCAACCCATGGAGTTCCACTCGCTATCGGGGACTTCAATGAATGTGTATCCGCGATCAAGCAACCCGTTTCGGAATGCGATAGGCATTAAAGGCGAATACACAACAGCCAGGGTTTTATCAACCGGACTGAATACAGACATGAGGTGAAACACATCGGAAGGGCCTTTGTAGTGAGGCATGTGTGCTACCCAAACGGTAATGCCAAACGGTTCCAGCAATTGTTTCAACTGCCGGATACCTTCTTCGTTGGTACGGTAGGTATGGCCGACAGCCAACGTGGTTTTATCAACCCAGGCAACATCTCCGCCCTCAACCGTTCCGGGTGCCTGAATGACTCCGAGTATCGGAATATTCAAACGTTCAAACTCCCGTTGTTCTGCTGCCGGCTCGGGTAGCCTGGCAGGTTTACCCATGTTGCAGATAACCATGCCATAATCTGTGGCAATGGCCGCATCCCTGCAATAAATTGAGTCTATCGTAACGGCCGCATCATCCGGCAAAAAATAAAGATGGGCTCCTGATGCTGCTATCAGGTTTTCAAAGTTCCTGTATTCGGCAACGGCTTTTGCCAGGTCGGGCTTCGATAAAAAGTTTAATGCTTTCCACTGCTCATTTACCTGCGTTTCATTTACAAAAGCCTGTTCGGGGCGTTTTAAAAACACCGAGCGCAAGTGGCCATACTCTGAATGATGGGTGACTGTCATTACTATTAAGTTCTCTTCATCTGCATGTGGGCATAAAACGGAAGGCCCAGCATCAGCAACACAAATCCCCAATACACCGTTTCCTCACCCGAACCGATTACCGCCCACATGGAATAACCAAAAGCAAGCAGGGCAATCACGTAACGGTTACCGTTCAGCTTGGTTATTCCCCGAAGCCGGTTCTCCATAATCACAAAGGAAACAACGGAAAACAGGAAAGCAATGAGCGAAGTAAGCGTTGAAAGAAGGATGATAAACTTATACGTATCGGCCAGGCTGCGACTAAAGTTCATGCTCATCATAATCGAAACCAGAATACTGGAAACAATAAGCCCTGCTACCGGAGTACGGTATTTATTTTCGATGGCAAACAACCTGGGAAAGAGCCGGTCGCGTGCAGCAGCAAAAGGCATCTGCCCTTGTATCAGTATCCAGCCGTTGAGTGCACCAAAAGTTGAAATCACTGCCCCGCCTGCTACCAGCAGCCGGCCGCTTTCGCCAAACACCGATGCGGCTGCATCAGCAAAGGGCGCTGCGGAGGCATGCAATGCAGCCGGTGGAATGAGTCCCATCACAGCCACCGTGCTGGCAATGTAGATTACGGTGGTAAGCAAAGTGCCGATGATGGTTGCTTTTGATATGGTAGTCTCCGGGTTCTTTACACTTTCCGATGGAATGGTTGCACATTCCAGTCCAAGAAAAGCAAACAAGGTAAGCGTGGTGACGCTGGTGATGGCTGACATGTCAGATTGAGTGCTGACGTTGAATGGAAAAAAATTATCGGATTTCAGAAATATAAGGCCCACAATCGTAATCACAACAAGGGGGGCCAGTTTTAAGATGGTAGTAACTACCTGAACAATGCCAGCGGCTTTTACTCCCCGCGTATTGATATAGGTTAACAGCCAAATGGCAGCAAGCCCGGTGATAACGGCCAGTGCCGGATTGTGATCGAGGGCAGGAATAAAAGCACTGAGATAACTAACAAACGCCACAGCGATGGCGGCATTGGTACACCACACCGAAATCCAGTACCCCCACGCAACGAGAAAAGCCGCAAACGGACCAAGGCCATCGCGTGTATAGGCGTAGGGACCACCTGTAGCCTGCGGGTTTATTTTGCTAAGCCAACTGAACACCAGTGCCAGACACATAGCGCCCGCCCCTGAAATAAGCCACCCGATGATGCTGATGCCTCCATAAATGCCAAGCGTTGCCGGCAACATGAACAAAGCCGAGGCAATCATGTTACCCATCACCAGCGAAGTGCTGGTCCATAACCCGATTTGTTTTGGCGCTTTCGTCATGACAGCCGTTCAGGAACAGAATAACAATTAAACCGATTATCCCGCACAAAACCCAACAGCGTAATTCCACAATCGGCAGCAAGCTGCACCGCCAGGCTGGAAGGTGCCCCTACTGCGGACAAAACCGGGATGCCCGCCATGGCGGCCTTTTGAACAAGTTCAAAACTTGCGCGACCGCTAACTAATAATATTGAATTGGTTAACGGAATTTCGTTCTTTACCAACATCGCTCCAATTACTTTATCCAGTGCATTGTGCCGGCCTACATCTTCACGAATCACTACCAGTTTGCCCTCTTGTGTAAACAATCCCGAAGCATGCAGGCCCCCCGTGTATTCGAAAACCTGTTGCGCCTTGCGAAGCGCTTCAGGCAATTGATGAATTACTTCGGGGTTCACCGTCCAGGAGACAGGAACAGCCGAACAATGCTGTGCAACCGCCTCAATGGACGACTTGCCGCACACCCCGCAACTGGAGGTGGTGTAAAAATTCCGCTGGAGCTTTTGAAAGTCAATGGTAACATCCGGTTTCAGTTCTACACGGACCACATTTTCCTTTTCCTCCTGCCGGCCAGCATCCCCGCAATGTTTTATGCTTTCAATTTCCTGATAGGATCTGATTATTCCCTCGGTAAACAAGAAACCTATCGCCAACTCAAAATCATGGCCGGGTGTGCGCATGGTTACCGATAGGCTTTTCTGCTTACGGTCAGTTGGTGAACCGAAACCTAACCGTATTTCAAGGGGTTCTTCAACTGCTAAAATATCCGGGGCAGTTTCACGTGAGTTAGTCGTAACCTTGAAAATTTGAGCTGGGTGTACGTGAGCCATCATATCTTCAATCGAAAGTTAGCGGATTACCGAGTAAACAATACTCATTATTTAGTAAATTTGATTATGAAAGTGCGGAAACTAACAATTGAACAGGATCAGCAAGAAAAAGAAGAATACTTTCGCAGCCTCTCCGGTGAAGAACGGTTGAAAATGATGCGGATTTTAAACGACCGCCTGCGCAAGCCCGGCATCAACTACGAACTCCGAAACAAAAAAATAAGAGTGACCCGATTGCCGTGAGCATCTTAAACGGAAATCAATTTACGACAACCCGCTAATCCTTCCTTCATTGTCAATATCCATCGCCAGGGCAGCCGGCACATTGGGCAGGCCGGGCATGCGCAGAATATCACCTGTTATCGGAATTACAAACCCGGCCCCTGCGGCTACCTCTATTTCCCGAACGGTAATGATAAAATCTTTGGGCCGGCCCAGTTTCTTTGCGTCATCCGAAAAACTGTTTTGTGTTTTGGCAATACACACGGGTACACCGTTCAGCCCGATGCGGTCGATGCGCTTCAGGTTTTGTTTTGCCTTCGGCAGAAACTCCACATCTTTTGCTCCGTAAATTTTCACGGCCACTGTTCTTACCTTTTCTTCAATCGATGCTTTCCAATCGTACACCGGCCAGTATTTACCATGGAAGCTATCGGCCGCCTCGGTAATTTTTTTAGCCAGGTCAACCATGCCGGCACCACCCTTCTCCCATCCTTCCGATAAGGCGATATCAATACCCAACGCTTCGCATTTACCAATTACCCATTTTATTTCCTCATCCGTATCCGAAACAAACTTGTTGAGCGAAATCACTGCGGGCACTCCGAATATCTTGGTGTTTTCGATGTGCTTTTCAAGATTAACAAAACCCGCTTCGAGCGCTTTCAGGTTAGGCTTGGTTAATTCTTCGCGGGGTACGCCCCCGTGATACTTTAACGCGCGGATGGTTGCCACCAGCACCATGGCATGCGGAGAAAAGCCTCCGTAACCACACACAATATCAATAAACTTTTCAGCGCCCAGGTCGGAACCGAAGCCGGCCTCGGTAACCACGTAATCGGAGAGGCTCATGCCCATGCGTGTAGCGATGATGGAGTTGGCGCCCTGTGCAATGTTGCCAAACGGGCCGCCATGAATGATGGCCGGGTTGCCTTCAAGAGTTTGTACCAGGTTGGGTTTAATGGCATCCTTTAACAAAAGTGCCACCGAACCCTGCGCCTTCAGGTCGCGTGCGAAAACAGCTTTACCACCGTAGGTGTCGCCAACGTAAATATTTCCAATCTTTTCTTTTAAGTCATTCATATCCTTTGCCAGGCAAAGGATGGCCATGATTTCGGAAGCGGCCGTAATGTTAAAACCGGTTTCGCGGATCATCCCGCCATTTTTTCCGCCCAGGCCTGTAATCAGGTTACGCAACGCCCTGTCGTTCATATCCATCACCCGTTTCCATTCAACCGTACGGGGATCAATTTTTAATCCGCCATCGGGTTTTTGAATGTCGTTGTCAATCAGTGCGGCCAGCAGGTTGTTGGCCTTTTCAACGGCAGCAAAATCACCGGTAAAGTGCAGGTTGATGTCTTCCATCGGCACCACCTGGGAGTAACCTCCGCCTGCAGCACCGCCTTTCATCCCAAATACCGGCCCGAGTGAAGGCTCGCGCAATACCACCGTGGTTTTCTTACCGATTTTATTCATGCCTTCGCACAGCCCGATGGATGTAGTGGTTTTACCCTCTCCGGCAGGCGTGGGTGTCATGGCTGTTACCAGGATGAGTTTGCTCTTCTTAAAGCCGTTTTCATTGAAGAGTTTCAGCGGAAGTTTTGCTTTGTAGTTGCCGTATAATTCAAGGTCGCTTTCGGCAATCGAAAGCCGGCCGGCAATTTCTGTTATGGGTTTGAGGCGTGCAGCCTGCGCAATTTCCAGATCAGATTTAAATGCCATAGATAATGAAGGTTAAACTTTTAAAGTTAATGTAATTTTAATGCCGATGAATGACTATTTCCAGTTCAGGCAATTTCGTGTAAGCCACAGGCGCAGCAGCATGAAGGTGGGCACCGATGCGGTTTTGCTTGGCGCTTGGGCTGATGTTTCAGGCATAAACACGGTATTGGACGCAGGCACCGGTACCGGTGTAATTGCTTTGATGCTTGCCCAGCGAACAGCCGGCCAGGTAAAAATTGATGCCGTGGAAATTGACCACCAGGCTGCCTCGGATGCATATGAAAATTTTTCTGTCTCACCTTGGACCGATTCGATGCACCTGTTCCATACACCGCTTCAACATTTCATTCCCCGTCAAAAGTATGATCTGATCATCAGCAACCCGCCCTTTTTTGTTAACAGCCTCAAACCGCCCGATGCTTCCCGCAAAGTTGCCCGTCATACCGATTCAATGAAATTTGATGATTTGATTGCCCTGGCAATAAAATACCTTCAAAGACCAACCGGCCGGCTTGCTATTATTCTTCCACCGGCTGAAGGCGCCCTCTTTACCCGGTTGGCTGCAGCCAATGGCTTATTCCTCAACCGCGAGTGTACCTTCCGGACACGTACACATAAACCCCCGGAACGGAAGCTGATGGAATTCTCATTTATACATACCGATTTACAGACCGAAGTACTTTGTTTGTATGAACACAGCGATGTTTGGTCGGCACCTTATAAAGAGTTAACGGCACCCTTCTACCTTAAAGGCTAAAAATTCCGCTTATCTAAATTAAGTTTGGCATGCTTGGCATGTCCGGCTAATTTTGAGGTTTACCATCACACCATTGTGGCTGTCCGAATACTGTTTGTAATACTACTTGCCGTACTGGCCCATTCGGCATTACCCCAGCAGCTCTTTATTAAAAAAGCAAAAGGGTCAATTGAAATAGACGGGGTTATGAATGAACCCGACTGGCTGGAGGCTGAAGTGGCCGATAAATTTATGCAGTTTTTTCCAAGCGATACCTCCCAGGCCGTTAGCCAGACCGAAGTACGAATGACATACGATGATCGCTTCATCTACATTATTGCGCGCATGGAAAACCTGGCCGCTAAACGTCAGTACATTACCCCATCCCTGCGCAGGGATTTCCGGGGCGAAGGCAATGACGGCATTACCGTGGTGCTTGACCCGTTCAGCGACCGTACCAATGGTTTTATGTTTGGGGTAAACCCATTTGGTGTTCAGCGTGAGGGCCTTATTGCCAATGGAGGCTCGCGGCCAACCGACCTATCGCTTATTTGGGATAATAAATGGTATTCAGAAGCAAAAATTTATGAAGGGTACTGGATTGCTGAGATGGCCATACCGTTTAAGTCCATCCGCTTTAAAGAAGGACTATCCTCCTGGAACATCAATTTTTACCGCATTGACAGCGAGAAGGCCGAACGCTCCACCTGGTCGCCCATACCGCGCAACTTCGACATAGTTACTATGGCCTTTAACCGTCAATTAGTGTGGGATGAACCCCTAACTAAAACAGGAACCAATATTTCCGTTATTCCATATACCCTAACCGGGGGAACAAAAAATTTTACCGAAGGAACTCCGGCTGATACCCAACAGGAGTTTGGCTTTGATGCCAAAGTGGGGATAAGTTCGGCAATGAACCTTGATTTAACGGTTAATCCCGATTTCTCGCAGGTAGAAGTAGATGCCCAGGTTACCAACCTGGATCGATTTGAAATATTTTTTCCTGAGCAACGGCAGTTCTTCCTTGAAAATGCTGACCTGTTTGCCGATTTCGGTGTGGAAGGAACCCGGCCTTTTTTCTCACGAAGAATTGGTGTAGTCCGTGATGAAGCCACCGGTCAAAATCTACAAAACAGGATTTACGGTGGTTTTCGCTTAAGCGGAAAAATTGACAACAACTGGCGGGCCGGTTTAATGGATATCCAAACCGCTGAAGACAATCAGGTGAATGTGCCCTCTACCAACTTTCTGGTTGCATCGTTGCAGCGAAAAGTCTTTACCCGGTCTAACATCGGAATGATTCTGATAAACAAACAAGCCTTTCAGGATTCCATCCACGGTGAGTTTACGACAAGCCCGGAAAAATACAGCCGGCTTTTAGGCCTTGATTACAACCTGGCCAGCAAAAATAACGTTTGGAACGGTAAACTTTTTTATCATCGTTCATTCGACCAGCATAAACTCGATTCGGCATTCGCCTACGGAGGATTTATCAATTACAGCACGTTAACCTGGTCTATTAACCTATTTGCCCGAAGTGTTGGCGCAAATTATAATCCGGAAGTAGGTTTTGTTCGGAGAAAGGACATTCAGCAGGTTGCTTATACCCAATGGTACAATATCTACCCCAAAACGGGAGGCATCCAAAGCCATGGGCCGGGATTCGATTTTGATGTGCTCGGAAATCAGGTTTATGGCCTGCTGGATTGGGATATAAACCTGATGTACCGTATACGGTATAAAAATACAGCCAACTGGAATGTTCGGCTACGAAGAGAATATACCTACTTATTCAGCGACTTCGATCCCAGCGGAACAAATGGCATAAAATTGCCTGCAGGCACCGATTATTACCAGGATGTGATTGTTGGTAACTATAACTCCGATGCCCGAAAAGCTTTTTTTACTAACCTCTCGGGCCGGGTGGGCGAATACTTCAATGGCCACCGATTTAACATTGGCGGCTCGGCTACTTACCGGTACATACCCTGGGGTTTTGCCTCACTCAACTTTTCCTACAACCGAATCCGATTGCCTGAGCCCTACAGCGATGCCGACCTGTTGTTGATTGGCCCGCGTATTGACCTCACCTTCACCCGCAGCCTCTTCTTTACCACCTTTATTCAATACAATAATCAAATCAACAACCTGAATATCAACTCCAGGCTGCAGTGGCGCTTCAGGCCGGTGTCCGACATCTTTCTGGTATACACCGACAATTATGTAACCGAAACCTTTACCGATACCGATGGCCGGTATTATGTAAAAGGCGACCCACGGCTCCGGGGCGTAGTGCTAAAAATCAGCTATTGGCTGAATATCTGAATTTTTTCTAACTGATAATCAATCGTTTACAAAAAGAAAAATAGATGTTTAAACATTTATTTTAGTTCCGGTGTTATACTTGCATGTCACAAACAGAAACAACTAAAACAATGATGAAAAAACTACACTTTATTCTGGCCGCGTTGCTGCTGAGCGGCAGCGTACTGGCTCAAACCACCTGGAACATCGACAAGGTCCATTCCAAAATCGGGTTCAGCGTGGTGCACATGGTCGTATCCGAAACGGAAGGCGTGTTTAAGGATTATTCTGCAACCGTAGTAAGCAAGAGCGATGATTTCAATGGTGCCGAAGTTACCTTCTCGGCAAAAGTAGCTTCCATTAACACCGAAAACGAAAGGCGCGATAACCACCTGAAGTCACCTGACTTCTTCGATGCGGAGAAGTTTCCTGAAATCACCTTCAAGGGTAACCTGGTAAAAGAAGGAAGCAAATACAAGCTGAAGGGTGACTTTACTATGAAAGGTGTTACCAAGAAGGTAGAATTTGATGTGGTTTATGGCGGCACCATCAATACCGGGCGCGGAACAAAAGCCGGTTTTAAAGTTACCGGAACAATCAACCGCCAGGAGTATGGCGTAAGCTGGGCCAACAAACTGGCCGGTGGCGAAATGGTAGTAAGCGATGATGTAACCCTGGTTATTAAAGTAGAACTGGATAAGCAAGCTTAATTAAAAAGGCCGGGGGTAAGTCCCGGCCTTTTTATTTTCAATGAAAATCGAAGAGGAAATAAAGCAATCAAAATTTGTAAGCCCGCACCAAAAGGCAGTGCTGAATCTTCTTTTTACAGCAAGCTGGTTACAGGCCCGCCATCAACAGTTTTTTAAATCCTTCGGCATTACCACCCAACAGTTTAACATCCTCCGCATCCTGAAAGGGCAGCATCCAAAAAGCCTGTCGGCCAAAGAAATTAAAAGCCGCATGCTCGATCAGAATTCGGATGTGTCGCGTATGCTGGGCCGGATGTTGGCTAAAAAACTTATTCAAAAGCAAACCTGCCCTGCCGATAAGCGGGCTACCGATGTTTTTATAACTGAAAAAGGAATAGAGTTGCTTAACCGCGTCAATAAGTTTCAACACGATCTTGATTCGACACTTCAACTATCGGAATCGGAGGCAACAGCACTGAGCAATTTACTGGATAAAAGCAGGGGTTAACGTAACCGCCTTAATTCATCCTTAACAAAAGCTATCAATTCACTGATGTACCCTGCGCTGAAATCAAACCGGATGCCGGCAGCATGATAGATTGCGGGTATACTTTTTAAATTACCCAGTTTCAATGCATCCATATAACCGGCAAGTCCGGCTTGCGGATTTTTACGGTAATTGCGCCACACGGCAATTGCGCCAAGCTGGGCCATGCCGTACTCAATATAATAAAATGGCACCTCGTACAGGTGAAGTTGTTTCTGCCACAAATAATCGCGGCTCACCTCGTGCCCCTGCCAATCCGTTACCGAATCGGTAAACGACCTAAAGATGGTATTCCAACTTTCTTTCCGTGCAGTTTCGGTATGATTCGGATTTTCATAAATCCAGTGTTGAAACTTATCGATGGTTGCTACCCACGGCAAGGTTTCGATGATGTCTTCCAGGTGTTCGCGTTTAGCCCGTTTTAATTCGTCCGGGTCAGAAAAAAATACATCCCAGTGATCCATCGAAATCAGTTCCATCGACATGGAGGCCAGTTCGGCCACTTCCGATGGGGTAGATTTAAAGTCAGTTAATTCCAGGTTGCGCGTTAAAAAGTTATGAACGGCATGCCCGCCTTCATGCATCATGGTAACCATGTCGCGCAGCGTGGTGGTGGCATTCATAAAAATAAACGGCACACCTATTTCGGCCAGCGGGTAGTTATACCCTCCGGGCGCCTTGCCCTTACGGGACTCTAAATCCAGGTGGCCCATGTGGCGCATAATGCCGAGGCACTGGCCCAGGTACGGATCGATTCTTCTAAAACATTCAATGGTCTTCTCCGTCAAATCGTTTCCGTCTGTAAAAGCTTTAAGCGGTTTACGGCCTTCCGGATCAACCGTTTTATCCCATGGTTTCAGCACATCCACTCCTAACTTTTGCTGGCGTTCGCTGGCCAGTTCATTGAGCAAAGGCACCACCTGTGTTTCCACCGACTGGTGAAAATCAAAACAATCCTGAGGCGTGTAATCAAACCGGCCCAGTGCTTTGAACATATAGTCGCGGAAATTGGCAAACCCGGCATTGGTGGCAACCCGGTGACGAAGGTTAACAAGTTTAGTAAACAGTTCATCAAGTGTTACCCTGTCCTGGAGTCTGCGTGAAGCAATCTTTGTGTAAACACGTTCGCGCAAGGCCCTGTCCGTCTCCATCAGTAATACCGATGCCTGCTGTAAAGTCATTTCCTTACCGCTGATTTCAACCATCATCGCACCCGAAATCTGGTTATACTTTTGTTGTTCCAGGTTTATTTCGGTAAACAGGGGCACGTTTTCATCGCGGTAAATTTCAATGTCCTTTTTAAGGTTGCGAATCAAAATATCAAATCCGGTTTCCTTTTCGAGTTCACCCAGAAAAGCCGATTCAGCAGCTTTGCGGTTCAGTTTATCCGATACCGGGGCAATTTCCGGCTGAATGGTCTCAACAAAAAACCGGTAAGCTTTGCTGTAGTCGTCATTATCGGTATAGCGGGTCATATTAATGTAGCGCCAGCCCAGGTCTTCTGCAATTACAGCTTCCAGTTCGCTGCGGTCGGTAAACCATTTGCGCAAGGCGTTAACCGAATCGATTTCCCGCTCAATCAATTCGTTAAAATAAGGCTTAAGGGCAGGCCACCCGGTTACCGTAAAGTCTGCGGGTAAAAACGTGCGCACGGGGCGCGAAATCTTTTCTACTTCAGGCATCAGATTTACAGATTAATTGAACGAACTTTCACCGCGGCAAAAATAAACTGAAATACAATACGCAGTGGAGATACTTATTTTCTTTCTCATCACGCTCCTTTCCGAAATCCTGGGCACGCTGGGTGGATTTGGTTCTTCCTTGTTTTTCGTTTCCATTGCTCAGTTCTTCTATAATTTTCAAACCGTGCTGGTACTTACCGGGTTGCTGCATGTGTTCAGCAACACGGCAAAACTTACACTCTTTTGGAAAACTATCGACTGGCGCCTGGTGCTCTGGCTGGGCATCTCAAGTGTTGTATTTGCCATTGGCGGTGCCTACCTGGTACGTCATGTAGAATTTGTTTATGCTAAACTCATCCTGGGTTTCTTTCTGATTGCCTTCAGTACACTCCTGTTTTTAAAACCCGATTATCGGGTGGATGCCACATTATTTAACTCTATCGGGGGCGGAGCGCTGGCCGGTTTCCTGGCCGGTTTTATCGGCACAGGCGGGGCTGTACGCGGGTTGGTACTTGCTGCATTCAATCTTGAAAAAAACGTTTTGGTTGGCACTTCGGCAGCCATTGATTTTGGCGTTGACCTGAGCCGCTCGCTTATTTACCTCGACAGCAATTACCTGCAACGCGAACAATGGTGGACAATACCGTTTTTAGTTGTGCTGGCCTTTGCCGGAAGTTACATTGGGAAACTGATCCTGAACCGCATCTCGCAGCAAACCTTCAGGAAAATCCTGCTTGCATTGGTTTTTCTGATTGGCGTAATTATGCTGGCTAATGAATTATTTAACAAGCAATGAAACTGCTGATTGACATCATCGGCTGGAGCGGATCGGTAATGGTGGTGGCTGCCTATGGGTTGAACAGTTACCAGAAAATCAAATCCGATTCGCTGATTTTTCTTTTCCTCAACCTGGCAGGAGGAATTTTTCTGATTATTTATTCGGTGTACTATACCGCCTACGCCAACACCTTTATTAATGTGGTGTGGGTACTTATTGCCATACCGGCACTGATTAAACTGATAAGTAAAAAATGATTGAGGCCGGCAAAGAAAATTTCCGCATTCAGCAATGGGTAGCCGTTTCGGCTTCGGTTTTGCTGATTGTTAAAGCAGCCGCGTATTTTTTAACCGGCTCGGTGGCCATCTTAACCGATGCACTGGAAAGTATTGTAAACGTAATTGCCGGCTTTTTGGGATTATACAGTTTGTACCTGTCGGCCCAGCCACGCGATTCAAATCACCCGTACGGGCATGGCAAGGTTGAATTTCTTTCAGCCGGTATCGAAGGCAGTATGATTATGGTAGCGGGTATGCTCATCATCATTGAAGCCATCCGGAATTTACTTGATCCTTCCCCGCTTGTTAAATTGGATACCGGGATGGTGCTGATTGGAGGAACAGCCCTGATTAATGCCGCGCTTGGTTTCTGGTGTGTTCGCGCAGGAACAAAGAACAACTCGCTGGCGCTGCGGGCCAGCGGAAAGCATTTGCTATCCGATACGTATTCAACGCTGGCTATATTGTGCGGACTATTATTAATCTATTTTACAGGACTTGACTGGATTGACAGCGCTGTTGCCCTGCTATTCAGCCTGCTAATTCTTTACACCGGCTACAGGATAATCCGTACCTCGCTGGCCGGGATTATGGACGAACAGGATACCGAATTGCTGAACCGCCTGGCTACGCTACTCAATGAAAACCGCAGGGAAAACTGGGTGGACCTGCACAACATGCGCATCATCAAATACGGCAGCGCCCTGCACCTGGATTGCCACCTGACTGTACCGTGGTACCTGAACGTACACCAAGCCCACCGCGAAATTGATGAACTGGCCGCGCTCGTGCGCAAACACTTTGGCGATTCGCTGGAACTTTTTGTACACTCCGATGGCTGCCTTGATTTTTCGTGCCGCCTGTGTAATAAAAAAGAGTGCCCCCAGCGGAAGCACCCTTTTGAAAAACAAATTCAATGGACGGTGGAAAACATGGTGCGAAACAAAAAACACGAGATTAACTGAATTCGCAGCCAGCCTGCTTCATTTCATCGTGCAGCAAAAAAACTGCTTCTGACTAGCAGAATTCATCATTCTGAGCGAAGCGAAGAATCTCTTTATTTTATACAAATAAACCATGGGCAACAACCCTGCTTAATTACTTACTTATCCACATATTATTCTGCGCATCGGCATCGCCACTCAGCGGAACAACCAATTGAACCGATTGAATCTTTTTCTTTCCAACATTGGCCTTGTGATTATACACCTTCAATGATTTCCATACAGCCGGGCTTACCTCTTCGGTTGCCGAGGTGCCATCAGTAAATTTGAGCATGACTTTAAAATACACCGGCCTTCCACCTTTGTTTTCGATGGTGATTACATTACCCTTAACACCGGTAATGCCCACATCCATGTAACCCCAATCGAAATACCAGTTGTTCCAGAACCAGTTCAGGTTCTGGCCCGACACGCGGTTAAACACGAACATAAAATCATAGGGAGTCGGGTGTTTGTGCTTCCATTCATTCATATAGGCGTGCAGGCATTTCAGAAATACGTCCTTACCCAACAGCTGGTACAGCGAAATATACGATTGCGAGCCGATGGTGTATGAGTTCAGGCCGCTGCCTTCGGCTATATGGCTGGGCACCATTATCGGAAGCACCCGTTGCGAGCCGAGATAGGGCTGATCCCAATTACCGGATGGAAATACCTGCTCAATGAAATATTCAGAGAAACTGGCAAAGCCTTCGTCCATCCAGGCATATTTCTTTTCGTTAATGCCCATCATAAACGGAAAATACATGTGGCACATTTCATGGAGGGTAAGGCCCAGTTGTGCATCGGCATCGGAGACCTTTTGGCCAGTCCATTGTTCAATCATGGCGCCCGATATCTCCTGGTCGTTGGCCATGCCCGGAAATTCCATGCCTCCGCCCTGCAGCCCGTTAAAAATGGTGAAGTACCTGTACGGGAAAGGGTAAACGGGAAACTGGGTATGAAATACCTGCAATGACTTTTCGATGGATTCGAGTACTGCGCCAAACTCAGGGTGGTTAATCGGGTACGCCACGTTAATAAAATATTCGCCCATGGCATCGGTATAACTGCGGGCATCCCAACGGAAGTGGTCGCTCAGTGCAAAGGCAAAATCCGGAAAATCGGTGGCGGTGTACTTCCAGGTTTTGTTGCCGGATGCAGTTTTACGGAAATCGCCTTCGCCATACACAGTTACCGGTGTTTTACTGCTGCGGGCCTGATTAATACGCTGCTGTATAACGGTTGAGTAAACTTCCTGCGGATTGGCTGGCGCTACCGAAGCCCACACCATAAAATTGTCGGGTATGGTAAGTTCTATTTCATAATCAGAGTAATCGTGATAAAATTCGGTGGCAGCATCGTACACGATGCGATCCCACAGATCAATATCATCGAGCACAGCCATCTCGGGGTACCAGTAGGCTATAAACATGCTGGTGCTGTCAATGGCTCCGCTTCGCTCAAATCCGTTACCGGGTATTTCGTACTGCCACTCGATGTTCAGTTGCATTGTAGCTTTTGGTGCCAGTGGTTTTTTCAGCCGGATGGTATAGTTGGTGCCGCCATAAAAGGCTTGTTCTTCATCGCGCAAATCAACAGCCTCACCATCAACTATAATTTTTGTAATAAGTACCCCTTTATGATCGAGGAACGCATTTTCGCCACGATTGAAAAATCCGGCTTTACGCGAAGTGGGTTTGTAGTAATCATGATAGGTATGAAAAGTGGGGTTGCGGATGGTATCAACATTGTTGTTATAGTAGGTAATATCCGCCTGGCCTTTCAGTAGTTTGCCGTGCGGATCAACGGAAGCTTTAATTTTATATACCGAACGGTTTTGGGTATAGGTTGGCGATACGGAACCATCCCACTTGCGTGTGCCTTGCTGATAAGCCTTCTGGAATTCCAAAGGCATGTACAGCGACTGGCTAAAACAAATAAATGAACTTACAATCAGGGAGATAACAAGAAATCGGGTTTTCATTGGTTATGGGTTAAACATAAATGTAAGAATAAGGGTACAACTGATACTAAAAAAATTATCTGAAGTTTTTGTATTGCAAAGACTTCGCTGTTAAGCCTGGAACTGATTCGGCAAAAATCAGCGTAATCTGCAACGCAGAATGTTTTTACGGAATTACAGTACGAATTGTTTAGCCGATTTCAATCACAACATCATCGGTTAACGGATGGCCGACACAGGTAAGTACATAGCCTGCATCGCGTTCGGCCTGCGAAAGGCCTTCTTCTTCATCCAACTTCACTTTGCCCGAAACAGCTTTTCCGCGGCAGGCCGTGCACAGGCCGCTCTGGCACGAGTAGGGCAGGTCAATGCCCTGGTCGAGGGCGGTTTCAAGTATGGCGCGATTAGGTTCAACCATAATTTTATATTCCTGGCCATCGTAGCGGATGGTCACTTCGCGGGCCTTTGCTTCGCCTGCCGTTACCTGAACTTCCTGTTTTTTCTCCTTATCGATAGTACCTTGTACAAAACTTTCTTTAAATATTTTTTCTTTCGGGATGTTTTGCTGAGCCAGCAGCGTCTCCACGTTTTTCATCATGCCCTCGGGGCCGCACATCAGGTAGGTTGTTTTGTCAATGCCCCAGTTGGGAATACGTTCAAATAACTTCACCAGCATTTCATGATTAAGCAGGCCGGAATAGCCCTGCCAGTTCATCGGTGCGTTGTCTAGTACGTGGATCACATGAAGCCTGCCCTGGTAGTTGGTTTCCCATTTGGCAAGTTCGTCTTTAAAAATAATGCTGTCGATATCGCGGTTGCAATAAATAAGCGAGCACATGCTTTCAGGCTCCTGTGTTAAAATGCTTTTAATGATAGACATCATCGGGGTAATGCCCGACCCACCGGCAAACATAATGAGGTGGCGTTTGCGTTCTTTGTTGAACTCAGTGGTAAACTGCCCCATGGGCTCCATCACCTTCAGCGTATTGCCCACCTTCAGGTTGTCGGGCAGCCAGTTGCTCATCAGGCCGTTATCAACCCGCTTAACAGTTACCGCCAAATCGTTATCGACAAACGGTGAAGAACACAGCGAATACGCCCTGCGGACTTCTTTACCGCCCATCGGAACAATAAGAGTTAAAAACTGACCGGCTTTATAACTGATTTTACCCGATGCCGGCTGCTCAAATACGATGGTTATTGCATCCTTGGTTTCCTGAATAATGTTTTTGACTTGCAGATCGAAGTAATGCTGAGCGTTTTCTTCTTTCTTAGGCGCTTTTTTGAATAAACCAAATGCCACAATTAATTGATTTAGGCCGCAAATCTACAACAATTCAAAAGAAAAAAAGTTGCGGTTACAGGTTAAACCAGTAGGTAAACTTAAGTACCAATGCGCGGTTTTTACTCTGGAGTGGTTCGGGAAGGTAATTCTCGGTATAGACAATAAAGAAATCGGATGCTGGCTGAAAGCGCCACTGAAACCGCGCGTTCAGATTCATGTTATCGGCCAGGTTATTGTATTGTACAAACGTGGTGAGAAAGAGTTTATCAGTAAAGGTTAAATCCAGGCGGGGCCCTAATAATACCAACTGTGCCCTCCCGTAATTACCGGTAAGATCAACATCGTTGTAACTGAAGCGTATGCCCAGGCTGCCGTAGGGCTGGTAACGGTAATTCATTTCGCCATTAAAAACAACGCTCCCACCCGTATAAAACCCGCCAGCGATTCCTTCAACCTGGTAATTAAACAACTTTCGATTATCGGATTGGTACCGCAACTGAAACTGGTTCCACGAAAAAGCTTCACCGGCCAGGTAATTCTGCTCACCGCCAATGGGATTAAAATCCTGGGTAAGATACTGGTAGGTGTGTTGAAGACTTAATGAAAAAGAGGCGGTGCTCAGCAATGTAATTATATACCCTGCATTATAAGTCTGGTCGGTATTTCGGCCTCCGGGTATAAAGCCCCAGTTGCCTTCGGCAAACGGGCCATGATTGGCCACAATTTTACTTTTTGGATACATGAGGTACTCTACCCGTGTGAAACTTCCGGTAAAGCCGGGGTAAACATTCAGGTTAGGAACAAAGCCCGCTTCGGCATTATAATTTTTTCCCAGCAACTGCACCGCGCCCATCAAAGCCAGGTTACGGCCGAAGTACCCCAGAAAGGTTCCGGCTGAATACCGATCAGTAGTATTAAAATCATCGATGGACTGGTGGTAATACACATCGCCACGGAAGCGGGTGTCTTTAGAGTTGATGTTAAAATCAAATCCGAACACGCGGTTGTAGGTATTCAGTTTACGCACCGTATCGGTACCGGTAATCGTTTCGCGTACCAGGCTGGGGTGGTAAAACCGGTCCGGGTCATATTCATCGCCTAAGCCCAGCGATTGTTTATTTACAAAAAAGAAATCCACATTTGAGCGCGCCAATACCTGGCGTTGTACAATGGCCATCGTATAATTCTGATTGGGCAGACCCAGCGATCGGGTCTCGCGGGTTTGCAGGTTAAGGAGGCCAATGCGCCAGTCTTTACCCAGTTTACCGCTCAGCCGCGCGCCATATAAAATGGGTACCCTCCTGAGGACATCGGATGTATCGGCTGCCAGTCCGAGTCTGCGTGTAAATAACGGGCGCGAATCCGGAAAACCGGGAGCAGCAAATAAATCGCTGTTCTCCAGAAAGAACTGCCTGCGTTCGGGGAAGTTAAACTCAAAACGCGTGAGGTTGATAACCTGCTGATCCACTTCTACCTGCGAAAAATCGGGGTTAACCGTAAGATCAAGGTTAAGCGAAGGCGTTAATCCTACTTTTGCATCAAAGCCAACCAATAGTTCATTTTTAGCAGGCACGTTATTCTCTTTATCGGTAAACGATGAGCCCGCCAGGTAAGGAATAAGCGAAACATTGGTTCCCGGCTTGGGCAACTCATCATCCCAGATCAATTTGCCGCTCCAGGCAAACGAGGCGGGCAGGTATTGCACGGGTGTGGCAATCCAGCTTGAAACCTGGTTGCGTTCCAAATCATTGCGCAGCACGTTAAAGTTCCACTCGCCCCGGTTGTAGCGGATGGACTTAAACGGAATGGCCAGTTCGGCTACCCATAGTGTATCCGTACGGGTTACCGCACTGTACCATTTATTATCCCAAAAGGGTGAAAAACTTTCGGGCTCGGCACCGCCATTGGCCATGAGTCCTTCGCGTTGAACGCCATAGGGAGAAATATTAAAATAGAAGCCGTTGGTGTAATCGTTGTACGGATCAAAATAGAATCCCACGTTGTCGTTAAACCGGAAATCAAAATCCCTGCGCAGCGATTGTACTACCGGTCCGAGGCCGTCATCCTGGCACTCAAAGGCCAGGTACAGGTTGTGGTCATCAAAGGCAATGCGTACCGTAGTTTCATTAACGGGCGGAACCGAATCATACGGTTTGCTCATCCAGAAGCCGGTAGCCACGTTTGCCCTTTGCCAGGTTTCCTCATCAAGGATGCCATCAACCACGATGGCATCGCGTACGCGGCCCGCATGGTACGCGGTACCTTGCTTATGTTGGGCGGTAAGGATAAGCGGTAGTGCCGTTGCAACAAAAATCAGGGTGCGTAAAAAAAACATGGCGGTAAAGCTATTCAAATTGTCGGGCCGATGCTGTCCGCTAACGTAAAAGATAACCGCATAGTTTTGTTATTTTTACAACTTAATAACCTGTTGTGCAGCTAACACCCCTTACCGCCATCTCACCGGTTGACGGCCGGTATTTTGCCACTACCCAAACCCTTGCGCCTTACTTCAGTGAATACGGCCTGATGCGCTACCGCGTTCAGGTTGAGGTTGAGTACTTTATTGCCCTTACCTATACCCTGCCCCAACTTGCCGGTGTTCCCAAAACCGCTGAAGATACCCTGCGTAACCTGTACCGGAATTTCTCGGAAGCCGATGCACACGCCATAAAGGAAATTGAGAAAACAACGAATCACGATGTGAAGGCGGTTGAATATTTTCTGAAAAAGAAACTCGAAGAAATGGGCCTCGGCAAGCACAAGGAGTTTATTCACTTTGGCCTCACCTCGCAGGATATCAACAACACAGCTATACCGCTATCGCTGAAAGCGTTTTTGGAGAACGAATACCTGCCCGCTATTCAAAAATTAATGAGCGACTTCACCGTTCTATCGGTGCAGTGGAAAGATGTGCCCATGCTGGCCCGTACCCACGGCCAGCCCGCTTCGCCTACGCGACTGGGAAAAGAGTTGTATGTATTTATTGAACGCGTAAACCGCCAGCTCGATTTACTCAAAACCATTCCTCACTCGGCCAAATTTGGCGGTGCCACCGGCAACTTTAACGCCCACCATGCCGCCTACCCCGATATTAACTGGGGGCATTTTGCCAACACGTTTATTTCGAACCAACTGGGCCTTGTGCGCAGCGAGCCCACCACTCAAATTGAACATTACGATAACCTGGCTGCCCTGTGCGATACCCTGAAACGGATAAACACCATACTGATTGATTTTTGCCGCGATGTGTGGCAGTACATTTCGATGGAGTACTTCCTGCAGAAAATCAATAAAGAGGAAGTGGGCTCTTCGGCCATGCCGCACAAGGTAAACCCCATTGACTTTGAAAATGCCGAGGGCAACCTGGGCTTTGCCAACGCCATGTTCGAACACCTTTCGGCCAAACTGCCCATCTCGCGCCTGCAGCGCGACCTGACCGACAGCACTGTGTTACGCAACCTGGGTGTACCCCTGGCCCACACGTGGCTGGCTGTTGCCTCGGTACACCGCGGCCTGGCAAAGCTGGAATTGAACCGGGATACCATTAACAACGATTTGGAAAAAAACTGGGTGGTAGTAGCCGAGGCCATTCAAACTATATTGCGCAAAGAAGGCTACCCCAACCCGTACGAGGCGCTGAAAGAACTTACGCGCAACCACACCCGACCCGGGCGGGCTGAATTTGAAAATTTCATCAACAACCTGCAGGTTGATGAAAAATTAAAGCAACGCCTGAAGGCCATTACACCATTTACGTACACAGGTGTTTAAACAACGAGCAGGTAGTTGCACAATAAATATATCAGCATTTTTTAGTGTTTCTGCCGTTAAATTTGTCTTGTTGCTATAAGCGAAGTATCTTCAATGATGGTAGCGGGTTGTTGCCAGCAATAGCGCGGGACAGATGAGATTACTAACATTATTTCTGACGACAATTATTTCACACACGACTTTTGGACAAGTTGTTAACTCGGTGACGGCTGACAACACAGGAATGTTCTATTACTCAGTGGACTCATTAATACAGACGTTTGAAAAAGAAAAAAGAATTGAGAAAATAATTTTAAACGCGGACTGGTCGATAATTCAAGATTTCCCAGAGACGATTAGGAATATCAGAATCATAAAGCAGGACAAGACAAAGAATTATAAAACAAAAGACTTCGGTGACAATGATGTTTTATTCAAAATCAACGGACTGACAATAATTCGTGACCAAGTAACTCTATCAATTGGGACATATGAGAAAAGAGATAAAGGGACGACTTTTTTCGCTGACGGAGCTTATATTTTTTATTTCAAATATTTACCGGAGACAGGGACGTACAAATTGACGAAGATAAAAAGTGGAATTGTGTTGTAAGCGCTACAGCTGGCAACACCAGGTTTGTTTAATGGCGGGCGACACAGTCGCCCGTAGTGTCAACAAGTTTATTTATATTCGTGTAGGCGGACAAATCCGTTGGATTTATCCGCCACTAAACAAACCCAAAACGTTAGTGGCAATGGTAGGTCGACCACGCAAAACCCGACAGACCGACCTCTGACAGACAGCAACCCCACAACTGCCGACACAGAAAAAAAATAAAAAATGCCCACTACACGGAAAATTTTTTAGCCTACGCTATTGGCACATTTGGGGCTGCTCCACCCGCAAACCCGACACACAATAGCCCCAAAAGAGCCAATCCCTACGCTCTAACAGACGACAATAAGATAAAGGGAAATAATTTTACACTTTCTCTACCAACAACCTTTCACAAACCGTATGACTTAACGTTTCAGACAAGTGTTTTCCATAGCTGACAACCATTGTATTGTCAAACGGTTCAACCGATTTTATTTTCACTTTTAAGCCTAAGCTCAATTCACGGCTGTTTAAAAATTTCAAAAATTCACTGGAAGTATCGATTACCGCAGACAGATTTATGGTGTCCCCTGCCTTACATTCACTCAACTTGCTGTATTCTTTCCAAACCATTTTACCGTTTTTATCGGGGATTGGTGAACCGTGAGGGTCTAATTTTGGGTAGCCAAGCAGTTCATCCATTTTTGCAAAAAATTCGGGCGACTGAATATGTTCTATTTGTTCGGCTATGTCGTGAACCTGTTCCCAACCAAAACCCATCTTCTCAACAAGAAACATTTCCGTAAGACGGTGCTTGCGGATAATTGCTACTGCTTCTTTTTTTCCTTTCTCCGTTAGCCGCAGAGGTTTGTAGCTTTCGTAATGCACCAATTTTTTTGACGACAGCCTTTTCATCATACTGGTAACGGTAGGCATTTTTATTTCTAATCTTTTGGACAACTCATTTACATTCACTTCTCCTTTGTCATTAGACAGGTTAAGCAATGCTTTCAGGTAATTTTCTTCTGCCAGTGAGTTCATAAGGCAAAAATAATAATTAAAGTTAACAGCCTCTTACTTATTGAAAAATATTTTCTGAATAATTTAGTTAGCCTAATCTAATTTATATATTTGCAGAGTCAAACAATCATAGTAATCAAGATGAATAAGAAAAAGCTATACATTATCTCAACCATTTGCCTGATGGTGGCAATAATGGTTTCCTGTGAAAAGCTTGCTCCACATGAACCTGCCGAAGATGAAATTTTGGACGGGCCTGTGGAGGGTTTGAGCAATCAGCAGTATGCCCAATTTTTAAAGGGGGATATAGCGTTTAACGATGAGGTTTTTACAGCCCAAACAGGACTTGGTCCTATTTTCGTAGCTAACAGTTGCGGAAGCTGCCACGCAGGAGACGGCAAAGGACATCCTTTTACAACCTTGACCCGCTTCGGGCAGATAGATGAAACAGGCAATCAGTTTTTACATTTGGGAGGCCCGCAACTGCAAAATAGGGCTTTGCCCGGATTTACCCCTGAACAAATTCCTGCCGGAGCTACCTTTTCAAAATTCACTCCCCCTGCCGTAACAGGATTAGGTTTTCTGACCTTTGTTTCCGATTCGGATATTCTTGCAATGGCTGACCCGAACGATGCGGACGGAGACGGTATTTCGGGCGTTCCAAACTGGATTGATGTTCCTGCTTTTGTTGCCATACGTCAAAATGCTGTTTCTCAAGGCGGAAAATACATCGGGCGTTTCGGGAAAAAAGCAAGCGTTTATGATTTATTGCAGCAAACCGTAAATGCCTACAATCAGGATATGGGAATTACTTCGCTCTTTAATCCTGTTGATGTTTACAGCGGACTGGAGATTGACCCCGAAGTTTCAACACAAACCATTCACAACGTGGTGTTTTACCTGCAAACACTGAAAGCCCCTATACAGCGAAATCAAAATGATGCACAAGTAATTCAGGGCAAAAATATTTTCAATCAAATCAATTGTGCAGGTTGCCATAAACCGACTTTAAAAACAGGCTATTCGCCCATTGCCGCGCTTTCATACAAAACATTTCATCCTTACACCGATTTATTGCTGCACGATATGGGTTCGGGGCTTGATGACGGCTACACTGAGGGTAACGCAAAAACGTATGAATGGAGAACGCCACCGCTTTGGGGTTTGGGACTTTCGCCCAATTCACAGGGCGGACAATATTTTTTAATGCACGATGGCAGAGCAAAAAGCATTGAAGAAGCTATATTAATGCACGGTGGCGAAGCAACCAACAGCAAAACGCAATATCAAAACCTTTCACAAGCGGACAAAGATGCTTTAATCAAATTCTTAAAATCACTGTAATGGATAGGAGAGAATTTATCAAAACCTGCGGATTTGCCTGTTTAGGAGGAACAACGTTAACCGTTTTACTTGAAAGCTGTGCAGGCACAAATTACCTTGCACAAACGAGCTATGCAAATAATCAAATTACCATTCCGAAAACCGAATTTATAAAGGTTACGAAAGACAAATCCATACAGCGAAAATATGTATTGGTGCGACACGATAAATTCAGCTACCCGATTTGCGTTTACAAATTAGACGAAGAAAATTATTCCGCTTTGTTGATGCAATGCACTCACAAAGGTTGCGAGTTACAGGCACAAGACGATTTTCTGATTTGTCCCTGTCACGGAAGCGAATTTACCAATCAGGGTGTTGTTCAAAACCCACCCGCAGAACAAGATTTACAAACTTTCAAAATCTCAACTGACAATGAAAACATTTACATATATCTTTAAAAGAAGTTTGATTTTTGTAGTCTTGTTTTGCTCTTTCACAAACAGCAATGCACAAACCGATACAACTAAATTTATTCAACGTATTCCTGCCGATACTTCTAAACAAAGGTTGAATATGGATGCCGTTTACAACCGTCCGTTTCTTACGGCAGGAAAATTGCCGATTGCTATTGGCGGTTATCTGGAAGCCAATACACAATACGCACAAACAGACGGAATTTCAGACGGTTTTTCATTTCAGGCAAGGCGTTTTACTTTGTTTTTCTCATCCACCATTGCAAAAAAAATAAAGTTCCTTTCCGAACTTGAATTTGAAGACGGCACAAAAGAAATCAATATTGAATTTGCGGCAATGGATATAGAATTTCATCCGTTGCTGAATTTGCGGGGCGGAATAGTAATGAACCCTATCGGGGCGTTTAACCAAAATCACGATGGACCTTATTGGGATTTTATTGACCGTCCAATTTCCGCCACAACGATTATTCCCTCTACACTATCGAATGCGGGCTTTGGCTTGCACGGAAAATACTTTGTTAAACGCTGGATTTTTGGTTACGAAGCATATCTGACCAATGGCTTTGACGACAATATTATTTCCAATGAAGATAACAGAACATCGCTTGCAGCAGGAAAAAGAAATCCTGCACGTTTTGAAGAAAGCAATAGCGGACTGCCAATGTTCACAGGGAAACTTGCCATTCGCAACCGAAAAATCGGTGAGTTGGGTATTTCTTATATGACAGGCGTTTACAACAAATGGAAACAAGACGGATTGATATTAGACAGTAAAAGAAGTGCAAGTATTTTGGCTGTTGACTTCAATACTTCTATTATCAAAAACAGACTGAATATTACATGCGAAGTGGCAAAAGTTTTTGTGGACGTTCCTGAAACATACACACAACAATTCGGCACACAGCAATTCGGTGGCTATATTGATATTGTCGGCACAGTATTGAAAAGGAAAATTTTAGGTTGGGACAATGCGAAACTAAATGTGGGAGTTCGTTTGGAATATGCCGACTACAATCAAGACAAATTCAAAGAAACAGGCGGAAACATTGCAGATGATATTTGGGCAATCGTTCCGTCAATCGCTTTCCGTCCTGTTGGCACTACCGTTTTGCGGTTCAATTACCGCTATGAACAACAAAGGGATTTATTGGGTAATCCACCTGCCCTGACAGGAGTTATACAATTTGGATTTTCGACTTATTTTTAAAAATGACTAATCGGACAATTTGGTAACTTGAATGAACTATTGGAGTAAAGAAAGACAGCAACCGCACAGGGTCAAGCACATTTGCAAACCGCTCAAAGCCGACACACAGACCAAAGTTTGCAAAAGAGCTTGCCCCTTTCCAACCCGATAAAAATTTTTCCTTCCCTTCTTTTTTAATTTTTTCCCCCGACACGCAACCCGACACAGGCGACCCTAACCTGACAACGACTGACCACGAGCGACAGAACCACAGCCGCTAACAAGGGCTTGGCGAAATGCGGGGTGAAGTGCTTCGTATGAACATTTGTGCTAAATTTGAACTTTGGTGCTTCGATTGAAGTGTAGTGCTAAAAGTCCCGCACTTCGCCAAGCCCCGAACCGTTAGCGTTCATGCCGGTGGACAGCTCCGATAAATTTGGAAGTATATCTAAATAGTATATACCTTTGGACAAAGGTAATACTATGAAAAATCTTTCATTAAAACTTGAGGACGACATTTTTCAGGAGACTGAGAAAATCGTGTCCAAAGTAAAAAAGAACCGGAACAGGTATATTAACGAAGCTATCGAATTCTACAATCGACTTCATAGACGTAGGCTGCTTTCAAAACAGTTGAGTAAAGAATCAAAAATCGTTGCCAAGGACTCATTAGAGGTTTTGGCTGAGTTTGAAAAAATGAACGATGAAGATTAAGCAATTCGAAATCTGGATTGCCGACCTCAATCCATGAATGGGGACAGAGGCCGGTAAAATCAGACCTGTCATTATTGTCCAAACAGACTTGCTTAATAAAGAGCATCCATCGACTATTGTTTGCCCTATAACGACAAATGTAAAGCCGGACTCAGAAATATTGAGAGTTCATTTGAAAAAATCAAAATTTGGACTCAAGGAGGACTGTGACATAATGATTGACCAGGTGAGAGCAATTGATAACAAACGACTTGTGAAAAAAGTTGGAATAGTGGACAGCGACACAGCAGATAAAGTTAGAGAGAATTTAAAAATTGTTTTGGACTTGGACTAAAACGGCACAAACGCTAACACCGTGTTTATTTAATTGCGGGGTGTTGTGTATCAATTGAAATTCGTTTCTTAACTTAGTCCGCTTTAGGCGGACAGTTGCGGAGCAAGTCGCGCTAAACATTCCGCTGCGCTTCATTTTTTAGCGCTCCTTATTCCGCTCACTGTCGCAAACACAAACGTTACCTCGACAATAATAAAAACAAAATGAAAAAATTAGTATCCTTCATCATTCTGGCAACTGTATTAACATCTTTCAGTACTGACATGGATACTTTTGTTGGAAAAATTCTCTATAAAAACTCATTTACTGACCTGAGAGGCAACGACATCACCAACCAGTTAGCACCCTATTTTGGACGAGAGCAACACTACTTCATTGACAACCGGAATTACAAGTCGCACAACGAACAAAATGCCTTGATGCAGTTATATAACGGTGAAACAAACAGCTACTATTATTTCAATAAGGACAAGTCTGCCATAAAATACGATGCCGCCATGCAGACTTCGCAGAAGTTTATAGTAACCAACCTTAACAAAAAGGAAAAAATTGCCGGTTACAAATGTGAGTCGGTTCAAGTGGAGACAGACAATACAACCACAGTGTACTACTTTAACAAAACCATAAGGACCAACCCGGAGAATTTCGCTAACCATAACTTCGGTGGATGGAATAAATATTTAAAAGCAACTGGCGGAGCCTTAAGCTTGAAATTTGTAATGACTGACCATAAAAATGGGTACATCCTGACAAGCGTTGCAACCGAAGTTTCAAAGCAACATTTAACTGCAGCCGACTTTACGGTTCCGGCAGACATAAAACTAACCGATTAACTGTACCTGACAATCATTTACCGGAATGGGGCCGTTCACCGATTAAGGTCATTACCCTAAACCTAACCAACCATCATCCCTATGAAATTAAAAACCTTCCTTGTTATATGCATCACGTTGGTTGCATTGGCATGCCGTAAGCAAACAACCCTGCCATCCGACCCGGTGGCCGAATCGCAAAAATTTTCACCACCCGATAAAACACCCAAACCACAGGGCACCGCGCTTGAACTCGGCCTGGCCGGCAGCGCCAAAGTGTTCTGCTCGGCTTTGTTTGTTTCCGGCAGAAGGCCCGAAGAGGCCATCGTGCACAGCATGACCATTTTTCTGCCCAAAGAGGCGCACAGCAGTGTGAAATATATTATCGACCAAACTAAAAAATCAGTAGCGCTGATTTACAACGATACGTTAAGGAGGTCAGCCACCTATTCCGGTGATTGCGGCTGCATCATCGATACGCCACAGGGCATTGCCTTCACACCACCGGTAATCCTTACAACATTGCCCGAAGCATCCACGCAAGCATGGCCCATGGGCGATGCTCCTGAAAAAACAAGTCCACGTTTACCCCTCCATTCCGATTCACTAAATAAAGCCATTGAAACCGCCTTCGCTCCAGATTCCTACACGGCCGCCTTCCTGGTTATCCATAACGGAAAGATCATTGCCGAACGTTACGACAATGAAGCGAATGCCAACATGCAACTGGAAAGCTGGTCGATGGGGAAAAGCATTACTGCTTTATTAATCGGTCGGATGATTCAGCAGGGGTACTTTAAACTGGATGACCCCGCGCCCGTTCCGGCCTGGCAGCAGGAAGGCGACCCGCGAAAAGAAATACGCATCAGAGATTTGTTACAGATGAGCAGCGGCCTTCACTTCCTTGCACACCGCGACCCCGAAGCAAGCACTTACACACAATACCTCGACCATTGGTATATCTACACCGGTGCGGTTGATGCATTTACCTACAGTTATTCGCGCCCCCTGCAATACCCGGTGGGAAGCACCGGCCGCTATCGCAATTGCGATCCGCTTACAGCCGGCTTCATCATTCGCAGGACATGCGAAGAAAACGGGTTACCTTATCATACCTATCCGCAACGGGAGCTGTTCGACAAAATCGGCATCCGCAAGCAGGTTTTGGAAACCGATCCGTATGGAAACTTTTTGTTGTCAGGGTATGACTACGGCACCGCACGCAACTGGGGTCGGCTAGGCCTATTATGCCTGCAGGATGGCGTTTGGAACGGAGAGCGTCTGCTGCCGGAAGGATTTATTGATTTTGTTTCATCGCCAGCACCCGGCTGGGAGAAACCAGAATATGGCGGTTTCTTCTGGATCAATATCGATACCTTTCCCATCAAAGAAAAAGCTTATTACGCAGCCGGTGCCGGTGGGCAGTACACCGTCATTATTCCCGATAAAAATCTGGTGGTAGTGCGCATGGGCCATTTCAACGGATCGGCCATCGGTACACGCGCATTGGGCCAAGCATTGGCTTCCCTGGTTAACAATATTAATTAGGAAGAACCGAAACAGTTAAGTATAACCTAACTGCCGTTAGTGAAATCCTGAGCCAGTCTGTATTTTTGGGCTTGCTTAAGGAATGCCCATGCCTACGGAAACAATAACCCAAAAAAAAACTGATAAACCCAACCTGGCCGGCCATCAGCCTCCCGAACCTTATAAGCCTAAAAACAAGGTACGTATTGTAACGGCCGCCAGCCTGTTTGATGGACACGATGCGGCCATCAACATCATGCGCAGAATCATCCAGGCTACGGGGTGCGAAGTCATCCACCTTGGGCACGACCGCAGCGTGGAAGAAGTGGTGAACACGGCCATCCAGGAAGATGCTCAGGCCATCGCCATGACCAGCTACCAGGGCGGGCATATGGAATACTTTAAATACATGTACGACCTGCTCAGGGAAAAAGGCGCAGGGCACATTAAAATTTTTGGTGGCGGTGGTGGGGTAATTCTGCCTGATGAGATCAAGGAACTGATGGCATACGGCATTACCCGCATTTATTCACCGGATGACGGCCGCGCCATGGGCCTTCAGGGAATGATTAATGACCTGGTGCAAAAGAGTGATTACCCAACCGGTAAAACAATTTCGAATAACGAACAATTAACAACCCATAACCACCTTCAAATTGCCCAGGCCATATCGGCTGCCGAAAATTACTACGAAGAACACAAGAATTTTTTTAGCGATCTCAACAAAAAGGCGGCTGCATCAAAAGCCCCTGTTCTTGGAATAACCGGCACAGGTGGTGCCGGAAAATCATCAATGGTGGATGAAATTGTAAGGCGGTTTTTACTTGACTTTAAAGATAAGACCGTTGGCCTGTTGTCGGTCGATCCCTCCAAACGAAAAACCGGTGGGGCCTTGCTGGGCGACCGCATCCGGATGAATGCCATTAACAACCCGCGTGTGTACATGCGCTCCCTGGCCACGCGCCAGTCTAACCTGGCGTTATCGGCTTATGTAAAAGAAGCCATACAGGTTTTGAAAGCAGCGGGGTTTGACTTAATCATTCTTGAAACCTCGGGCATCGGGCAAAGCGATACGGAAATTTTAGACCACAGCGATGTTTCGCTGTATGTGATGACGCCTGAATACGGAGCCGCTACACAACTTGAAAAAATCGACATGCTCGATTTTGCCGATGTAATCGCACTGAATAAGTTTGATAAACGGGGTGCACTGGATGCGCTTCGCGATGTAAAGAAGCAATACCAGCGCAACCACCAGCTTTGGGATAAAAAGCCCGAAGAGATGCCCGTATTCGGAACTATTGCTTCGCAGTTCAACGATCCGGGCACCAATCAATTGTACAAATACATTATTGATAAGATTGCCGGTAAAACCGGTGCTCAATTCCATTCATCCTTTGAAATCACTCGCGAAATGTCGGAAAAGGTGTTTGTTATACCTCCTCACCGTACCCGCTATCTAAGCGAAATTTCTGAAAACAACCGCAAGTACGATGAATGGGTTACCGAGCAGGTTAAAGTAGCCGAAAAACTGTATGCCATCAGTAAAACTATCGAATCGCTGACTGGTATTCCGAGCGTAAACAAGGAATCTCGTATGGCAAAAGAAGAATCTCCGGTGGCTCTGTCACCTCAGAATGATATTGTAAAAGTATTGCAGGCCGAATTCGATAAGATTAAACTAAACCTCGACCCCAAAAACCTGCAACTGATTGAAGCGTGGAGCGAAAAGGTAAAAAAATACAAAGAGCCCATTTTCAAATTCAAGGTACGCGACAAAGAAATTGGTATTCAAACCCACACCGAATCACTGGCTCATACACAAGTTCCAAAAGTTACGCTTCCAAAATACTCAAGCTGGGGCGATTTGCTGCGCTGGAGTTTACAGGAAAATGTGCCGGGCGAGTTCCCATATACCGCGGGTATCTATCCCTTCAAACGCGAGGGTGAAGACCCCACCCGTATGTTTGCCGGTGAAGGCGGGCCGGAAAGGACTAACCGAAGATTCCACTATGTTTCATTGGCCATGCCGGCCAAACGACTATCCACCGCTTTCGACTCGGTAACACTGTATGGAAATGATCCAGACTACCGACCGGATATTTACGGCAAAATCGGCAACTCAGGCGTGAGCATTTGTTGCCTGGACGATGCCAAGAAACTCTACAGCGGCTTTAACCTGGCCGACCCCAAAACATCGGTATCGATGACTATTAACGGTCCGGCACCGATGTTGCTGGCCTATTTTATGAATGCGGCCATCGACCAGCAATGCGAGATTTATATCCGCAAGAATGGCCTGGAAGAAGACGTAAAGAAAAAAATCGCTGCGCTTTACAAAGGCCGTGAAAATGAACGCCCCGCTTACCAGGGGCCGCTCCCAAAAGGCAATGACGGTTTAGGATTGATGTTACTGGGTGTTACCGGAGACCAGGTATTACCGAAAGACGTTTACGAAAAAATCAAGACCGATACGTTAATGCAGGTGCGCGGTACGGTACAGGCAGATATTTTAAAAGAAGATCAGGCCCAAAACACGTGTATCTTCTCTACCGAGTTTGCCCTTCGCCTGATGGGCGATGTGCAGCAATATTTTATTGACAAGAAAGTCAGGAATTTTTATTCCGTTTCCATTTCCGGTTATCACATTGCCGAAGCGGGTGCCAATCCGATAACACAAGTAGCCTTTACATTAGCCAATGGGTTCACCTATGTAGAGTACTATTTAAGCCGAGGGATGGACATTAACGCCTTTGCCCCGAACCTCTCCTTCTTCTTCAGCAACGGTGTTGACCCGGAATATGCCGTCATCGGCCGGGTGGCCCGGAGAATCTGGGCTAAAGCGCTAAAGCATAAATACGGTGCCGATGCTCGCTCGCAGATGCTGAAGTACCACATCCAGACCTCCGGCCGTTCGCTGCATGCCCAGGAAATTGATTTCAACGACATCCGCACCACGTTGCAGGCCCTTTATGCGATATACGATAACTGCAATTCGCTTCACACCAATGCGTACGATGAAGCAATTACCACACCCACTGAGGAGAGCGTGCGCAGGGCAATGGCTATTCAGCTCATTATAAATAAAGAGTTGGGTTTAGCTAAAAATGAAAATCCTTTGCAGGGCTCATTTATTATTGAAGAACTGACTGACCTTGTAGAAGAAGCGGTGCTATCGGAATTTGATCGCATCACCGAACGCGGTGGCGTACTGGGCGCTATGGAAACGATGTACCAGCGTGGCAAAATTCAGGAAGAAAGTTTGTATTACGAAACGCTGAAGCATACCGGAGAATACCCGATAATCGGGGTTAATACTTTTTTAAGTTCAAAAGGTTCTCCCACGGTATTACCGCAAGAGGTTATCCGCGCCACTACCGAAGAAAAAGAATACCAGATTGCCATGCTGCGCAACCTGCACCATTTTTATGCCGATAAAGCACCGGTAATGCTGGAACGCGTTCAACATGCCGCCATCCAAAACAAAAACATCTTTGAAGAACTGATGGAAGCGGCCAAAGTTTGTTCCCTCGGCCAGATAACCAGATCGCTGTTTGAAGTAGGCGGCCAATACCGGAGAAACATGTAGGACAGGTAACAATTGTTTAGGCTTTAAAAGTCACCTGCCTACCTGATATCCATCATAGTTGCTCAACCGGGTGTTCACTATTTTTAGTATATGCCCGGCCTGCACGCACTTAAAAACTATTTTGCCGAAACCGGTGAGTTAGCACTGTTTACCGCCCGGTATTTCCGTGAATTTCTTCTTCCGCCTTACGAGTTTAAAGAACTACTCAGGCAATGTTACCTGATTGGAAACAAATCGCTTACGCTGGTTGGGCTAACGGGGTTTATCATGGGCATCGTGCTTACCCTTCAAACGCGTCCCACGTTAATCGAGTTTGGAGCTGAGTCATGGATGCCCAGCATGGTGGGCATTGCCATTGTTCGCGAAATAGGCCCGGTAGTTACTGCACTAATCTGTGCGGGTAAAATTGGTTCCGGCATCGGAGCCGAACTGGCTTCTATGAAAGTAACCGAGCAGATCGATGCCATGGAAGTTTCCGGTACCAACCCGTTTAAGTACCTGGTTATTACGCGGGTTACTGCGTGCATTTTAATGTTACCCGTGCTGGTTGTGCTGGCCGATTTCATCAGCCTGCTTGGTTCATCATTAGTGGAGCATTTAAAAGGAGGCGTGAGCTATCAGTTGTATTTCAGCAAAGTATTTGAGTATCTCCGGTTTGGCGATCTTATCCCTTCGGTCTCGAAATCTTTTTTCTTCGGATTGGCCATCGGTATTGTGGGTTGTTATAAAGGGTTTACATCAAAAAAAGGAACCGAAGGCGTGGGCCGCACAGCCAATGCTGCAGTAGTTATCAGTTCCATGCTGGTATTCGTACTTGATTTTATTGCAGTACTGATAACCGATATCTTTTATGAGTTATGATGGAAAACCGGTAATTGAAGTTGACAAACTGTGGAAGGCCTTTGGTGCTAATCAGGTACTGAAGGGCTTTTCAATGAAACTGTTTCCGGAAGAAAATGTGGTTGTAATGGGCAAGTCGGGTTCAGGAAAGTCGGTGCTTATTAAATGCATTATTGGCTTGTTACCTGTTGATAAAGGAAAACTGCTGGTGCTTGGAAAAAATATTCCGGAGTTAAACCAAAAAGAACTTGACCGGCTCCGGATGGATGTGGGCTTTCAATTTCAGGGAAGCGCCCTGTACGACTCCATGACCGTTCGCGAAAATCTGGAATTCCCGTTGCGGAGGCATTCTGAAAAACTTCGCGGAAGCGACCGCAACAAACTGGTACAGGAAGCGCTTGAAAATGTAGGGCTTTTGCATGCCATCGATATGATGCCTGCTGAACTTTCGGGCGGCATGAAAAAAAGGGTAGCGCTTGCCCGCACCATAATTATGCGGCCCAAAATTATTCTGTACGATGAGCCCACCAGCGGACTGGACCCGGTTACCGGCAAGGAAATAAGCAGCCTGATGAACAACATAAAAGAACTCTATAAGGCTTCGTCTATTATTATCACACACGACCTTGCCTGTGCGCGCATTACCGGCAACCGGATGATTATTCTGCACGATGGTATAAATTATGCCGAATCAACTTTTGAAAAGTTAAGCCAATCGGCTGATGAACCCGTGAAAGCTTTTTTTGCTTAAATAATACTTATGGAAAACACAACTGTTCGCACTATCCGCCTCGGAATTCTCGTTACCGTTGGAGCCGCCTTGTTTACCATTGCCGTTTACCTGATTGGCCAGAAACAAAATATGTTCAGTCAAACATTTAAAGTCCGGGCCCAATTCAACAACGTCAGCGGGCTGCAGCCGGGTAACAATGTGCGCTTTTCCGGAATCACTATCGGATCGGTAACAAAAATTTCCATTCTGCACGACACCGTTATTGAAGTTGAAATGCGCCTGAAGGAAAGTATGAGGCCCTACATAAAACACGATGCCCACGCCAGCATTGGTACCGATGGACTCATGGGAAATATGCTGGTAAACATCTCGCCCGGCAGTGAACGAGGAACCGTGGTGCATGATAACGATCTAATCAAAACGTATAGTCCCATAAAAACCGATGATATCCTTCAAACCCTGAATGTTACCAACGAGAATGCCGCCATGCTTACGTTTGATTTATTGGAAATTACGCGTCAGGTAAAACGTGGCAAAGGCACTGTGGCTTCATTACTCTATGATACCCTGCTTCGAAATGAAATCCAGCGGATGGCCCGCAACCTGCGTGAGACCACCGAGAAAACAAACCGGTTGGTTACACAGATTAGCCGGATTACCACTGAAGTCAATCAAGGGCGCGGTGCAGCAGGATGGCTGTTAAACGACACCCTTACTCAACACCAGGTTAAAGCCACAATGGCCAATTTACAGATGACCGGCAAAAAACTCCAGGCAGTAACTGATACACTTCAACTGATGCTCCAGGAAATAAAATCAGGCAGGGGAACACTGCACACACTTGTTTACGATACTGCCATGGCCGGCAACCTGAAAAAATCCATTGAGGCGATAAGAGACGGAACCGTTAAATTCAATGAAACCATGGAGGCTATGCAACGAAGCGCTTTCCTTAAAAAATACTTCAAAGAGAAAGAAAAAAAGAAGTGAGTTGCACCTTGGTGCACTCACTTCAGTACCGGTAAAACACTTACTTCTTCACAAGCACCTGTTCACCGGAGGCGGTGGTGATTTTAAATATCGGAGAGCCGATTAAATCTTTCAGGTTAAACACAATTCCGGCATAGCCAATTACACGCGAATCGTGGTAAAGCGTGTTCATGGCCTTATCCAGCACGCGGATATCAAGTTTTTCGGGGCTATTTCCCTGAATGGATAGCAAATACCGGTTTGCAGTGCCAAGTCTGGTTACATGAACTACCGGTGCTTCGTTGCTTCGTGCACGGTTTACTTTATATTGAATAGTCTTTGAATACTTACCGGAAGCACTTTCCAGTTTAATGGTGTAGTCGCCTTCTTTCATTCCATTAAAATTAACCGGCAGAATAAAACCATTGGTCTTACGGAATACCTTGGTAAGCACAACCTCACCATATCGGTTAATAATGGTCATCTGCACATCCGCCAACTGCTTACCTTCATAGATAACCTTGAAGATACCGTTGCCCCGCTCCACTACGGCAAATTGCCGGTTCACCAAATCAGTTGCTGAAGCTACTGAGGCCACAGCAACTGCTGCAACAATAAAAAATAATCTTGCTTTCATAATTTTAAACTTTTGTTTTCAGTGCAAAAATACGGCAGCCTTTAAGGTAAGGTTGGCTTGTTGTAAGGAAACCTGATTTTTAAATTAAAAAAACGATTGCGCTGCACGCACCGGCTGTTCTTGATAGAATCTTACTTAAAAAGTCAGCACAAACAGCGAAGTACCTGTTATTTGTAACGAAAACGTTTGCATCATCCTGCTAAAGTCCGCTTACCGTGATATGGGCGATTCCGGAGCCGCCTTTAACATGATACACTTTGGCAAAATCACCGTTAAGTTTTTCAATACGGCTGTATAGCAGGTTTAACTCCTCATCAAACACATTAATGCGCGCCACACGGGCCTTACCGGAAGGAATACTCACCAGGTACTTACCCGGCTGCCGGAGCCGGACAACCGAATAGGGCGCAGCCTGAACAGCAGTAACTTCAAACAACTGCGACTGACTGCCGTTGCTGCCTGTAACACGAATCTCGTATTGACCTGGCAACAGATTATCAACATGGTATGCCTTCTTAAATCCTTTTCGGGCCTTTACCACATCATAAAAAATAATGTTACCCTTGCTGTCGAGGATTGATACCTTAGCGTATCGGCTATCGTCAGCCGAATAAAATACTTTAATAACCGATGAGCTTTTAACAATAGTTACTCCGGAAAAAACAGGATCATCCATACCGGCAGCAACTGTTACACCCGCTGCCATGGTGAGTAAGCAAAAAATTAAACTGGCTTTTTTCATACGATATAAAATTGATAACCGTAAGACGGTGATTTACCAGTTGAAGTTGCAGTATAAACATCAAAAAATTGTTAAATGAAAAATATGGCATTTGGGTCTTTGTGGCCAATAAAGCGCGGCTTAAAACGGTGATCACAAATTTTTGTTGTATCATTCACAACAATCTTTTAAAAGTTGTTCATACCCGAACCCTTGTGCCGCTTCCGGACACCGTATTATCTTAACCAAGCAGGTTTGCTTTTCCACGGCCGATAAACTACTTTCATCACCTTAATAATTAAAAACTATGAGATACCGTGTATTAATTACCCTGACCATGGTGCTGCTGGTTGTGCCATTGGCTGCCCAGAAAAAGAAAGCCAAGCCTGCTGAAACCCAGCCCGCACCAGTTACTGAAGTAAAAATGCAGATACCGCCACCGGTTAAAGTAACCACCGTGGAAGGCATTACAGAATACAAACTTCACAACGGCCTGCGCGTACTGTTATTCCCTGATCCGAGTAAACAAACCATTACCGTTAACATTACCTACATGGTGGGCTCCAAGCACGAAAACTACGGTGAAACCGGCATGGCCCACCTGCTGGAGCACCTCGTATTTAAGGGTACCCCGCGCCATCCCAACATTCCGCAGGAACTCACCGAACACGGTGCCCGGCCCAACGGCACCACCTGGGTTGACCGCACCAACTACTTCGAAACCTTTAATGCCACCGAAGAAAACCTGAAATGGGCCCTTGACCTGGAGGCCGACCGCATGGTGAACAGTTTTATCGCCAAGAAGGATCTGGAAAGTGAAATGACAGTGGTGCGCAACGAATTTGAAGCAGGAGAAAACAGCCCGTTCAGGGTTACCATGCAACGTACCATGGGCGCTGCCTACGACTGGCACAATTACGGCAAATCAACCATTGGCGCACGGTCTGATATTGAAAACGTTTCGATTGACCGCCTGCAGGCTTTTTACAGAAAATATTACCAACCCGATAATGCCGTACTGGTTGTGGCCGGCAAGTTTGAAGAAGGCAAAACGCTTGACCTGGTTAACCAGTACTTCGGGGTTATTCCAAAACCGGTTCGGGTAATTGAACCCACCTACACAGCCGATCCGGTTCAGGATGGCGAACGCACCGTAACAGTACGCAGGGTTGGCGATGTACAACTGGTGATGGTCGCCTACCGGATCCCTCCCGGATCGCATACCGATTATGCTGCCGTTGACGTGTTGGCTAATGTACTCGGTACTGAACCCTCCGGCCGCCTGTACAAAGCACTTGTCGATACCAAAAAGGCAAGTTCTGCCGGCTCATTCAGTTTTCAGTGGAAGGAGCCCGGGCTACTGCTGAACTATGCCGAAGTACTGAAGGAAAAACCGCTGGAAGATGCCCGTGCTGCCATGATTAAAGCACTTGATGATGTTGCTAAAAATCCGCCCACCAAAGAAGAAGTGGACAGAGCCAAAGCAGAAATTGCCAAGCAGGTTGACCTGATGTTCAACTCTTCAGAACAGGTGGGCCTCGCATTAAGCGAAGCCATTGGCGCTGGCGACTGGCGGTTGCTGCATCTCACCCGCGACCGGGTTGCAGCCGTAACGGTAGAAGATGTAGCGCGCGTAGCTGCCCACTACCTTAAACCGGATAACCGCACAATCGGGTTATTTATTCCAACGGAAAAACCCGATCGGGCCGAGATACCGGCCGCTCCGGATGTGGATGAACTGGTAAAAAATTACAAGGGAAAACAGAACGTGGCCCAGGGCGAAGCCTTTGATCCTTCGCCTGCCAACATCGAATCGCGCACCACACGCTTTACATTACCCAACGAAGCTAAAGTGGCCCTGCTGCCCAAGAAAACGCGTGGTGAGTCAGTCCGTATGAACATCACCATCCGGTTAGGCGATGAAAAATCGCTGCCCGGCAAAAACACAGCCGGCCAATTTGCTGCCGGCATGCTCGACAAGGGAACATCCAAGTTAACCCGCCAGCAGATTAAAGATGAATTCGACCGGCTGAAAGCCAATGTATTTTTCTTTGGCTCTTCGCGGATTGTAACCGTTTCTATCGAAACAACAAGGCCGAACCTGGCCGAAACCATTAACCTGGTGGCCACGGTGCTGAAAGACCCGTCCTTCCCTGCCGATGAATTTGAAAAACTAAAAAATGAACAACTGGCCACCATCGAATCGCAGCGAAGTGAACCACAGGCCATCGCCCCGAATCGTTTTCAGCGCCACATCAATCCGTACCCGAAACAAGATCCGCGCTATGTAGAAACTTTCGATGAATCGGTAGCCTCCATCAAGGCATTGAAACTGGATGACGTAAAGGCTTTCTATAAATCGTTCTACGGATTCACCAGCGGCACAACCGTAAGCGTAGTGGGCGATTTTGATGAAGCCGAGATTAAAAAACTAATTTCCGACAATTTCGGCAACTGGAAGTCACCGGCCCCATACAAGCGGATTGAGAATAAAGTAATTCCGGTTTCTGTAATTAATGAATCCATCGAAACCCCGGATAAAGCCAATGCCATGTTTATTGCCGGTTACAATTTTGAACTGAAAGACGACAACCCGGACTACCCGGCCTTACTCATCGGCCACTACATGTTGGGTGGCGGCTTCCTCAACTCCCGGCTGGCGGTGCGCATCCGGCAAAAAGAAGGCATCAGTTACGGAGTGGGTTCAAATGTAAACGTGGGCTCATTGGATAACGCCTCCTCGTTTACCGCTTTTGCCATTTACGCTCCTGAAAATGCCGGGAAACTGGAAGCGGCTTTTATGGAAGAAGTTAAAAAAGTGGTGACTGAAGGCTTTACAGCCGAAGAAGTAGCTGCTGCCAAATCAGGGTGGTTACAACAGCGCACGGTAAGCCGGGCGCAGGATCAGAGCCTGGCAAGCACCCTAAATAACGGTATGTTTCTGGGCCGCACACTGGCCTGGGATGAAAACCTTGAAAAAGCAGTGAGTGCAGTAACGGTTGAACAGGTGAATGCCGCCATGAAGAAGCATCTTGATCCATCAAAAATTAATATTATAAAAGCTGGCGATTTCGCTAAGGCCAAAGCCAAAGCGGAAGGAAAGTGATTATATAAAAGTTAGTAACGAGAAAGGGGCCTTGAGCCCCTTTTTTAATTTAAATGATACGAATCGCGGCTTTGATATTCCCGATCGAGGATATACTGCTGGAATTTTATTTTCTGCGTTAAAAATCGCTGCCGTCCGGAGTGATCACTTAACAAAAACCGGTACCGCTCCGAAATATCAAGACTCAGTTGATTGGCTACATCGTATAAACTGAAGAACCCCTGATGCCGTGTGATTTTGCGCTGACTCATGTATTGCTGAAATAATTCACTCAGCTTCCCTCCTGCCAGTTCGTTCAGATCAACCCGCCAGAAACGCACATCACCCCCCGGGTACATCTTCGACCGGAACGTGCGGAATAGTGTTTCCATACTGAATACATCCACACATTTAACAATAATGTCCGATTCACCACCAGGATAGCGCTTGATCACACTTTCCAGCTTCATCAGCGATCCTATTTTTTCTTCATTCAGTGTATGATTAAAAAATATACCAAATGTGATGTCGGAATTTTCGGCATCCTGCAGCAACTGCTTATACCGCGGCTCAAAAATGTGCAACGGCACCAACTCGCCCGGGAGTGGCAAAATAGCCAGCGGAAACATGGGTATGGTAGTCAGTTCGCTCATGCAGGGTATAACAACCAATATAACATTTGGTTAAAACGAAACCAGGCAATAAGGGTTTATACCAAATTCGGACACCAGTTTTTTCTCACCCGGCAGAAAGGAGAGATTAATCAGAAAAGAAAAGCCGGCCACGCGCCCGCCTGCCTGCTGTACGAGGCGACCGGCCGCTGCCGCGGTGCCTCCGGTAGCCAGCAGGTCATCGTGTACTAAAACATTCCAATCCTTTAAAATAGCATCTTCATGCATCTCAACGGTGGCCGAGCCATATTCCAGGTCATAATCCCTTGAAATAGTGCGGTACGGAAGCTTGCCCACCTTGCGTACCGGTACAAACGGGCGGTTTAGTGCGTGGGCCAGCATTCCTCCGAATATAAAACCACGCGCTTCAATGGCCACAATAGCATCCACATTAAAGGTTCGGGCATGCCTAACCAATGCATCTATAACCTGCGTAATCAACTCCGGGTCAGTCAGTACCGGGGTAATATCCTTGAATACAATGCCTGGTTTGGGGTAGTCAGGAATATCGCGGATTGCCTCCCGCAGTTGCTGACTAAGATTCCTGTCAAAATTCATATCGCCAAAAAACAAATTCCGGTTAAAGTAACCTAATTTTAGGCATTCCATTCAGATTATGAAGATTATAACACGCATGCTGGAAGATGAAGTATATGAGGCTTCCAATGGTTCAGGCCATACTGTAAGGATTGATATGCGTGAGGCATCATTGAAAATCAATCAATCGCCTGTTGAACTGCTGCTGTCTTCGCTCGCGGCCTGTGGCGCAGTGGACATTGTGTTGATACTTAAAAAGCGCAAGAAAAAAATTATCGACTTTGTTATTGAAACCACCGGGGCTCGAAAGGAAGATGCTCCGCGCAGGTTTACTGACATCCATTGCAAATACATCATCACCTCGCCCGATGTAAACGAAGATGAACTGAATAAAGTAGCCTCGCTTTCGCTCGAAAAATATTGTTCCGTAGCAGCAACACTCAACAGTAAGATTACTTATTCGGTAGAAGTAAAGCGGACTGATTAAATAAGTTTTCCGTCAACAAGAACCGACTCAATCAGGTTACTGCCATACGCATACGGCAGATAAGCCAGCGAAGGCATGGGTCTGGTAATAACCAGATTTGCTCTTTTTCCAACCGTCACCGCTCCCATCACATCATCCAACTCAAGCGCATAAGCGGTATTAAGGGTGGCCGCATTGATTGCCTCTTCGGGTGTCATTTTCATTTTAATACATGCCAGGGCAACCATCAGGGGCATATTGCCGCTGGGTGAACTGCCGGGATTGTAATCAGACGCAATGGCCAGTGGCAGCCCGGCTTCAAGCATTCTTCTTGCCGGAGGAAACGGAAGGCCGAGAAAAAACGCAGCCCCCGGAAGCGCGGTGGGCATTACACTTGTACCCTTCAGTAAATTGATTTCCTCCTCCCCGATGTTCTCCAGGTGATCCACACTCAACGCCCCGGTTTTAACACCTACCTGCACCCCGCCCGACCGGTGCAGCTGGTTGGCATGGATGCGGGGTTTCATGCCATGCTCTTTTCCTCGTTCAACAATCCGTTCAGTTTCTTCCGGTGTAAAAAAGCCCTGCTCGCAAAATACATCAATGTAATCGGCCAGGTTCTCAGCTGCTACAGCTGGAATCATTTCGTTTAAAATCAGATCCATGTACTTGGTTTTGGATGTTTCTTTAGGTACCGCGTGTGCACCGAGAAAAGTGGTTTTAACCGTTAATGGAGTTTCCCGACCGATGCGCCTGGCCACCCGCAACATTTTCAGTTCGTCTTGCACGGTAAGCCCGTAACCACTTTTAATTTCTACTGCACCCGTTCCTGAACGGATGATCTCCCAGGCACGACCGATGGAGCGATTAAGCAATTCATCTTCCGAAAGCTGTTGAAGTTTTTTTGCAGAATTAAGTATTCCTCCGCCTCTTTTGGCAATCTCTTCGTAGGTGGCTCCCCGAATTTTCATAACAAACTCCTCCTCGCGGCTGGCTGCAAATACCAGGTGGGTATGCGAATCAACAAAAGCAGGAAATACAAACCGGCCTGATGCATCTATCGTTGCTGCCGGCAGGATGGAAGCCGGAAGTTCCTGCATGGGGCCGTAACCGGAAATCAATCCGTTGGAAACCGTCAGGTAAGCATCAGCGAGCACAGGGAGTTCGGCCATGGCACTGCCGCGTACAGGGCCTTTCCAATGTTCGCGAACCTGTACTAATCCTTTACTATTCAGGATCAGTAAATCGCAGGTCACAAGGGTACAGAATTATTTTCCAAATGCCTCAACACCATAGTCGAGGTTCGAGCCAAATACCGGGAAGCTGATCTTTAAGAGCGCATAAAAGGTTTTACCCTCAATGCTGGGGCGGTAACCGATTTCACCGCCATAGGCCCAGCTGAATTGCCGGTTAAATTTACCTTCGATGCCGGCACGGAAACCGAACTTCTTCAGGTTAACAGCACTTACATCATACGATCGCTGTTCGGTGAGGATAGGTAAACCGGAGTTGGAGTCAACAGGTGTGTATACAATATTGTCCAATGCAAGCGAAGGCGCAAACATCAAATCGGCAAAAACTGTAAGGATGAGGTCGTCCACACCGGCTTCAAACTTATCAAAGCTAACGGCAACGTTACGAATCCACGTCATCGAACCACCCAGGTAAAGCCCTCTGGAAGAGATGTTGCTGAAAAGGTTGGCATCGGTGGTGAAATCGGAAAGGAGGATACCGTCTGAACTTCTGAAATCCGAATACGATAGTCCCTGGTTTTCCATTGCACGGTTCAGGTCGGTTGAACTATCCCAGATGATGCCGCCCAGCCGGGCTCCGTAAATTTTACGAACCTTACAGGGCACCTCGGCAGTTAACGGTACGCGCGCAGCCCATTTGTTACCCTTGTAGCTGCTTTTGTACAGGAACATTTTTGTCTTCGAGCTTTCATCAAAATCTTTTACGTGATAGGTAAACCCGAATTCGTAGTAGTTAAACACCTCGAAACGGTTATCGACATCCGAAGTTTTTGCGGCCAGGTCGCGTGAATAGTCGTAAAAACTTTTACTGTACGTTTTTCTGAAGTGTGCCTTAAAATCAACCTTGTCGCGCAGGTAGTAGTTGGCTTCCAAACCGAAGCCCGCGTTGACGTTGGTGGCAAACACTTCGCCATAGAGGGGCTGCAGGTGCACAAACAGCTTATTTACCGAATAAGGTTCATCGTAAATTTCCTCGTATGTAACTGCTGTTTTGTCTTTGCGTTCGCCCTGGGCATAACCCGCAAAAGGCAACAGAAGCAGGCAAAAAATGATAAACCGCTGATTGCTGATCATTTTAAAAGCATTATGGAAGGTAAAAATACGGAATTTATACGGAATCAAGCGATTACGTAATAGGTACCGGCCGGGCTGATGTAATAGAAAAGGCGTTTTTGCTGAATTTTAACCTGCTGTGGCCTTGCTGTTAACCTGTTCTTCCAATTCGGAAATACGCTTTATGTATTCACGCTCCTTACGGGCCATTTCCTCCTGGGTAGCCGAAAGTTCCTCCATATTCTGACGCATTTCCTCCTCCTGGGCCCGCATCTCTTCGGCTTGCTGTTGGGTGCGTTCCAACAGCATGCGCGTACTTTCGTTTATTTTAACCGCAGAAACCGTTGCGGCTATACTTTCTGCAAACTTTTCTATCAACCGGATTTGATGTTCTGCCAATTGCTTAAAACTGGCCAACTCCAATACGCCATATACTTTGTCGTTGGCCTTTAGCGGCACCAGTAACAGGCAGGTGGGCGTGGCTCCGCCAAGGCCCGATGTAATGTGCACATACTCTTCGGGTAATTTGGTCAGAAAAATCCGGTCGGCTTCCTGATAACACTGCCCCACCATGCCCTGACCGATATCAACCTGTTTGGAGATAAATTTTTTTCGTTCAAACGCATAAGCCGATACAAGTTCCAGAAACGGATGATGTTCATCATCATCATTAAGCAAAAACAAACCACCCTGGTTGCTGCCGGTATAGTTTACAACAAACTTAATGAGTTTATCATACAACGCTGCAGCATTACCTGTCTCACGGAGAATCTCACCAATTTGAGCGAGGCCCTGGGTTGCCCAGTTCCTCCGGGCATCTTCATCGGCATTGGCTTTGAGGTTATCCCGCATACTTAAAAGCCGAGCAGTTAAACCACTTTTATCATCCGTTCCAATAGCAACTGAGTAATCACCGTTGGAAATAGCTTCAATAAAACGCGAAAGTGTATCAACGCGGCTTTTCTCCTCTTCCAGACTGGAGGCAGTGAGTTTTATTAGTTTATTCTTTTGTCGGTTGGATCGGAAATACATGAAAACACTTATGGTAAAAACTCCGGCCAACAGCACCAGCATAAGCAGTGAAACTGATTGCATGCGAACTGAAATTGCTTTTACCTGTACAGCCAACAAGCCGGCTAACCGATCAAGCGAATGGGAGGCCTGCTCAAATGCATTATCAATTTCCGATTTTACGAACGTTCCTGCCTGCCGCTGCTGGTTTATACCAGTACTTATTCGCTGTACATCGTACAGAAAATTTTTAATCAAAACCCGGGTGTCTTCATCCGGCTCAGGTAAATCAAAACCGGGCGGGCGATCTCCCGCATAAAATGCTTCCAGGTTATGAATTATCCTGCTTAGCGGCTTAAGCACCTCATCCTCCATCGCCCGTGGCTGATTTGAATCGGCAATCCGATCATAATGCAGTTGTCCGGTTGCCAGCACCTGCCTGCATTCCATAATCAGGTTATTACAGGCCGCTGTTTGCGCATACCCGGTACGGATGTGCCGTACAGCCAATGCCATTAAAACCACAATCACAAGCCCGCTGAATGCCAGGATGCCCGTAGCACGGTGTATCGGATTTAATTTCTTAATCGCCTTTAGCACGTTTCAAGGTTATTTTTTATCAATCAATGTTAACTCTCCTGACCGAAATTGTACAAACGGAACTAACTGGTTATCGCGCGCCTGCTGAAAATCATATCCTTCGGTAAGGTACCCGGTAAATTTTTGACGCACGAGGGCATCCTGAAAATAAACACCATACTTGTGCAATGTATTACCAACAAATAACATAAAATCATACCCCAGTTTGGCGTAATCCGAATACGGATTTGTTGTTGATACCCTGCCGTGCGTACGTATAAACTTACGCTGAAAGGCCTGGTAGGCCGGATTGGTTACTGCTGTGAAATTAGAGGCAAACAAAACAATGCCCAACTGCTGGTATTTTTCAAAATCAACCGCAGTCTGGTCAAGCCATGCTTCGGACCCTAAAATTGTGACCGAGTCTTTGCGGGCTTCTATGCTGCTGATGACCTTGGTGTAAATCAACGGATCATCCGAAGCGACAAACACGCAGCCCAGGCTGTCTTTGGGCAGGCTGAATTGCTTGGGATACTTAAATTCATCAAACTCCGTTGGTGTTGCCAGGATGGACATAATCTTAGCTGACTCCGAACGGCTTACACGTTCTATCTGCATGATAGTAAGCCCCGTAGTGGCAGCGCGTTTCAGAAAGCTCATGGCCAGCACCGAGTCGCGCCTGGTTTCGCCAAAGAACACCATGCACTTTTTATTTTTAAGTTTATATGAGTCGAGGAACTCAGCCGAGTTTGATCCCAGTGATTCAAGTGAGGGTTGGAATAAATACCCGTAGGGATTATCTTTTACCAGATCGAAATTATTGCTTACCGGGTTAAACAGGTTAATCCGGTTGGCACGCGAAAAATCCTGTACCAGTTTATTTTCTTCCTGAAACAACGGCCCGACAATCAGATCGGTATTTCTGATCTCCTCTTTGGTTAAAAGCTCTTTTATCTTTTCCGCGTTGCGTTCGGTATCGTATGCGCGCAAGCTGATTTTAACGCCTTGTTTAGCCAGTGTATCAACTGCCAGCTTCATACCTTCGTATAAATCAAGTACAAACTGGTTGCGTTTTCGCTGGGGCGTGGGCTCCAGTGTGTTTACCAGAAACGGAAAAAGGACGGATACACTGTAAATTTCTTTATGCACAGTAGGAGGAACTTCATCCACAAAATCAGATTTCTTTAGCTTGAATTTGGCGATGAGCTTATCCAGCAAAGTCTTGTCATCGGGTTGGTTTGATTGGGCAATTACCCGGGCCAGCCGATCGCCCACAATTTCATCATTCGGATAACTTTCATGCATGCGCTTCAGCGCCTCCGCATCGGTAACGGCCGCAAGATGACTTCGTTTAAGGGCAGCCTGCTCTTTAGCCAGTTTTCCGCTTTTAATTTGTGCCAATGCCTGCAAGGCCTGGAAGTACTCGCCTCCATCAAAATAAATTTTTGCCAGCCACAGGTTTACTTCATCGAGTTGATCCCAGGTGGAGTAAAGGGATTTAACCTGCATGAGCATATCTTTGGCTACCGAACGATAGCCCTGATGATACGCACTTATCGCGTAAAAAAATGATGCATACTCTGAAAACGGATTGTTGGCATCGTACTGAATCAAGGGCTTGAACGACTCCATCGCCAGGTTATACCGCCCTTCTTTAAACAACGCTTTGGCGCTGGCATACTGTTGCTGGTAATTAACCTGGGCAGGCAAGTTGATGGAGGCTGCCAGCCATACCATGCAAAAAAGTAGTACGATGCGTTGTGTCATGATGCAACTTTTTACTCCCACTCAATAGTTGCCGGGGGCTTTGAACTGATGTCGTACACCACCCGGTTTACACCCTTCACCCGGTTAATAATATCGCTCGATACATCGGCCAGAAAGGTGTAGGGCAAATGTACCCAATCGGCCGTCATGCCATCGGTGCTGGATACGGCACGCAAAGCAACAACCTGTTCGTAGGTGCGTTCATCGCCCATTACCCCTACCGACTGTACCGGCAATAAAACTGCGCCCGCCTGCCAAACGGTATTATAAAGACCTTGTTGTTTCAGCGCTTCAATAAAAATAGCATCTACCTCCTGCAGTATTTTTACCTTTGCTTCGGTTATCTCGCCCAGAATCCGAATTCCAAGACCTGGCCCCGGAAACGGATGCCTTCCTAAAATAGCCGGATCAATTCCCAGTGTTTTACCTACCAGCCGCACTTCATCTTTAAACAAGGTATTTAATGGCTCTACCACTTTTAGTTTCATGGTTTCGGGCAAGCCACCCACATTGTGATGCGATTTAATGGTAGCAGAAGGGCCTTTAACAGATACTGATTCAATCACATCGGGATAAATTGTGCCTTGACCCAGCCACTTCACATCCTTTATGGCATGCGCTTCCTCATCGAACACATCAATAAATGTTTTGCCAATGGCCTTGCGTTTGGCTTCCGGATCGCTCAATCCTTTCAATGCTGAATAAAATTTCTGCCGGGCATCAACACCCTTAATATTCAGGCCCATTCCCTCATACGATTTCAGCACCTGGCTGAATTCATCTTTCCGAAGCAGCCCGTTATCAACAAATATGCAATGCAGGTTTTTGCCTATGGCGCGGTGAATGAGTGTTGCGGCTACAGTTGAGTCAACGCCACCGGAAAGCGCCATCACCACCTGGTCGTTGCCAAGTTTGCTTTTTAGTTCAACGATTGTTGATTCAACGAACTGATCAGGCGTCCAGTCTTGTGCGCAACCGCAAATATGCACCACAAAATTGCGCAGCAGGTTTTTACCCTCAACGGTATGGGTCACTTCAGGATGAAACTGGATGCCAAAAATCTTTTTTCCGGTTACCTGGTAGGCCGCCACCTTAACCGATGGTGTGCTGGCAATAACCTGGAAATTATCAGGCACCTGGGCAATGGTATCGGCATGCGACATCCACACCTGCGTGTCCAATGAAATTTCTTTCAGCAAGTCGCTGTGGTGGTCAACCGTGGTAAGCCGGGCCCTTCCGTATTCGCGGGTATGCGAGGGCAACACGGTACCCTTGTTTTTGTGGGCGATGAGCTGCGCACCATAGCAAACGCCCAGCACCGGCAGGTTGCCAAACCGGCTGAGGTCCACATCCGGAGCGCCTTCATCGCGAACCGAGCATGGGCTGCCGGACAAAATAATACCCTTTACCTGCCCGGTTATGGGTGGGATTTTGTTGTAGGGATGAATTTCGCAATACACGTTAAGTTCGCGCACCCTGCGTGCAATAAGTTGGGTGTACTGCGAACCGAAATCGAGAATGAGGACCTGCTCAGGCATGTGCAAAAATAGCAGGGCAATTACGCCTGCCAAACGACCGGTAACCGAATTATTGCAACCGGTTAATCCTCAACCTGGTAGCAGAATTTCATCAGGTACCCCGCGGCATCATCAATACCCGCATAAAAGGCTTTGTTTAGCAGCCGGCAGCCTTCATCGTTTTTGCCGGTTTCTACCAGCGCGATTCCCTTGTAAAAGGTTAACTGTGTATTGCCTGGTTCAAGGCGCAAGGCCAGGTCAACATAGGTAAGAGCAAGTTCGTAGGCATCCTGTTCAATACACAAAATTCCTGCATACTGGTAAGCCGGGGCATAACCTCCGTTTAACTCGATAGCCTTATTAAACTGGTTCAGCGCTTCATCCGGATTATCGAGGTAGTACCAGGTAAGGCCCAGGTACAATTCAACTTCTTCATCGGTACGAATCTCCTGTACTTTAAGCAAATCGGCCTGCGCCTTGGCATACTCGCCTGTTTCAAGCATAACACCGGCACGCCATTTTAACAAGTCAACGTTCCATGGGTCAGAGGTTAGTACTTCATTAATATCAATAAGCTGTTTTTCAGGATCGCCAAGCTCACGGTAGATAAAGGCACGAAGCAACCGCGCCTGGTAAAATGATGGATTGGCAGGAATAAAGGCATCCAGGTCGGCCAGAGCAAGGTTAAACTCCTGCAGGTAATAAAGACAAACAGCCCTTTTATACCTGACCAACGAAGTGCCCGAATACTTTGCCTTTTTCTGAAGGCTTACAACTTTGTTGTATTTGCCGATAGCCTGAAGAAACTGCTGGTTGTTTAGCAGCGTATCCCCTTCGGTTTCAAGGGCGCTCCATTTTTGTTGTGAATAAACAACCGATGCTGAAAGAACCAGGATAAATAACAGGAGTCTGCGCATCATCAGCCTTTATTACGTTCGCGCTTGCGGTCGTTTTCTTTTAACAGGATCTTGCGCAACCGGATGGATTTGGGGGTTACTTCAACGTATTCATCCGACTGGATGTACTCCAATGCTTCCTCGAGTGAAAATTTTATGGGTGGTGCAATTTTCATTTTTTCATCGGCACCGGATGCGCGGATGTTGGTAAGCTTCTTGGTTTTGGTAACGTTCACCACCAGGTCGCCCGCGCGGCTGTGTTCGCCAATTACCTGGCCTTCGTACACCGGTTCACCCGGCTCAATAAAGAACTTGCCCCTATCCTGCAGGTTGTGCAAACTGTAGGGTATAGCTTCGCCTTCTTCCATAACAATGAGCGACCCGTTTATCCGGCCCGGTATTTCGCCTTTATAAGGCTGATATTCTTTGTAGCGATGGGTAACGATTGCCTCCCCTGCAGTAACATTCAATAAATAATTTCGCAGCCCGATGATTCCACGCGATGGAATTACAAACTTTAAAATCATCCTGTCGCCTTTCGGCTCCATGTTGGTCATTTCGCCTTTGCGGATGGACACCGTTTCGATGGCCTTGCCGGCATCGGCTTCAGGTAAGTCAATGGTCAGTTCTTCAACCGGCTCGCAACGTACACCGTTAATTTCTTTAAAAATTACCTGCGGCTGGCCAATCTGCAACTCATACCCTTCGCGCCTCATGGTTTCGATGAGTACCGACAGGTGCAATACCCCGCGGCCATACACCACAAAACTGTCGGCTGAGCCCGAATCACCCACCCGCAGCGCCAGATTCTTTTCCAACTCCCTGTCAAGACGTTCCTTAATATGACGCGAGGTAACAAACTTTCCTTCCTTACCGAAAAAAGGCGAATTATTAATGGTGAATAGCATGCTCATGGTAGGCTCATCAATGGCGATAGACTTCATGGCCTCGGGCTTTTCCGGATCGGCCACCGTATCGCCAATCTCAAAACCTTCCAGCCCCACCATGGCGCATATTTCACCGGACTTTACCTCTTCCACCTTTTGCTTTTCAAAGCCTTCGAACACATACAAATCTTTGATGCGCGTTTTTACAACTGCTTTGCTGTCGCGCTTAACCAACGCCACCGGCTGCCCGCTCCGTAACACCCCGCGGTGCATACGACCAATGGCCACACGACCGATATAAGATGAATATTCCAATGAGGTAATTAACGATTGGGTTGTTCCCTCTTCCACTTTCGGAGCGGGAATGTATTTAATGATGCCCTCAAGCAAAGGTGTAATATCCGTTGTCGGCTTCTTCCAGTCGGTGCTCATCCACCCCTGCTTGGCCGAGCCGTAATAGGTAGGAAAATCCAGTTGGTCTTCGGTGGCATCCAGTGCAAACATCAGGTCGAATACCTGCTCGTGTACTTCATCAGGTGTACAATTCTTTTTGTCCACCTTGTTAATTACAACAATAGGCTTTAAGCCAAGCTGTAATGCCTTTTGCAATACAAACCGGGTTTGCGGCATTGGGCCTTCAAAGGCATCCACCAGCAACAGGCAGCCATCGGCCATATTCAGTACACGCTCCACCTCGCCTCCGAAATCGCTGTGGCCGGGGGTATCAATGATGTTAATCTTGTAATCCTTGTATCGTACGGAAACATTTTTTGCTAAAATGGTGATGCCGCGCTCACGTTCCAGCTCGTTGCTGTCCATGATAAGTTCGCCCGGGTTTTCATGGTCTTTAAAAAGATGGCCGGCATGAAGCATTTTATCCACCAGCGTTGTTTTGCCGTGGTCAACATGGGCAATAATGGCAATGTTTCTGATTTTGTTTACGTCCATAAATCCTCGAAATCCGCTCAAAAAATTGAATCTTACTTAATTAAGGGCGCAAAGATAACGAATAAGGCCCAAGGTTTGACAGGCCACGCAAAAGGATTGCACTAACACATTAACCTGCAAAGCGAAGGAAGGTACCCATCGGTAAATCGCGGTTCTGTTTCGATTTTAAGAAAAACTCTCCCCACTCGAATGATACAGTTGGGAAATACGATTTGGCAACGTTTAATCCGACCAGCGATGACAGGCCAACCGCATACATATTCAAAATGAAAAAGCAATTTTTCTTTTCCAGCAGTTCGCTGCTTAAGTGTACCAGTTCGTTGAGTTGCTCCTGCAGGGTCCACTTCTCGCCTTCCGGTCCGCGGCCGTAAGGAGGCGGGTCCATAATAATGCCGTTGTATTTGTTGCCGCGTTTTACTTCGCGTTTTACAAACTTGAACGCATCTTCATATACCCAGCGGATGTCGGCCAGGTTGTTAAGTTGCATATTCTGGTTGGCCCAGTTCAGCCCGGGGCGCGAGGCATCCACATGGGTTACTTCGGCACCGGCCATGCGGGCCACTACCGAGGCTGCCCCGGTATAGGCAAACAAATTAAGCACACGGACTTTTGGCAAACTCCACGCATTCAGTGTATCAAAAATAAAATTCCAGTTAGAGCCCTGTTCCGGAAAAATTCCCACATGGCCAAACCCGGTTAGTGCAAGGCGCAGGGTGAGTTGAAGTTGATTGTGAGAGTAGTGCACTTGCCAGCTTTCAGGCATCGGTTTGATTTTTTTCCAACCCCCTTTTACCTCATCGGTAAACCTGAACCGGTCTTTCTGCTCCCGGTCGAAACGGGCATGGGCAAGCAATGTCCATTCCTTTTCAGGCAACACTTTGCTCCAGATAGCCTGCGGTTCGGGCCGGATAAGCGTAAACTTTCCGAACCGTTCAAGTTTTTCACCATCGCCCGAGTCTATCAGTTCGTAGTCGGTCCAGGAGGAAGGATGCAGGAGTTTAGGGCTCAAGGGTTAAAGTTCAAGGTTTCTGGTTTCAGGTTTATTTAGCAACTTTCCGAAAGTTAAAATTTTTATACGCCACCGGATGAAATCGGGTGACCTTATTTCAAGCGTCCACAACCCTAAAATAAAAAGCCTGCTTTCGCTGGAGAAACCACGCGAACGCAGGAAGCAGCAGCTTTTTACCATTGAGGGAAGAATGGAACTTATGCTTGCGCTTGAAGCCGGCTACAAAATAGGCAACCTGTTTTTCTGCGAAGATCTTATTTCATCAACTGATCTGAAGGCACTCGGCCTGGCTGACAAATTTCTTGCCCGTGTTACCAAGCCGGTATTTGATAAAATTGCCGTACGCGAAAACTCCGGAGGCGTGATAGCCGTTGCTGAAATGAAACCGCACGGACTGGAGCAGATTAGATTATCTAAAAATCCACTGGTACTTGTTCTGGAGGCTGTGGAAAAACCCGGAAACCTGGGCGCCATTCTGCGCACAGCCGATGCAGCCGGAGTGGATGCCGTGATTAGCTGTGACCCGCTTACCGATTTTTACAATCCGAATGTTATCCGGTCGAGCCTCGGATGCATCTTCACCAAACAACTCGCCAGCGCCACCAGCGAAGAAACTATCCGGTGGCTGAAAAAAAATGAGTTGGCAATATATTGTACATACTTAAAATCATCAAAGCCGTACACCGAGGTTGATTTTACCAAACCCTGTGCAATTGTAATGGGCACTGAAGCTACGGGCCTTTCGGAAATATGGATTAAAAATTCGGATACCAACATCATTATACCCATGCATGGTAAAATTGATTCGATGAACGTGTCCACCTCGGCAGCGGTGGTGGTATTTGAAGCAAGAAGGCAACGCAGCACGTAAACCAATCAGATTACACAACTATGAAAAAATTTACCTGGGTAATCTCCTTGCTGCTTCTAACAGCCTGTTCCGATAATGAAACGCATCAGCACCGCACCTACAAAATGGGTTTTCAGAACTCGGCTCCCCGGTTTGATGACTTCGACCTCTTTATACAATCGCTGCTGCTGTGGAGCGAACGGGCCGATGCGGCTATGATTACCACCGAGCCTCCCTGGGAAGAACTGCTGGCCGGACACAACCCCGTAAGCTTTGTGGTTGACAACTACAAAGCTTTGGCTGACTACTACCGAAGCAAAGGATTTGAGTTGTGGGTTTATATCGATCCGCAGAACGGACTCGATCGCTCTTCGGATGCGCAGGAACTTGTTGCAGCCGGCCGAAGCATTGCCGAACCGGAGATTCAGGCCCTCTACAAACGCTTTGTAGTAGTGATGGACAGCGTACTAAACCCCGAACACCTTGGCCTTGCCCTCGAAACCAACCTCATCCGTGATGGAGCGCCAGCGGCCATCTATAATGGCGTGAAACAAGCTGCTGCCGATGCCGCGACCCAAATTAGCAGCCTTCACCCGGAAACTAATTTAAGTATCAGCGTACAGGTTGATTACGCCTGGGGCAACCTGGGCGGTGGAACTTACCGGGGCATAGCACAGGATTTCACCGACTTCCCGTTTATTGAAGAACTGGGGCTCTCCTCCTATCCGTATCTCGGGTGGAACTCCCCAAATGACCTGCCTGCCAATTATTATACCCGACTGATAGAAGGGAAAAATATTGCCGTATTTGTTTCTGAAGGCGGGTGGACCTCTGAGCCCATCAACATTCCTCCCTTTACCATAACCAGTTCACCCGAAAAACAACGCGATTATATCGCTCACCATCATAAATTACTCAATAACGCAAATGCAACCGCGTATTTTCAACTCGTGTTTACCGATATTGATTTACCGGCTCTTCCACCCGAAGTGAACGACAACATCCGGTTCTTTGCATTTTTAGGTATGGTGGATAAGGAACTTAACCCCAAGCCCGCCCTCGCTGCCTGGGACAACCTCTTTCAGTTGCCGTTGATTAGTCCTTAGAGGTCATCTCAAAAATAAACTTAACCACAAAGGCCACTAAGTACACACAAAGAACATGGAGAAACACAATATACTGAACTCTTTCTTTGTGACCTTTGTGCTTTCTCTGTGCTACTTTGTGGTTAGCCTGATTTTTGAGATGGCCTCTAGTTACTTTTTTCTGTTTACCGATTTTTGGTAAACTTCAATCCATTGGGCAGGTGTAACCTTCGACACAAGTTCCTTAATAAGAGGAAAGGGAATATCATCCGGATTCTTAAAACGGATACATGATTTACCCATATCTAATTTTCTAGAGGATACCTTTTTCCATTCCGAAACAAACCAATCATGCAATTTTCCCTGATAGACCATCATGTGGTAGAGAGCGATATGATTTTTCTGCGAAGCCAGGCAGATAAAGGGCAGCGGCTCATTGGGGTTGGTGTGGTACCCCGCAGGATAGAGTTTGTGCGGCACAACATAGCCTATCATTCCGTATTGCATTACCTCCTCAAATCCTTTTGGGATAGTGTCGGCTACCAGCCTCCTTAATTTCTTCATTACCGCCTGGCGGTCAGGCGGTAATGATTTGAGGTACTCATTAACAGTTTTTGCTTTTGATTGCATTGTGATTTTATTAGTTATTCGGCCGGGAGAAAATCCTTCTTTCGCAGCACACCTGCACTAATAATGGTTATAATTAGCCCTACCGGAAATATCTCCATCACGGTAAAACCAAACCGGATGAACGGGTTTGCATACATAGATGCAAATTTTTCCATCTCAAGTTTTGCCTCTGCTATTTCCTGATCTGAAACCCCTTTATTTGATAATTGCTCCAACTGCAACTGGTTGTACCATTCGGCAAAGTTCGGCCACATTGTACGAACAATAATATCCCAGCTCACGGCATACACTACCGAGCCGATAAGTGTTATTAAAATCCCAACAGTAAAACCCATGCCGAAGGAAATGGAGCCGTTAAGATATTTATCCCGGTATGACTTAATCGCAAAAAAAATCAGTGAAAAGGCAATGATCATGGAAGCGAACCCCACATACATGCCATTATCATGATGCAATAAACCCCTCTGAAACAAGGGCATGCTTACAAATAACATTACAGATACAATAGCTCCTGAAATAAGTCCGTACGTGATAATAACCTTTTTCATTTTAATTTTTTGCCTCAAAACAACCCAGAAGCGTCTGAATAACAATCGCCCGAAAGTATGAAATGCAAGTGTACAACCAGGATAACCCGAAAGTAGGATGGGTATATATAACCATTGATAGCAGAGTTTAGTGGTTGTAAATTACTGAAAGTTAGACTGCCGATTGAGGTTATTTCAAGGCAGCAACCTAAGCCTCTTAGCCTGTTGAATAGCCTGTGTGCGTCTTTTTGCATCCAACTTCAAAAACAAATTAGCCATATGGGTTTTAACCGTATTAAGTGAAATAAACAGTTTGTCGGCAATCTGCTGATTTGAAAGCCCTTGTGCCACCAATTCCAGTACTTCATATTCTCGCCTGCTGATGCCGGTTCTGGCAAGAACCTCCTCATTCAATATGAAATTACCTGCTGATGCTGCTACAACTACTTTTTTTCTGCGGGTTATTTTCTGACCAACCCAAATGCCTAGTATGGTAAACAACAACCCTATTATACCTATGTAAATCTCTACCGAAAGTTGCCGGTAAAAAAAGCGGTATTCCAGCAACTTAAGCAGAGCAATAGCAACCGCAAGCACTAAACCGTAAATTAGGATTGTCCGATTCATAACCACCCGATTTAACCCGCCCATCCCTCGCGATCCAAACTGCGGTACTGAATGGCTTCGGCCAGGTGCTCTGTTTTTATCTCTGCACTTCCGGCTAAATCAGCTATCGTACGCGATACTTTCAGTATCCGGTCATACGCGCGAGCCGATAAACCAAGCCTTTCCATAGCGGTTTTCAGCAGCACTCTTCCAGCCTCATTAATCTGACAAACTTCTTTAACCATATTCGAGGGCATCATGGCATTGCAGTAAATGCTTTTCTGATCGCTGAAGCGATCGGATTGAATCGCCCGTGCCTTTACCACACGTTCACGGATTTCTGCGCTGGTCTCCACTTTCCGGTTGGCTGTCATTTCATCGAAACTAACAGGCACTACTTCAACATGCAGATCAATTCGATCCAACAGCGGCCCGCTTACCTTACTGAGGTAACGCTGAACAACGCCCGGCCCGCACACGCATTCTTTTTCGGGATGGTTGTAATAGCCGCAAGGGCAAGGGTTCATGCTGGCTACCAGCATAAAGCTGGCCGGATAATCAATCGAAACTTTCGCGCGTGAGATAGTCACCTTCCTGTCTTCCATTGGCTGGCGCATCACTTCCAACACAGTGCGCTTAAATTCGGGAAGTTCATCCAGAAACAACACGCCATTGTGTGCCAGCGAAATTTCGCCCGGCTGTGGATTGCCGCCACCACCCACCAGGGCAACATCCGAAATGGTATGATGGGGCGAACGAAAGGGACGTGTAGCGATAAGTGCGGTATCACGCCCGATTTTTCCGGCCACTGAATGAATCTTGGTCGTCTCCAGCGCTTCCTGAAGGGTTAACGGAGGCAAGATGGAAGGCAACCGTTTAGCCAGCATGGTTTTCCCGGCACCGGGCGGACCTATCATAATTACGTTATGGCCACCGGCTGCGGCAATTTCCATTGCCCGCTTGATGTTCTCCTGCCCTTGTACATCGCTGAAATCGGCATCGTACTCATTGACTTGCGAAGCAAAGACCTGCCGGGTATCCAGGTGCACCGGCTCAATGGAAATTTTCCGTTGAAGAAAATCAACGGCCTCTTTTAACGAACTTACACCATACACATTCAAACCATCTACGATGGCTGCTTCGCGCGCATTGTCTTTTGGAAGGATGAAGCCTTTGAAACTCTCCTTATGGGCCTGGATGGCGATGGGCAAAACTCCCTTAATCGGGCGAAGGGTACCGTCCAAAGCAAGCTCCCCCATGATGAGGTAGTCTTCCAGTTGATCAATTGTCACCTGGCCGGAGGCTTGCAGGATGCATAGCGCAATGGGCAGGTCATACGCTGAACCTTCTTTTCGGATATCGGCAGGCGCCAGGTTAACCACGGTTTTTTCGCGTGGCATAAAAAACTGAAATTGCTTAATGGCCGATTCAACCCGGTGCTCGCTTTCTTTTACGGCTGTATCGGGCAAGCCGCTCATGTGAAAGCGCAGGCCCTGGCCTACACGTACCTCTACGGTAATTTTTCGCGCCTCAACCCCCTGTACTGCACAACCGTAGGTTTTGGCCAACATGGTTACACTTGTTTTTCGATAAGCAAAATAAGGATGTGCACTATCTTATAGTGGATTTCATGAATCCGGTCGGCATAGCCGAAGTGGGGCACACGAATTTCCACATCGGCATGCGCTGCCAGTTTGCCGCCATTTTTACCTGTAAGGGCTACCACTTTCATTCCCTTCTTTTTAGCAGCCTGGGCCGCCAGCACTACGTTCTGTGAGTTGCCGCTGGTGCTGATGGCCAGCAGTACATCATTGGGGGTTCCCAGTGCATCGATAAACCTTGAAAAGATGTAATCAAATCCATACTCATTGCCTACGCAGGTGATGTGGCCGGAGTCGGAGATGGAAATGGCCGGAACGGGTGTGCGGCTTTCGTGATAGCGACCGGTTAGCTCTTCGGCAAAATGCATAGCCACGCAATGTGAACCTCCATTACCGCAGGCGATGATCTTGCCTCCGTTATTCACTGCTTGTACCATTACCTTTGCGGCTTCATCTATGCGGAGGTAATTGGTAGGCTCTTTTAAAAAGTTATCGAGTACCGTGGCCGCCTGTTGCAGTTCGGTGGTGATGATATGTCGTGTATCCATGGTTACTTCGAAGAATTTGTCTGGCCGGCAGAAGATTTTGCCTCGTTCAAATCGTAAAGCTTGGCTTTTAATGTGTTGAGTTCGGTTGTCAGTTTTTCTTTTTCTGCACTATTTCTCCGGTTATCGCGGTAATGCAACACTACATTTGTAGCAAACATCATCAGTAATATAAGGGAGCCGTACTTCAGCATCCAGATTTTTCCCTGCATTTGGATGAGGAACTGAAAATTCTCTTTCTGGCTGTCCATATATAAACTGAAAAGAAAGATGAACAGATGCAGTACACCAAATACAGCATAGAAAATCAGCCGGTTTTTCTTCATCATAAAACTGTTATTGGGCAACAAACTTAACTTTTTTGACACAAAGGCAAAAGGAAGCATCAGGCCTTTTGAATCTCGCTGAGTTTACGGTACAATCCGCTTTGAGCAATCAATTCATCGTGCCGTCCGCGCTCGGCAATATGGCCGTTTTGGATAACAATAATCTCATCGGCATGCTGAATGGTGCTAAGCCGGTGGGCAATAACAATGCTGGTGCGGTTTTTCATCAGGTTGGTTAAGGCATCCTGTACAAGCCTCTCGGACTCAGAATCCAATGCCGATGTGGCTTCATCCAGAATTAATATGGGCGGATTTTTTAACACCGCCCGCGCAATGGCTATTCGCTGGCGTTGCCCGCCCGATAGTCTTGAGCCCCGTTCGCCAATAAAAGTCTGGTATCCGTTTTCGGTGGCCGAAATAAAATCATGTGCATTAGCCACTTTGGCCGCATTTACCACATCTTCTTCTTTTACATTGGGCATACCAAAGGCAATGTTGTTGAATATGGTGTCGTTAAACAAGATAGATTCCTGGGTTACCACACCAATCAGTTTCCGTAACGATTCCAACTCACAATCGCGAAGGTCAACACCGTCAAGCAGAACGGATCCTTCTGTTGGATCGTAAAACCGGGGTACCAAATCGGCCAGGGTGGATTTACCTCCTCCCGATGGCCCCACCAGAGCAATGGTTTTACCCTTTTCGATTTTGAGTGAAATATTTTTAAGAACAGGTTCCTTTTCGTAAGCAAAACTTACGTTTTTAAATTCGATACAATCGTTAAAGTCGGCTACCGGCAGCGCCCCGGGTTTATTCTGAATGGCCGGCTCCAAATCCACTACCGCAAAAATCCGCTCGGCTGCAACCGTTCCCTTTTGCAGGGAGGTAATGCCGTTGGAAAAGTTTTTTGCCGGTTGAATAAGCGAAGCATAAAAGGCAAGAAAACCCATAAATACTTGAGGTTTTAAACCATCCCCGGCCATCACAAGCTGGCCACCGTAATACATAATTACAGCAACTATAATCACACCAAGAAATTCCGACAAGGGAGAGGATAGTTCGTTCTTTCTTGAGATGGACAAATTAACTTTACGGTGATAACTTGTTTCATTATCAATTTTTTTCAGAATGAAATCGCGGGTATTAAACGCTTTAATAACCCGCATACCGCTAAAGGTTTCATCCAGAATATTAACAATACGGCCCATCGCCTCCTGGCTTTGCTTTGCCTTTCTGCGTAACCGTTTAATAATTTCTGCAACGATGCCGCCAGTAACCGGAAGCAGAATGAGGGTAAACAGCGTTAGCTTAACCGAGATAACGAAGAGAATAATAAAGTACACGACAATGGTAATCGGCTCTTTTAACACACTCTTTAAACTGTTAACAACCGCTGTTTCTACCTCGCTGATGTCGTTGGTGAAGCGTGATATCAAATCGCCCTTACGCTGGTGATTAAAGTACCCGATGTGCAGGCGCGATACATTCTGAAAAAGATGAACCCGCATACCCTTAACGATATCCACCTTGATGCGGGAAGCTGTCATCCGTTCCATGTACCGAAACATATTGGCCAGGAAAACGGCCACAACAATAAGAATGCAAACAAAAAGTAATGCGTTGATGCGACCCTCTTCGGCAATAATTTTTGCAAACTGGTATTTAAATAAACCGGTAACATACCCCACCGAAAAGGAAGCTTCGGGCGGGGCGGGTACAGCAGCGGCAACATCCTGGGAAAAGAGCACTTCCAACATGGGCATAATTAACCCGAGGTAAGAAGCACTGAATAACACACCCAGTATGGAAAACAAAAAAAACTGGATAAGCCGGGGTATAAGATTAGGTGCGTAGTTTAAAATACGGAAGTAAATCTTCATGAATCAGAATTCGTACAGGCGTTGCGGGATATTCCAGCGCAAAGCTAACGAAGTTATAGTTGAGTTGTTGTTGTAAAAGGCGAGGTCACACCGGCTTTGCCGGATTGTTAATTGCAGGTCAATAAACAGGTTATGCTTCAGCATCCACGAAGCCGACAATGATCCGAACGTTATATTATTCTGAAAACCCTGGGCAACAGAGTTGCCATAGTCTTTATCCGTGGTTCCGTTGTTCCGGGTTGCATTGTCCTTCAGCATATCCCCGCCAAAATTCAGCCCGGTCGAATCCCGTCCGGTTATGGTATGAACCAGTTTGCCTACAAGCTGGAGCCGTGGGAATGGCTGATACCGGATGATGCCGGCACCTTCATAAAAATTTGCCCCCAGCGGATGCCCCAACGATTGCCGGTAATGCGAGTAGCTGCCATACAAGGTATTGTGGGAGTAGGTGTAGGGCCGCACCAGGTTGGTTTCAACCTGAAAATCAAGATTATCGATGCCAAATGCATCAATGTATTTGGCTCCGACCTGAATACCAAATTTATTGGCCCACCAGCCGTTACCGTCTTTGATATTATTCAACACAAATTCGTCCAGCACAAACTGGCCGTAAAGTTGAACTTCCGGATGAACATTCCATTTAAAATCAAATCCCAGAATTACGTTATCGCTGCTGCCATTTTGTTGTTCAATGGCCCGATAAAAAATAACCGGGTTAAGATAATCCAGGCGAAAGGGAGTTGAGCCGGTGGAGTCATCTGCACTAAATACCACGGCTTCAAAAAATCCCAGGTTTAACGTTTTACCCACATTAATGCTCAGGTGATGCAAAGCTGTAAACTTTTGCGGGTATCCCCCACTCACTGATTTAAGCCCTCCGGTATCGCCACGCACATCACCGGTCATCTGAAAGGTGCTGAAGAAATAATTCAACTTCCACACCTTCACATTGCCTTTTACAAACCAGGCTGGTGGAGAAAAGTCTGAAAAAATCAGCGAGCGGTATCCGTTACCGATAAAGAAACGGTCATGACCAACCTGCAGGTTAATGTGTCGGGTGGCTTCGAAGGTGATGTAACCCCGCGCCTGCAAAAAATCATACCCCTGGTTTTCCTTAAATGTTTTCCAGAATCCTTCATGAGGAATTACCGGATGGCTATTAATTGTATCCGCCACATATTCATTAACATAAGCAGGCAAACGCATTTGGTTATCCGTCAGGTAACTGTAAAAGCCTACTTTTTTATCAATCATACCACGAACTTCTACCCCGCGGGTATTGGTAAACAGCATGTCGTTAACGCGCGAATCGCTACCGGCACCCACGTAAAGCACCGGATTCACATGCAGGTCGAAAACGGGTTCATCCACAGCGAAAAAATCCGACTGCTGTTGATAAAAATGCTTCAGAAAAGGCTTGCGGCTGGCGTTGTTTTCAGGGCGCGACCACTCCCAGTTGTCGTTGTTATAATAATCGCGGTTAAACAGGTCAGCTGTGGATGTAAAGCCTTCAAGGTAGGCAATCGTATCCACAAGGGCGGCTATGTCCGACCGCTTATACGGCTTTACCGAAGTGAACACCTGCGGCAGTACCCGGCCGGTCTTTATTTCGTACCGGTCTATACCGTGGTAATAAGCCTCGTTTAACGGGGCATAGCTGCTCTGGGCAAGAACAGCAAAAGGTGCCAGGAAGGTAAAAAGCAGGCGTGCAGTCATTAAAACCAAACGAATCTGAGCAAAATACGCAGGTTCTTCGGTTGTCCCAAAAAAGCAGGGCAATGGCTTGAATTTCCTCGATTTGCGCTTATCTTTGCAGTCCCTTTTTAAGGAAAACAGTACAAACGCGATGAAAAAGGATATTCACCCAGACTACCAGGAAGTTGTTTTTTACGATACTTCGAGCGATTATAAGTTTTTGACCCGCTCCACCATCAAATCGAAGGAAAAAATCAAGTGGGAGGACGGCAAAGAGTACCCTCTGGTAAAAATCGAAGTAAGTTCTGCCTCGCACCCCTTCTTTACCGGCAAAAAGCTGTTTGTTGATACGGCCGGACGGGTGGAGAAATTCCAGAAAAAATACCAAAAGAAATCTTCTTAATTACTTCTTCTTATATGCTTAAACCCTGACGGCTCCCGTCAGGGTTTTTTATTGGCCGGCTGTGGCAGTTCAACCGATTTTTACAGCCGGAGGTCTATATTTACTGCATGAACCTGATACTGTTTGATGAACCGGCCATCCGCATCAATCTGCTGCCGTTTACATTTACCCGGCCGGTAGCCAAAATACGTGTTGGAATTTTAACAATTACCGAAAAATGGGAGCGCCTGCTGAACACGCAGGCTTCATACCTCACCAACGATTACCTCTCACGAAAATTTCCGGTTAGCATTGCCTCTGATAACCTGCTCGTTAATGGGGCCGTTTGCCCCGACAACTCACTGCTAACAGCGGTAACCGGACTGAAGGATGGCGAAGGGTTGAAAAAAAATGATATGGTGCTCGCCTTCCGTTCGGCAAAAGCAACCCCGGAAGCCGTTTCGGTAATTAATTTTAAACCCTATGCACCCGATGCTACCCTGATCGATCAGCCCTGGAAAATCTTTCAACACACTGCTGCCGAACTGAGGCGCGACTTCAGCCTGATAACCAGCGGGCGCAAGAGTGAACCCATTACCGATCCGCACACCCGCGTTTACAACCAAGCAAACATTTTTTTAGAAAGCGGAGTGCACCTGCGTGCAGCCGTTTTGAATGCCGAGGAGGGGCCTATCTATCTTGGCAAAAACACAGTTATACAGGAAGGGGCCCTGATTAAAGGACCCTTTTCGCTCGGTGAAGGTTCGCACATAAACATGGGCGCTAAAATGCGTGGCGATACCACCATCGGCCCGTATTGTAAGGTGGGCGGTGAAATCAGCAACTCCGTTATCTTCGGGTACTCCAACAAGGCACACGATGGGTTCCTCGGTAACTCGGTAATTGGCGAATGGTGTAACCTGGGTGCCGACACCAACACTTCCAACCTGAAAAACAATTACGAAAACGTAAAGCTATGGAGTTATGCCAAAAGCGGATTTGCCAACACCGGCCTTCAATTTTGCGGACTGATGATGGGCGACCACAGCAAGTGCGGCATTAATACCATGTTCAACACCGGCACGGTGGTGGGCGTATCGGCCAATATTTTTGGGGATGGATTTCCGCGCAACTTTATTCCCTCGTTTGCCTGGGGCGGTGCCAGCGGGTTTACCACGTTTCAACTCGCCAAAGCATTTGAAACGGCTGAAAAAGTGATGGTTCGAAGGGGTTTGGTGTTGGATGATACCGACAAAGAAATTCTGAAAACCATTTTCAACGACACTGCCATTAACCGCATTTGGGAAAAGAAATGAAGTTTAACTCAATACCCGGCCTGGCCCGCACAAAAAAACTGTTGATAACAGGCATTCAGCATAATCACATGGCCCATGCCCAATTATTTGCCGGCCGCCCTGGTGCGCTGGTTTTACCGATGGCACTTGCCTATGCCGCTTACCTGCATTGCGAAAACAAAGGCGAAGATGCATGCGGTAGTTGTGCCGCCTGCTCCAAAAGTTTGAAATACATCCATCCCGATACGCATTTTGTATTTCCGGTAGGAAATATGAAGCGATCAAAAGAAATAAAAGGCTCCGGTGATGACGAGACGTTGAAAGCCGAACTTCGGAAATTATGGCGCAACTTTTTACTTGAACAACCCTTCGCGATGCCGGATGACTGGACGCTCTACTACGGTGGCGAAGACAAACAGGCCATCATCTCCACGGAAGAAAGTCGTGAGATGATAAAAACACTTTCGCTGAAACCCTTCGAAAGTAAATACAAGGTGGTCATCATCTGGTGCCCGGAGTTCATGCACACGGCTGCGGCCAACAGTATATTAAAAGTATTAGAAGAACCCCCGCCTCACACGCACTTTATACTGGCCACGAATGCAAGCGATAAGTTACTCCCCACCATTGTTTCGCGTACTCAACGAGTTACCATTCCGTTGCTAACCGATTCGGAGGTTACCGATTACCTCATGCAGCAAGGCATTGAACATAAACGCGCTGCACGGATTGCCCAACTGGCCGAAGGCGATCCGGGCCTGGCCCTGCAACTACTGGAGAAAGAAGAAGACCGGCATACCCAATTTTTTTTCGATTGGATGGTGGCCTGCTACCTGAAGAATTATGCCACCCTGCTGGCGATGGCCGAAGAATACCACGAAGCCGATCGGCTCAGGCAGCAGCACCTGCTGCAATACAGCCTGGCCATGATGCGCGAAACACTGGTAGCAAAATTTGGAGCACATGAACTTCACCGGGTATCCGATGAAGAACGAAAACGGATTACAAAATTTACGGAGGTAATGAACCTGAAAAAAATTGAACGATCAGTTAAACTGATGAATGATGCCGCTTACTACCTGGAACGGAACGGCAGTGCCAAAATGATCTTTCTCGATCTGTCATTGCAGTTGGCGGAGGTTATCCGTAAGTGAATTTAAACTCCTTCGGAGGCATCACAATAAAATCCCTATTTTTGCGCGCTAACTCGTTGTATCCTTATGAACCGGATTCTTATAACACTAATTACCCTAATCTTTATCATGACAGGCTGCGCCCAGAATAAGTCAACCGATTATGTAGTTACCATTAAAACCGACTTTGGTAACATGGTGGCCATCTTATATGATGAAACCCCAAAACACAAACAAAACTTCATTAAACTGGCCAAAGAAAAATTTTATGACAGCCTGTTGTTTCACCGCGTTATACAGGATTTTATGATTCAGGGCGGTGACCCGAACTCAAAAAAAGCCACACCCGGTCAGAACCTCGGTAACGGAGGTCCAGGCTACACCGTTGAGGCGGAATTCAAACCCCAATACTTTCATGAAAAAGGGGCACTGTCGGCAGCGCGACTGGGCGATAACGTCAATCCTTCAAAAGCCAGCAGCGGCAGCCAGTTTTACATTGTTCAGGGCAAGCGCTTTGCCGATGAAGAACTTGTACAACTGGAACAGGGTATGCAGTACCAACGCAAAAACATGGCGCTGCGCGAAGTACTGTTTATGCCCGAATATGCCTCGGTGAAGGATATGGTAATACAAAAGCAAACAGCTGGCGATGGCGCCTGGCTCAGCTCATTTTTTGAGAATGCCGATACACTTATTGCGCAGGCCAGGAAAAGTTATACCCCCTTTAAATTTTCAGATCAACAAAAACAGGCATACAAAACAACGGGCGGTGCACCGCACCTGGATGGTGAGTACACAGTTTTCGGCAAAGTCATCAGCGGGTTGGAGGTAATTGACAAAATTGCGGCTGTAGAAAAAGGCCCGGGCGACCGGCCTGTGAGCGATGTGCGGATGATGATTACCGTAGAAGAAATGCCGAAATCAAAAATCGAAAAACTGTACGGATATAAATATCCGGCAAGCAAATAAACACCTGATACCGCCCCTGCGGCTAACCCATGAAAATACTGGTAACCGGCTGTAACGGTTTACTTGGCCAGAAGCTGGTAAAAAAGCTATGCAGCGATAATGCATTCAAGGTAATAGCAACAGCACGTGCAGCGGGTAATGCCTTGCCGGCTGATACACCTTTTTATCAACTGGATATTACCCGTCCGGCTCAGGTTAACGAAGTAATTACCGGAACCCGGCCGGATATCGTTATTAACACGGCTGCCGCAACCAACGTTGACTGGTGCGAACAAAACCAGGAGGCCTGCACGCTGGTCAATACTACTGCAGTACAATACCTGGTTGAAGCCTGCAACAAAACCGGATCGCACTTTATCCAGCTTTCAACCGATTTTATTTTTGATGGAACAAAAGCGTTGTTAACCGAAGAAGATAAGCCCGGACCGATTAATCATTACGGCTTGACAAAACTGCAGGCCGAACAACATATTCAAAGGCAATCCGCTTCCTGGTGTATTATCCGCACAGTAATTGTTTACGGTGTGGCCTCGGGCATTAATCGGTCTAACATTGTTTTGTGGGTTAAAAGCAGTCTCGAAGCCGGTAACCCCATCCGGGTAGTAAATGATCAGTGGCGTACTCCTACCCTTGCCGAAGACTTAGCCCTTGGTTGTTATCTGGCGGCTAAAAAGAAAGCCACCGGCATTTTCCATATTTCCGGTAAAGATTTTCTAACACCCTATGACATTGCGATCCGGACGGCCGATTTCTTTGGATTGAATAAATCATTAATCTCCCCAACAACTTCGGAAGTATTTCAACAGCCGGCACGCAGACCGCTGAAGACCGGCTTTTCGATTGAAAAGGCAAACCGTAGGCTGGGGTATTCACCACACTCATTTGAACAAGGGCTTGCAATAATTAAAACCCAATTGCAATCCTGAAATTATTCTTCACACTTATTTAAACGATAGTCCGGAATCATACCTAAAGATTTATTCTTTTTCAGTATGTTCAGACAACGCCTTGGCCAATCTTTGGTCTGGCAGTGGCATGTGTGGATTGGGCACAGCGTTGGATGAACATACGGGGCCATGCGGCCCCGGAGCCTAATCACTTGAACCGTCTACGAATATCATATTTAGGTAAGTTTGCGGATTATCAGACTTATTTATGATGTTATCAAAGGCTGGTTTGACTTTCTGAAATATTTTCCAATCTTGGCGCCCGTTAACAAAAACTTAAAATTATGTCTGCAGGTCGCGGTCAATTCGCTTCAAGATTTGGATTTATTATGGCAGCTGCGGGTTCGGCCATCGGCCTTGGTAACATCTGGCGCTTTCCATACCTGACCGGAGAAAATGGAGGTGGTGCCTTTGTTATTGTCTACCTGGGTTGCGTTTTACTGATTGGTATTCCGTTACTGTTCAATGAAATCGCACTCGGAAGAATGACCAGCAAAAATCCGATTGGCGCGTTTAAGGATAGCGGTGCCAATGCATTCTGGATGATAGGGCCTGTACTCGCACTGTGTGTAAGTTTCTTTGTACTCAGCTATTACAGTGTTATCGCAGGCTGGACAATAGGTTACATTTATTCTTCGTTCCGGGGATTTAATATATCCTTTGATGAATTTCGCGCCAGTCCGGAGTATGTAATTCCGTTACTGGTATTCTTTCTGGCTATTAACCTGATTATCGTTACGAAAGAAATTTCAAAAGGCATTGAAAAAGCTTCTAAAATTTTAATGCCCGTACTTTTCGTATTGATCATTTTGGTTATCCTGCGAAGCGTTACCCTCGAAGGTGCCTCTGCAGGACTTGAGTATTACCTGGTACCTGACCTGGATAAAATCAATGCCACAACATTTCTTAAGGCTCTTAGCCAGTGCTTTTTTTCCATGAGCATCGGTTGGGGTATCATGATCACGTACGGATCGTACTTTTCAAAAAGCGATAGTATTGTAAAAAGTTCGTTGTGGATAGGTTTACTGGATACTGGTGTTGCTTTACTGGGTGGGTTGATGGTTTTTCCGGCTGTTTTTGCCTTTGGCAAGGACCCGGCTTCAGGACCCACCCTGGTATTTCAGGTGTTGCCGGATATTTTTAATGCCATTCCTTTCGGAGGAAACCTTGTTGGTGCCTTTTTCTTTTTATTACTGATGATTGCAGCCCTTACTTCTACCATTTCAATGATTGAAGTGCCTGCGTCCTGGCTCATTGATGAACGCAAATGGGATCGTAAAAAAGCAGCCATTACGGTGGTTATTGCTGCTTTTCTATTTGGCCTACCTGCCGCCCTTTCGCAAGGGGCCAATCAGGCCCTCAGTTCCATGTCGGTAACTATTTTCGGTTTAACCATAACCAGTTTTATGGACATTATGGATTTCTTCTGGGGTACACTTTTTATAATGGTTGTGGCATTGTTTGTATGCCTCTACATTGGCTGGGTACTGAAACCCTACCGAATAATAAGCGAAATAAATGAGGGGTCACCGTACTTCACAAGCGTTAAAATCATGGGGGTTACACCCGCACAGATTTGGTCGTTTTTTATCCGGTTTGTCTGTCCGATAGTAATTATTGTAGTGATTCTAAATCAATTCAATGTGTTTGGTGGTTAATCAGCGATCGGTTATTTCAACGATTGGCTGACCCGTACACCCGTTCGGAAATTTTACTTTTAGCAAAACGGCAAGCGTGGGTGCAATATCCGTTATCGGGTGGTATGCCGATGACATACCGGGTTTAATGCCTTTTCCATAAAAAATAACCGGTACGTGTGTATCGTAGCTGTAGGGCGAGCCGTGTGTGGTGCCGGTTACACGCCCTTGCTCCAGCCAGCCGGGCTCTAAAATGGTAATGATATCTCCACTGCGTTTCTCGTGGTACCCGCGGATGACCATGCCTTTGATACCTCCTTCGTTGAAATCACCCTGTCGGATTACATTACGCGTAAAAGCCTGGGCAATTCCCTCCTGCTGCAACAGAAAATTGCTAATCAGTTCAAGCGATACCATTAACTCCACCCCGCCTGATTTCGGATCGCCTTCAAAGAGTTCATGATCCAGGTAAATCTGTTCTTCCGAGATTTCCTCAATAACCTTTTTACCCTGAAAGTACTGCATAAACAGGGTGCCGAACCTGGCATTCAGATTATTGGCATTGAGGTACCCGGCCGGCACGTTACTATCGGTGAGGTATTGCGGAACATCAGCCACACCATGATCGGCTGTAAGGAAAACGATATAATTGCCATTGCCGGCCACCTGATCAAGTTTTTTCAGCAGGTCGGCAATGTTTCTATCGAGCCGCAAATAAACATCCTGGAGTTCAACCGCGTTCGGGCCAACCTGGTGCCCGATTTTATCAGGCGCAGAATAGGAAAGGCAGAGGAAATCCGTAACCTCATCGGCACCCAGTTTCTCACCTTCAATCGCTGCAAAAGCGGCTTCTGTCAGGTAGTCGTTTGAAAACGGGGTGTACGGAAGCAATTCATAATTGCCGTTGGTTTTGCGAAGTGCCTTTAAATCATACGGAAACGTATTCTTTGTTTCTCCACGATACCTGCTTTCGTACGGGCTGTTATCGCTGCCGCTTTCGGTGTACTTTTCAATTGGAAGCAGCGTGTTCCATACGCCATCAAGGTATTTATCGGCCAGTTTAAGCATATTAAACTTTTCGGCCCAGAGGGGTAGTTTACTCATGTAATACGAGCTGGATATGAGTTTGCCTGTTTTTTCATCGTACCAATAAGCGCCATCGGCCATGTGCCCACCCGGCAGAGCGGCACCGCGATCTTTATCAGCAATGGCTATTACTTTGCTCCGCTTTTGTGTTGCCAGTTTCAGTTCATCAGTTATGGTGGTTGTGAGCATGCGGTGCGGAGATACTCTACCATTGGCTGCAGTTTCACTGCCCACCGGAGTTCGGGTTTCATCGCTGGCGCAGTACACCACCTTCTTCAGGTTTTTATCATACCAATTGTTTCCAATAATGCCGTGGTAGGCGGGGGTTGTTCCGGTATACACCGAGGCGTGACCAGGCCCGGTATAGGTGGGCACATAGTTATAGTGTGCATTGCTTAGCATAAAGCCGCCATCAACCAACCGCTTAAATCCGCCTTCTCCGAATTTATCGTAGTAACGGTAAACGTACTCCTGGCGCATCTGGTCAACCATGATACCCACCACCAGTTTGGGCCGGTCAGCCGATTGGGTATAGCCGGAAATAAGCCAGCCTGAAAAAAGTATGACAACTAAAATTCGCATCCGCTAGAATAATTTATGGGTGAAATATACGTACAACCTAATCGGAGAAATCAAGACTCTTGTTACAAATTAATTACGGGAACAATAAATTTTATCATAGTCGTCAGCCTCAAATACCTGCCTGCGTAATAGTTTTCCGTTGCTGTCATAATAGATAACAACATAAATCGAAGCCTCTTCAACATACTTTTCGGTAAAATACAACGGCTGTGTTACCGAACCAAGATTAATTATATCGGTGTAGGTGGCCGGCAGGATGTACCCTTTTCGGTTGTGGATTACCCCATAGTAATTATCCTGGCGGATGATAAGAATTTTTTCGGCCTCGGTATCGCGTATCCAGGTAAAGTCGCGTATCCGGTCAATAAGGTTTTTCTTTTCAATGAAGTTATACAACATCCATTGAAAATTCTTTTTGAGCAGCGCGGTAGAGTCGTTCCAATACCGGATCTCTTCATACTCAAACGGTAGCACAGGTTTGTTATCCCACCCAATTAAGCCGGACAAATTGCCTTTTGTGGCGATCAGGTACTGCGCGTTATACCGCATGAGGTTCTTTTCATATTCCGGCTTAATCTGCCTGCGCTGGTTCAGTTCAGCCATGCCAAACTTCTTATCTTTTAAAACCGGCATAGTGCCTTGCAATACATTGCCCACTCCGTCAAACTCGGCAGGCAAAACGAGTTTACCCTGCGCTGAGAGGACGCCCCGCTTATCGCCTTTTATAACCGTAAAATAATTTTCACCGGCATAGGTTAACCGATCGAAATCGGTGCTGAACAACTTATGACCAGCGGAATTATACACTGTTTTTGCCGAGGCCGATTCAACCAGAATATAAAACACTGAATCTCTGCCGGGAAGGAAAGTAGCTTTGGCCAGGCGGGATAATTCAATAAAGTTATAGGGCTCAAAATACACCACCAGGCTATCGGCATAATAACCGGCCCATACCGGTCCGATAAAATAAACACTGTCGTAGCCCCTGCCCCCGGCCGAGGCGCTTACCCTGTCAAAAGAAAACCACTTCCCTTGCTGCTCAACGGCTATCCAGGGTTCGTTTACTTTTACCTTTGTGAATGCCTGTGAAAGCGGCTTTCCATGCTGCCAGACTTTTGTACCTGCATGGGTTGAAACCATCGCCCCGAAAAAAGCCGGAGAAATTTCATGTGGTTGAAGCGGTACAACTTCGCGAAGACTAAAATCCAGTAATCCCTGTTGATCGCCCCTTCGTATCCAGATCGCATCCTTCCACCGTTTAAGTTCATCGAAGTTGCGGCTAAAACCCGGCATTACCTGGTCGGCTGCTTTGCTGAGTTCATCAACCCGGCATAACCTGAATGTATTGCCGGATTTGACAGCCAGCACTTCATCAAAATCCAATACATCATCGGCACCGGTAACCAGCACCCGCCCGGTTAATGTAGTTATTCTCCAGGTTGTATTCTCTTTGAGGGCCAGCAACCGGCCATCACCCATTACTTCGGCACCGGTAAGGCAACCGGATGGAATGGTAAACCCCGATTTATGGATAATGGTAATGCAACCTGAATGTTTAACGGCTAAAAATCCCCACCCCAGGTCCTCGGCTTCTTCTATCTTGCCTTCTAACAAAATGTGGTTGTTGCGAGTAACCAGTTTAGTGTCACTAATCAGTACATCTTCCGTTACATTGCCACACAGGTAGTCCTTACTCAATTCATCGGTAAACGGTGCAACAACCTCCCGGCCCTGTGCATCCATAAAACCAAGTTTACCCTCGCGGTAAAACGGCACCAGGTAGCCGGCTTCCAGTTTTCGTACCTGGCGAATAGAGTCTGTAAGCAACCACGAAGGAATTGCTTCTTCTTTTTCACGGTACAGGTGATACAGTATATTTCTTGCCTTCATGGCATAAGCACTGCGCGGGTACTTGATCAAAAAATCTTCGAACGACTTTTTACTCCCGGAAGCCGTGGTAATTTCAAATACCTGAAGTTCAACCTCCCTCCGATACGGGGTTTCCGGGTACTCGCGCAAAAATTTTTCGTACGAAGCCAGTTTTTTGTCGCGGGTTTCTGCCTCATAAAGCAATTTCTGATACCGGGCATTGGCTTCAGTAGCCCGTGCGGAGGCCGGGTATTTACGGAGGTACTCACGAAAAGCCATGTACGTATTTTCTTTCAGCGCATCGAGGTAGGCTACCTCATCGCGCAATTCGGCAGCAAGCGCCCGCTGAGCAGCAAACGAAAACCGGTTTAGGAAGTCAATGTAACTCTGTTCAGTATTGAGTGCCTTGGCCCGCTGAAAAGCGGCACTGTCAATTTTTTCACGGTGCCGGATGATGATGCTGCTGTCAACCGGAAACCGCTTCATCCGTTCGCGTTGCCTGGGCGATTCAAAGTGAAAGTCAGACAGGCTAAGCAGGGCATGGTGATAGGCTGAATCAATATTAAAATCGGGATTGCCTCCTTTAAAATAGAACACTGAATAAACATAATGCGCCAGGGCAGTTACCGAATCCTTGCGCATGGCTTTTTGAAGTTGTGCCCTGGCTTTGGCCCATTTTCCCTTTTGCAGGTTGGTATAGGCCAGTCGTTCCGGAATTGGTTGCGCCCATGCTAAGGATATACCTGCAAGGCAAAAACTGATAATAAGAATAAGTTGCTTCACAAACCAGGTCCAATCACTGTTAAAACTACAAACTTTATGCTGAAGCCAATTTAGGCTGTTCGATATTGACCGTTATACCGCATAAAAGAGGCTGTGTTCATTTATCGGCATTGTGCGGTCTGATAATTTTTGTAAATTTTCAGACCCTAAACCCGTTCAATGGCCAAGCTTAAAAACATCATCAAACAATTATCCGAAAAAGATTTCAAGGCAATACACGATTCACTGATTGAAAGCAATGCCGACAAATCCGCTCACCTGCTCAAATCGCTGCGCGAGCGCCAGCTTTCCGACAATAAAATAATGACCGAGCTGGACGTAAACGCCAACGCCTATTACACGCTGCGCTCCAGGCTTAACCTTAAAATTGAAGAGTACCTGATGCAGCAACTGGAAAGCCCGCGCACCGATGTGCTGCGCAAGGTGGCTAACATAAACGAAGTGCTGTTTACCAAAAAACGCACCATTGCCATTGCTACGCTTAAAAAACTGGAAAAGGAGCTGATTGATTACGACCTGGCCAATGAACTGACGATTATTTACAAATCGTTAAAGAAGTTAAATGTTAATTCACCCGATTATTTTCAATACTCCCAGCTTTACAACCGGCACGTAGCCTATATGCTGGCGCTCGACAAGGCTGAAGATCTGCTGGCCGATTATTTTAAGAAATACGGAAGCTATCTGTTTAGTGGTGATGAGATGGAAAAACTTGGTCTTTCGCTGCTGATGAAGGAAATGCAAAATGTGGCCAATCTGTACGAGTCGCACCGCTTATATGTGTACCGCAGTTGCATGCATGTTTTCCACCGGTTGTTTGTAGAACCCGATGAAACCCTGGAGCCCGATGCGGAAGGGATTGAGGATATATTTGATAAGGTTCAGAAAATTTTCGACAGCTATAACCTCGATGCCATATATTATCACCTGAACCTGGTGTTTGAGTTTTTAAAACTGGAGTACTACAACCATTACAAAGTATACCGGCAAGCCGAGAAATTTTATGAAGAGGTTAATGATGCTGTGGGTAATCTGCTGTCAAACTATTCAACATATACATTCCCCGCACAATTTCTTATTTCAAAACTGGAGCGAAGCCTGCGGCTGGGCACCGAAGCCGAGTTATATGCTGAAAGCGAAACCGGCCTTATGGATTATGAAGTGGATATTCAGGATGTACCCCGGCATGTAATATTTGTTGTTTACAAAGCGCTGGCCGCTTACTATGCAGGTAAGTACGATGAGGCTGCACGCCTGATCAACAACCTGCTTAACGAAGTGAGTATGAAGAAGCATCCGTTTGCCCTGCTGGAGGTAAAATCCATCCTGGCGTTGCAATACGTGCTGATGCGCGACTATGAATTATTCAATCAGTTATCCAACAGCATCCAGCGGCAAATCCGAACCTACGGCAAAGAAAGTTGTGAGAACATCCTTTTGTTTTTAAAGATTCTGAAAATATCAACCAGCGAGGCCAAGCGTGAGAAAGTAAAAAAGATCAATGCCGTAATTCCGAAACTCAGGCAGCAGTCCGTGCCTTATTTTGCTCCCACCCTGCTGATTAAACTCGATGAAAAACTAATTAAAAACCTGACGGAGTTTGAGTAGCCTTACAAATCAAGTTTGATGATGTTTTCGTGTGTGAGGGGTTTGTTGAGGTACAACTTTACGTTTTCGTATTTTTTTGAGCGGCTGAAGTCCTGCGGGTTGATGGAAGAGGTGAGCATCACAATCTTACATTTCTTTTTTGCCGTATTACTCAGTTTTTCGAACTCCTCCAGAAACTGAAAGCCATCCATCAATGGCATGTCAATATCCAGAAAAATAATATCGGGGAGCACTTTATCAGCAACATCCAGGCGTTCCATATTGCGCAAGAATTCAATGGCGCTTTTAGCCCCGGTGTGGGTATAAATGTTTTCGGTGATGGACGCTGCCTCAATCATTTTCTGGTTGATGAGGTTATCAATCTCATTGTCGTCAATCAGCATTACGGTTCGGTATTTTTTACCAGCCATGGGGTTTAAGAATTAGGTATTAAAAATAGGTGTTAATGGTTAATTTACAAGGCGCTACACCCCAAATTTAATACCTTGTGCCAGCGGCAACGTGTTGCCGTAATTAATGGTGTTGGTTTGCCTGCGCATGTACACCTTCCAGGCATCCGAACCGGACTCTCTTCCGCCACCGGTTTCTTTTTCACCGCCAAAAGCCCCGCCAATTTCAGCACCTGATGTTCCGATATTCACGTTGGCAATGCCACAGTCAGAACCTGTGTGTGATAAAAACTGCTCCATCTCCTGCATGTGGGTGGTCATGATGGCCGAGGATAGTCCCTGCTTCACACCGTTCTGGTAAGCAATGGCTTCATCAAGTGTTTTATACTTAATGAGGTATAAAACAGGCGCAAAGGTTTCTTGCTGCACAATGGAGAAATGATTTTTTACTTCGGCAATGGCAGGCTTAACGTAACAACCCGATTCGTAACCTTTGCCGGTAAGTACACCGCCTTCAACCAGAAACTTTCCGCCTTCCTTTACAATTTTTTTCAACGCCTCCTGGTACAAGGCTACAGCCTGTTTATCGATAAGCGGCCCAACATGATTGGATGAATCCAACGGGTTACCAATTTTTAATTGCGAATAGGCCTTGCGAAGTTTTTCTTTAACCGCAGGGTACACTTTTTCATGAACAATAAGCCTGCGGGTGGTGGTGCATCGCTGGCCGGCTGTACCCACCGCGCCAAACAACGCACCGCGAATGGCCATATCCAGATTGGCATGCTGTGAGATAATAATGGCGTTGTTGCCCCCCAGTTCGAGCAAGGCACGCCCCAGGCGTTCGCTCACGGTTTTACCAACCGCTTTGCCCATGCGTACCGAACCGGTGGCTGATATGAGCGGGATCCGTTCATCTTGCGCCAGCAGCTGGCCAACCGTTGCATCGCCATTAACAATGCAGGATACACCTTCGGGCACATTATTTTTTGTAAATACTTCTGCAACAATATGCTGGCAGGCAATACTGCAAAGCGGTGTTTTTTCCGAGGGTTTCCAGATGCACGTGTCACCACACACCCAGGCAATCATGGCATTCCACGACCATACAGCCACCGGAAAATTAAATGCCGAGATGATACCCACCACGCCCAGCGGATGATACTGTTCATACATCCGGTGGTGCGGGCGTTCGCTGTGCATGGTAAAACCGTGCAACTGCCGCGAAAGGCCTACGGCAAAATCGCAGATGTCAATCATCTCCTGCACTTCGCCCAGCCCTTCCTGGTACGACTTGCCCATCTCGTACGAAACCAGTTTCCCCAGGGGCTCCTTGTACTTGCGCAACGCTTCACCAACCTGGCGCACAATTTCACCACGCCTGGGTGCCGGCCATTGGCGCCACTCCAAAAAGGCCCTGTGTGCCTGCTTAACTACTGCCTCAACCGATTTTTCATCGGCAGAAAAAACAGAACCAATCAACTTGCCATCAACCGGTGAAACGGATTTGAGCGGCCTGCTTGTTTTGTATGATTTCTTTCCGGTTGAAACACCGGGATTGGTTTTATTTACGCCCAACGTACTGAGGGCGTCCTGAATTCCGAATGCATCCATGATATCGGCTTATTTTGCCGCCACAAAACTACATTTTTACCACTCGATTCCGTATGATTTTTTTTCACCATTTAAATAATACCCTTCCAGCAAAATGCCTCCCTTTTTGTACTGCAGCATTCGGTTAAAATCCTGCACATTGTCTACCGGCACTTTATCCAAAAAACCGATAACAAATCCTCTCTGTACACCCGCTTCCCTCCACTTTCCCTCGGCAGCCGTCACCAATACCCCGCCTTCCAGGTTAAGCCGGGCTAACTCGTTCAGGGGTACATCTTCCAACATGAGTCCCTCGGCAGTATCTGGAATGTCCTTAACCTGCACTCCTTCCTTACCAGAGTTGTCCTTAAGGCGCGCAGAGACCTGAGCCGTTTTACCACTGCGAATAAACGTTACCGTTACCGCTTTACCGGGACGCTTGCGTGCAACCCACTCCTGCAATTCAGAAACCGAGTTTACCTGGTGATCATCAATTGCTGTAATCACATCACCCTCGATAATGCCCGACTCTTCGGCCGCACTGCCCCGGTTAACGCGCCTTACCAATACGCCCTGGCTGGTGCCAAGATTCAACTGTTCGGCTATTGTCGCATCTACATTTTCGATTTGGACACCCAGCAAACCGCGTTGCACCTGGCCGTACTCTAGCAAATCATCCATTACCTTTTTAACCAGGCTAACCGGAATAGCAAACGAATATCCGGCATACTGCCCTGTTGAGGTTGCAATAGCCGTATTAATGCCAATAAGGTCACCATTTAAATTAACCAGTGCACCACCGCTGTTGCCGGGGTTCACGGCTGCATCGGTTTGAATGAACGATTCGATTTGCAGGTTGTTCCTGTCGCGGAGCACACCGATGTTTCGTGCCTTAGCGCTGACAATACCAGCTGTTACCGTAGAGGTCAGGTCGAAAGGATTGCCAATAGCCAGCACCCATTCGCCCGGGCGCACGTTATCGGAATTACCATACCGGATAAACGGTAAATTTTTAGCCCGTACTTTTAGCAAGGCCAAATCGGTACTTGGATCCGTGCCCACAACCTTGGCGTAAAAACGTTGGTTATTATTCAACACCACCTCGATGTTGGTGGCATCTTCAACTACGTGATTGTTGGTAACAATATATCCGTCATCTGTAATAATTACCCCCGAACCTGACGAGCGCATGGGCGAGCGGTAATAATACTCCAGCGGATTCAGGCTGAAAGCCCCCGGACCATATGATGTACGGATATGCACCACCCCGGCAATCACCTTATCGGAAGCAGTTAAAAAATTTAATTCTTTCGGAACGCGATAACCCGAATCGGTTGCCAGGCCGGTTAAAGCAATCTGCCGTTGTTCAATAGACTGGTAAGAAGGTTCATCTTTACTAAAATATAAATTGGTTAACAAGGAGCCAACCACACCACCCACTACAGCCGCCACCAGCACAAATAAATACACACGCTTCATACCTGCACCGTTTACAATTTTCAAAAAGAAAGTTAGCAGAAATTATCCGGAATAAACGCTGGATTTACCCGAAGTTAAATAAAAAAGCCCGGCCGGCTGGCAACGGACGGGCTGCAAAAACTAACCTATGGTTGATTAGTCAATCTTAATGCTGGTCTTCAGGGTTTTCTTCTCATCCTTGGGCACGGTAATCTCCAAAATGCCATTTACATACTTCGCGCTGATTTTAGCGCTGTTGATGTTTTCGGGTAATGAGAAGGAACGGCTGAAGGTTCCATACTGGGTTTCGATTGAATGAAAATTGTTTTCATTCTTTTCCTGTGTGAACTTGCGTTCACCGCTGATGGTCATGTAATTTTCATTCAGGTCGATTTTAAAATCTTCCTTGTTCATGCCCGGCACGGCAACATGGATTTGGTAAGCCTTGTCGTTTTCCATGATGTCCACACGGGGCACAAACGAGTAAGACGATCCGCCTGAGCGGGTGAGCGTGTCGTTAAAAAAGCGGTCAATCAGGTTGCTGAAGGAAGTCGGTACGAAATCGTTCAGCGTGGTGTTATAGCGTATCAGGTTCATAGTTGTAAAGTTTATGGTTCAACATTCATTTTATTCGTACTCAACCCCACTCAGAAAAAGTATGCCGATAGAATTTTCAGGTCATAATGGCATAAAATGAGTACTTATCGGGTAACTAATAGGTCATTATGTCTTAAAACCCCTTCAGGCCAGGTGAGTTCATAAGCCTTACCAACCGCTAAAATCTCTGCAAAACATTATGATCAATGCTTATCTTTCAGTTTAAAGTATAGCTATCCGCCTATGAACCTGTCCACTTTAGATGCGCTTGTTTTCATTTCATACTGTGCTTTAATCCTGGGCATCGGCCTGTATGTTTCGCGCGACAAAAAGGGTCACCAAAAAAATGCTGAAGATTACTTTTTGGCCGGCAAATCATTACCGTGGTGGGCCATAGGCGCTTCGCTGATTGCAGCCAATATTTCGGCCGAGCAGTTTATCGGCATGTCGGGTTCCGGGTTCGCTATCGGCCTGGCCATAGCCTCGTACGAATGGATGGCTGCTATTACTTTACTCATTGTAGGAAAATATTTCCTGCCGATTTTCATCAGCAAAGGGATCTACACCATTCCGGAGTTTGTGGAAAAACGCTTTAGCACCAACCTGAAAACAATACTGGCGGTTTTCTGGATTGCGTTGTTTGTCTTTGTAAACCTGACCTCAGTAATGTACCTGGGTGCCCGGGCGATGGACACCGTGATGGGAAGCGGTGACGGCAGCCTGATGGTATATGCTATTGTTGGCCTGGGCCTGTTTGCAGCCGCTTACTCACTTTACGGGGGCCTTTCGGCCGTTGCATGGACGGATGTGGTACAGGTAGTTTTACTGATTGCTGGCGGATTGATCACTACCTTCCTCGCTCTGCAACATGTATCGCCTACAGGCAACATCTGGGATGGATTTGCGCACATTTATCAGGTGGTACCCGAAAAATTTTCGATGATACTATCCAAGGGAGAAATTATTACCCCCGATGGCAAAGATGCCTGGTGGGATTTACCCGGCCTGTCCGTGTTGCTTGGCGGAATGTGGGTGGCCAACATTTACTACTGGGGTTTTAACCAATACATCATTCAGCGGACATTAGCCGCCAAAAGCATTGATGAATCGCAGAAAGGAATTGTATTTGCTGCTTTCCTGAAACTTATTATTCCGCTGATCGTGGTTATTCCCGGCATCATTGCATATGTTCTGAATGCTGATGCAGGCGGAACGTTAAATGCCGGAACCGTTGATCCCAGCTTCCTGACTAAAGAAGGCGCCATTGCCAATGACAATGCCGCACCGTGGCTGATAAAAAGTTTTGTTCCGGTTGGGTTAAAGGGGCTGGTGCTGGCTGCACTGGCTGCCGCCATTGTTTCCTCGCTGGCATCCATGCTCAATTCAACAGCCACCATTTTCACCATGGATATTTACCGGCCGTATGTCAATAAAAATGCGTCCGACAAACAAACCGTTCGGGTTGGCAGGATAACAGCAGCCGTAGCCCTTGTAATTGCCATGCTCATTGCCCCGATGTTGGGTAACCTGGGGCAGGCGTTTCAGTTTATTCAGGAATATACCGGAGTAGTCAGCCCGGGTATTCTGGCGGTATTTCTGGCCGGGTTATTCTTTAAAAAAGCTACCAACAACGGGGCCATTTGGGGCGTAGTGGCCTCCATACCCATTGCCTTGTACTTTAAAGTGGCACCCAACGGGTGGTCAGACGCGGCTGTTTTTGTAAACATTCCTTTTCTGGATCAGATGTTTGCCACGGCCTTACTTTCACTTGCCATTATTGTCGCGATAAGCCTGGCAGAAGGTAAGGGCAAAGCAAATGAAAAAGGGATTCACTTAACAGCCGGCCTGTTTAAAACCAGCCCGGCTTTTACCATTGGGGCAACCATTGTGCTGCTAATCTGCGCAGTATTGTACGCGGTTTTTTGGTAAAAAGTAAAAACTACAATAGTTCAAATTCTGCCTGGAGCACATCGCGCGAATTACCGCCAACAAATACATGAAATGTACCGGGTTCGGCACCATAGGTTAAGTCGGCACGGTAAAATGAAAGCTCCTTTTCGGTAATAATAAAACTTACCGTCTGCTTTTCGCCTGGCTTGAGTACAATTTTCTGAAAGCCCTTAAGCTCTTTTACGGGCCGGGTAACTGAACCAACCAAATCGCGGATATACAATTGCACAACTTCGGCACCTTCGCGTGTGCCGCTATTGGTTATTTCAACCGTTACCCGGATAGAATCCTGAGGCTTCATTTCTTTGCTGCTCAGAGTAAGATTACTATAAGAGAATGTAGTATAGCTAAGACCATAGCCAAATGGATAAACAGGATCATTGGAAACATCCAGGTAATTAGACCGAAACTTCTGGAACCACTGTCCGTTAGCAAGCGGTCGGCCGGTATTTTTTTGCGCGTAATACATGGGTACTTGTCCGACATGCTGCGGAAACGTGGTGGTTAGTTTACCCGAGGGATTAACATCGCCAAACAACACATCAGCAATAGCATCGCCTGCTTCACTCCCGCCAAACCACACATTTACTATAGCCGGGATATTTTCATTCTCCCAGGTTAATGTTAAAGGTCTTCCGGTAAACAACACAAGCACAACCGGTTTACCGGTATTTACTAATGCTTTAAGTAAATCTCGCTGGGTTTGAGGGATATCGATGTTTACCCGGCTGGAGGATTCTCCGCTCATCTCGGCCGATTCGCCAACAGCAGCCACAATTACATCAGCCGATTGGGCAATCCGTACGGCCTCTGCCCGCATCATCTCAGGAGAACGTGGATCGCGGTTGAGTGACTTGCCAAACATGGTTGCCCGTTCTTCCACCAGTGGATCTTCATGCAGGTTTGAGCCTTTAGCATAGATAATTCTTGCTTTATCGCCAACTGCTTTTTGCAATCCTTGTAAAACAGATACCGATTCTGAGAACCGGGCAGCAACGCTCCAGGTTCCTGTCATATTGGTTGGCGCATTTGCCAACGGGCCCACCAATGCAATGGTTCCCTTCTTTTGCAGGGGTAATACGTTATTATTTTTCAGCAAAACAAAACTCTGGGCTGCCGCACTTCGTGCAAACTTTCTGTTATGCTCACTAAAAATTTCTGTTTTGGCCCGATTCTCATCGCAATACCGGTATGGGTCATCAAATAAACCAAGTTTAAACTTAGCAGTAAGAATTCGCTTGCAGGCAGCATTTATTTGCTGCTCGGTTATTTTCCCTTCCTTTAATGAATTGACCAATGTGGTAAGCAGGCCTTCACTGACCATATCCATATCCAGACCGGCCGCCAGCGCTTTGGCTGATACCGACTGTAAATCGCCATAGCCATGATCGATCATCTCGCTCACACTGGTATAATCTGACACGATAAACCCGTTAAAGTTCCATTGGCTTCGCAACACGTCCGTTAGCAGCCATTTATTAGCGGTAGCCGGAATGCCATCAACCTCATTGAATGATGTCATTACACTTCCTGCTCCGGATTCAACAGCTGCCTTGTAAGGAATGAAGTACTCATTGTACATTCGCTGATGACTCATATCAACGGTATTGTAATCACGACCTGCTTCGGCCGCTCCATATAGTGCAAAATGTTTTACGCAAGCCAGAATAGTATTGTTTGCAGCCAGGTCATTGCCCTGATAGCCTCGTACCATGGCCTTGGCAATTTCAGCACTCAAAAATGGATCTTCTCCGTTACCTTCGGATATTCTGCCCCAGCGTGGATCACGACAAAGGTCAACCATGGGCGAGAATGTCCAGTTTATGCCGTCTGCGCTTGCTTCCTGAGCTGCTATGCGCGCGGTTTGTTCTATTAGCGCCAGATCCCAACTGCAGCTCAAACCCAGTGGGATTGGAAAAACCGATTCATACCCATGAATTACGTCCATACCAAACAATAACGGGATCCCCAGGCGACTCTTCTCAACGGCTATCTGCTGCATTTCTCTGATTGCCTTTACTGATTTAATATTGAACAGCCCTCCTACCATTCCTCGTTCAATTTTTTTTGCAATTTCTGAGTTTGCAGCCTGGCCGGTTGTAAACTGCCCGGCCGATGGAAGATTAAGCTGGCCTATTTTTTCTTCCAGTGTCATGCGCTGCATCAGGGAGTCGACCTTCCGGTCAAGTTCAGTATGGGTTAATTTTTCCTTTGTCATACAGGAGAAACCAAGGAAAAAAACTGCGATCCGTAAAAGATTTTTCATAGTTTCATTGATGATAAGTGAACCCTAACTTTCGAAGTCCTTCCTGAACCTCGGGAGCTTCCATAAAAAGTTTCCAGAGAAGGCCCGTACGATAATTCTCAATCATTACCGGTATAGGGCCCTGATCAATAGCCAGGTAGTGTGGCAATAACCAGTTGTATTGAAAGCTGAACGCATCGTAAGGGCCATAGGGCCCGATGAGAGAATCCCTTTCAGGAGCATACAGAAATTTCAAAAATTTCATGCTTTCTTCAGGGGTATAAGGAAAGGACGATAACGCTGCTGTTGGTGAGATCACGCCCAGATCATTTGTAGGCTGATGTGCAGCATAGCCTATCATGGAGTAACTGGAGGTAAGACCCCAGCACGACTCGCCATAGCCTTTAAAGTTTTTTGGATTTTCAACACAGTAGCGGTAATGAATTAGTGCATGGTTTCGGTTTACGTGCCAATAGTTGGCGTACTGATCAGTAAGTTTACGCGGGTCAAGCCCTAAATAAGAATAATGTGCCCAGAACAAAGGCCCTACCGGGTCATCGCTGTGCTCATAGTGATCAAGTATAGTTGGTAAATCGTAAAATACACGAGCTGACTTTATTGCTCCATTTCGTGCCCAACCGTTGTGATAAACCTCCGGTTTTACCGGATGTGTGGGTGATGCAGCCGCCAGCACATACGCAATTAAACATTCGTTATACCCCCCGATAGGAAAATTCATCTCCCAGCCGTAGGTAGGAGACCAATGCCAATAGAGTACATTCTTTCCGTTGGTGTACCAGTTCCAATCTACCTGCCGCCAAAGCGTATCAATTTTATTAGCCAACTCTTTTTCTTCAGGATTCCCATTTTTAAAATATTCACGCACAGTAAGCAGTCCCTGTACAAGGAATGCGGTTTCAACAATATCTCCACCATCATCTTTTTTACTGAATGGTTTTACTTTTCCTGTTTCACCAAATAGCCAGTGTGGCCATGCCCCATGGAATCGATCGGCCGTATCCAGGTAATTTACAATGTGTTTATAGAATGCCAGGGCTTCTGCCCGGCTAACAAAGCCGCGCTCGATGCCTACCAACACCGCCATTAAACCAAACCCCGTACCTCCGGTTGTTACAACATTTTTATCGTTTTGCGGATAGTTATTATCCATGTGCGTTCGTTCACGCGCCATCCGCGAAACAGGCTCGGCATTATCCCAGAAGTAATTGAAGGTCTGGCGTTGCACCAGTGTGAGCAGAGAATCTTCATCGGTCGAATTGATACTTTCATAATCCTGCTTAACCGAACAGTTCAGTACCAGTACAGAAAAAATAATTAAGTACGTTAATTGACGCATTTGGTAGCTTTAATAAGTAAATCCCAGAGTTGACAATCCGGCCTGCACTTCGGGAGCGGACATGAACAGATCCCACAGTAACCCGGTCCGGTAGTTTTCAATCATGATTACAATCGGTCCCTGGTCAATGGCCAGAAAAGAATTTGCCGTCCAGCCCTCGGTAATGTTAAACGCATCATAAAAACCGTAAGCACCCCATAACCTGTCGCCCAGTGTGTAATAAAAAAACTTAAGTGCTTTCATTGATTCCACCGGTGTAAACGGAAATGAAGACAAGGCAGCCGTTGGGGTTATCACTCCTAAATCATTTGTAGGTGAATGTGCTGCATAGCCCAGGTGGTTATCACTGGCCGTGAGCCCCCAGCATTCTTCGCTATAGCCTACAAAATTTTTCGGGTTACGCACGCAATAGGCATGGTTGATACGTGAGTGATTTTGATTTTGCAAAAGATAATCAGCGCAATAAAAGTCGCTTAATCCGTGCGGATCGATACCTAAAAATGAATAATGCGCAAAGAAGAGCGGTCCGCCATATGCCGGGCCAAGCGGTAATATAATCCCCTCATAGGCATTACCATTCTTCATTCCTCCGTTACTTGCCCAACCATTGTCATACACAATTTTTGGAATACCGTGGGTTGGTGATGAGGCAGCCAATACATAAATAACCAGGCCTTCATTCCAACCTTTAACCTGCATATTCATTATCCATTGTTTATCAGGCGACCAATGCCAGTAAAGGGTGTTCTGATTACTACGCCTGTACCAGTCCCATTCAACACTGTGCCATAGAACATTGATTCGGTTTATTAAGGCGTTCTCTTCAGGAACAGCGTTGTTAAGATATTGTCTGAAAGTAAGTAGCCCCTGAATCAGAAAAGCTGTTTCCACCAGGTCGCCTCCGTTATCGTTCGTACTAAAAGGAATGACCTTACCCGTATTGCCGTCAATCCAATGTGACCAGGCTCCGTGAAACCGGTCGGCTGATTCAAGAAATGTGAGGATTTTATCCATTCGCGCCAATCCTTCAGCACGGGTAATAAATCCGCGTTCAATACCTACAATAATTGCCATAATGCCGAACCCGGAACCGCCACTGGTTACCAGGTTACCACTGGTATTACGTTCGCGCGCCATACCGCTGGCCGGATGGGCAAAGTCCCAGAAATACTTAAAAGTTTGTTGTTGCACTAAGGTGAGCAACTCCTCATCGGTTATTATCGGGAATTTGGGTGTTGGATCAACCTCCGTATAAAAGTTTTTGGTAAACTGAGTAATCGTCTCCTGGTTTACACCGGTCAACTCAGGTGACACATAAACGCGATAGCGCTGCAGGTGGCTTAAAGGCAGCAGCGGGGTAATGGTAACTTTCCGGTTTTCGTCTGTGGCTGCGTATGTTGATTGAACCGAACCTGCCGGACCGGTAATCCGAAGGTAAGTAGAATTAATTTTAGCCGGATCCAGTGAATGAGAAAATGTAATTTCGACAGTTGTTGATCGTGGTATATCAATTACCGGTGAGGTGTATAACGATTCAACACCGTTGAATTTTAGTGAAACAACGCTAAGAATGCCGGCCTTTGTTTTAAATAATACGGTTATGCCGGCAAAGGTTTCACCTTGTTTACCACGCAGATCCGTGGTTATGGATAATTCATAAAATTGATTAGGCTCAAGGGCCGCGGCAGGCGTTAACGTAAGGCGCCTGTCATTATCAAAAGCGATAAAGTTAAATGGCATTTCATCCCCTCCCTGAACTTTCAAGGTTATTGCGTCATCCACCGTACTTAACAGCAGGCTGGCTGAAAAAACAACAGTAATTGGCTGTTCAATTGGGATATTATTGTTGTCAGCCGGATTAGTAAGGTTAAGGTTGCTCTCGCCAATGGTTACCTGAAGAAGTTGCAAAGCCGATGTGCCGGAGCCATCATTATCATTACAGGACAGCACCAACGATAACAGCAGTAGTACAGGAATAATTTTTTTGAAAGATTGCATTATTTGATGATAAAACTATGAGGGTTCCCGTTTCCAGGAACCCTCAGTACAAAAGTAAACCTAACCTACTTAAGGCTTTCCGGAGTTGTACATGGCTGTAATTTCAGCCTGTGTAAGCACTTTATGATAAATAATCAAATCATCCATAAGGCCATGGAAGTGATTCGCACCCGGGTTATCATAATTACCCCAAGGTTCACCATCCCATAAGGTTCCTCCACGCGAATGAACAAACCCAAGTGCCAGTTCATTAAGAACGTCAGGTACGTCACCCCGGTAACTTAACCCGGTTGCAAACCTCGGATTAGCACCATCGGGCCACAAATCGAAATCCTGTTCTTTAATTTTCTCACCGTTCAGGTAAACAATACCCTGGCGTGTTGTGGCATTATACACAAATACGTAATGCGCCCAATTATCTTTTATAACCACATTCATTCCTCCGGTTGGTGTAAAATCTTTAGAGAAGACCCAACCTTGCCAACCCAGGTTTCCTGTTCCATCGGCCCAAAGGTCTTCACTGAATTTACCGGCACCACTTGGATTATCATGTGCATACGAAGCGGCCAGTTTAAAGGCATTATAGTCGCCAAAAATTTCCATTTGGAAACCATAAAATGCGCCAAGGCCAAACACGAACTGGCCCTTGCCAAGCGAAGAATTAGGTTTAACCCATACGCTAAGTGCCCAACTGCCATTGTTCATCAACTGGTCACCATTAGCATATTCAACAATAGTGGTTGTGCCATTAAAGCTGGCTGCTTTTCCGGCATCGGCTTTCCGGCCGTCAACAAACGTTAAGTCAACCGTACCGCCCGTTTTTGGTGCACGACCGCCAATAATATCCACTGCATTATCTTCAAACGTCCAGTGTGCGAAAGCACCCGGTACGGCAAATGTTCCTTCGGAAGTAAAGTTCCGTTCGATGGCTGAAGTAAGTGTTTTTCCTTCCGCGCTTTTGAGGCCGGCACCAAAGGTCAGTATAAATAACGTTCCGGTACTGAAGTCGGCATTGGGGTTAATTGTTACTTCATTACCATCAACTGTAATGGTGGCATCAAAATTCTGGCTATCGAACTGACGTACCAGTGTTATAGCAGAGGTTGTGGTTTCATCTACCGGCACATTAAATGTAGCGACAATAGACGCACCTACAGGCACACCGGTAGCACTCGTAGCCCCATTCAAATCAATGTCGCCAGCGGTGAGGCTGACCAAGGCTAATGCAGGCGGCTCATCATCATTACACCCAACAAACACTGTGGCCATCAATGCCGCAACCAGCAGTGTACTCAACATCCATTTTACATTTTTCATAACTGGTTAAATTTAATTTTAAGGTTGAACATACATTTGATCTATCTGATTAATCCCAACCGGGATTTTGATCCAAAGCTCCCTGAGAAATGTCTATTTCGGTTTGGGGTATTGGCAACAGCTCGTGTTTCCCGGCAATAAAACCCAAAGGACCTAACACGGCAGTGGCTTTGTTGGTTCTAACCAAATCCCAAAACCGATGGCCTTCCAATGCCAGTTCTACCCTGCGTTCATGCAGAATAATATCGCGGAGAAGGTTTTTATCAGTCGTGGTAACATCGGGTAATATCAATCCATTTCCTTCACGGGCCCGTGCACGTACCCGGTTAAGGTGAATCAGCGCATCCGTGGGGTTATCAATCTCATTTAATGCCTCTGCGGCCATCAGCAGCACATCGGAGAACCGGATAAACCTGCGGTTATGACCGAATGAAGGAGGCACATTGTTGCCCGGTGTCCACACCTTCTGGTTGTAACACTCAATTTCATCTTGTCCATGCGAATCTACCGAGAGGTCAGGCGTTGCACCATCGCCAATAATGGTCACTCCGTCTAAAACTTCGCCTAAGAATATTACTGTAGATTCCAGCCTGGGGTCTCCGGCTTCAAATGCATCGCGAAGATTTTTGGTAGGGCGGTTAAATCCCCAGCCCCGGTTTGGCGTGCCCCGAACAGCCTGAACATTTCCGTATTGATTTCCTCCGTTTGAAATTCCTTCCTCACCAAACGAAGCAACTTCAAAAACCGATTCGATACCCTGCTCACCCAGTACGCTGTTTGCATTATCGAAATCGGGCTCCAGGTTGTACTCCAATGAATTAATTACCTCGAGTGCATACGTGGCTGCAGCCGTAAAGTCCTGTTGTTTTGTAGCCGGTATGAGGCCCGCTCTGAATAAATAAACTTTGGCCAACAAGGCTTTGGCTGCACCTTTGGTGGCCCGTCCTAAATCGGAGGCCCCATAGGCTGATTTTTCAGGCAGCGTACTGATAGCAAACTGCAAATCATCAATAATCAAGTCATAAATTTCTTCCGCACTGCTTCGGGGCAACACCTGGGGTGTTGTTGTAACCAGTTTTGGTACTCCGCCCCAGGCCCGAACCAGGTCGAAATAGAAGAATGCGCGCAAAAATTTTGCTTCACCAACGTAGCGATCACGTAATACCGGATCCATGTTAATGAGCGGAACTTTTTCAATAACTACGTTTGCCCGCCTGACGGCCAGATAGAGTGTGTTCCACCAGCGCAAAATGGCACCTTCGGTTTTAATGTGCTGAAACCTGTCGAACGGACCAATGGTAGCCGATTGGTCATCGGGGTTACTGCCTTTATTGGCATCATCCGACATGATATCCATCAGCGGAAACAACCCGCTATTGAAATTCGGCTCGCGCAACGCATTGTATACTGCATTGGTAGCCAGCAGGGCATCCTGGGCAGTTACCGGGAAACTGGTTTGTGTTAAACTTCCCTGCGGTGGCTTATCCAGAAAATCCTCGCACGCTGTTGGCAGGAGTACCACTATCAGTAATGAAACAATTGAAACTATTCTATTTTTCATAACCGATATGTTAGAAAGTTAGATTTAAACCCAATGAATAAATTCTTGGAATTGGATAGGTGGCAATATCAATTCCGTTAAGCACAGGATTACCGCTAACTATTTCGGGTGTATATCCCGTAAAACTGCTTAGGGTAAAAAGGTTAGTAACCCGGGCAAATGCTCGGACTGATTTCATGCCTGCTTTCCGGACGAGGTGTTCGGGCACTGAGTAACCAATTGAAAAGTTCCGTAACCGAAAGAATGAGCCATTATAGATGTACCGTGAAGAGGGCTCATAATTTACCCCTCCATTACTGGGCCGGGGTTCAGAATTTGTAGTGCCTTCACCATCCCAAAAATTAAAGTACCGTTGTTCAAAATTGTAGGGATCGGGTCGGACCGTTTCTTTGCCGTTAAATATTTTGTTTCCACTCTGCCCCTGAAAATCAATAGTAACATCAAACCTTTTGAATTCTGCCGATAGGTTAACACCATACAACAGCGTAGGAATTGGAGAGCCCAAATTGGTGCGATCAGCCGAATTTAACACGCCATTGTTATCACTATCAGCAAACTTCAGGTCACCAACTTCGGTATTGCTCAAATGTGGGTAGGCATCTAACTCGGCCTGGCTTTGAAACACTCCGATAACCTGGTATCCATAGAAAGACCCAATTGGTACGCCCGGTACTGTACGGGTTACCTGTCGGCCATTAAATAGCCCTACAAGTTGCTCATCGGTACCTCCGGTTCCACTTACTTTCAGTGTTTCATTATGTATGGTTGTTATGTTGGCATTTATGCTGTACCGCAAATCTTTAAATTCACTTTTCCACCCAACTGCGGCCTCAATTCCCTTATTCAACACCTCACCGGCATTAAATGTAATCAGTGCTCCGTCACCATTTCCATAATATCCAGGAACAGGCAAGTCAATAAGTATATCACTGGTGTTGCGATTATAATAATCAATTTCAGCCGTCAGTTTATCATCCATAAACCCAAGTTCAATACCAATATCCAATTGCTCGGTGTTTTCCCACTTTAAATTCGGATTACCGGCAACACCATATGTTGCACCAGGATACTGTTCATCGTTGCCGAATAGCGCATTGACTCCGTTCAAAACGAGTGAATACTGGCGCAGGTAGTTAATTTTTTCATTGCCGATGATGCCCCAACTTGCGCGAAGTTTCAGATTAGAAAATAACTTATTAGCAGCAAGAAAATTCTCATTTATCGCATTCCACCCTATTGCAAAGGAAGGGAAATTTGCAAAGCGGTTATCATCTGTAAATTTTGACGATCCATCACGCCTGAAAGTAACCGTAAACAAGTACCGGTTATCGTAGGTATAATTGGCCCGAAATAAGTATGAAATCATTGAGAAATTAAAAGCCGCATTAACATCATTCCGGGCTGAATTAGGACTGACCAGGTTAGGGAAAATATTAACATACCAAAAATCTTCTCCGGGCCTAATCAGGTTCTCAGCGCCTAAAAAAACTGTTTCCGATGAAGACTCCTGCAGGGTATAACCCGCCAAGGCATTAAGCCGGTGAACGCCAATATCTTTATTGTATGTCAGGGTATTCTCCCACAACCAGTCGGTTCTATCAGAATAACCTTTACCTAAATCATCGGTGGCATTTTGTTGTTGTGGGTTTACAAAGAAAACCGGTGTGTAGCTGGTTGACTTGTTGTACTCTAAATCGGCTCCAAAACTTGACCTAAAAGTGAAACCATTTAAAAAATCAATCTCTGTATAAAGATTATTTACACTGCGTATTCCCCTATTAAAGCTATTGGTATATTTAATATCAGCCAACACATTTCCAACCCCTGGAACGGGGGAGAATGAACCGTCTGGCTGATAGGGTTCAATGGTTGGCCAGGCTCGGTATACTACAAATACTGCGTTGCCATTTGTATTTTGTTGATCATAGGGCGTGAAGGACAGGTTGCTTCCAAGCCGTACATTATCAGAAAGTCTCAGCGTATTGTTAAATTTCAAAGACAATCGCTGGTAATCCGATTTCGTAATGATCCCTTCCTGATTAAAATACCCCACTGATGTATAGTATTGAAACTTATCCGAACCCCCCGAAAATGAAAGTTGGTAATTTTGAATAGGAGCTGTCTGAAAAATCAAGTCTTGCCAATCCGTATTCGGCACGGCATCAACATTGTTATATGTTCCGGGATTAATTTTGTTACGAACAATTGCGTACTCCCTGCCGCTCAGTAAATCTATTTTCTTAGGTAATTCCTGAATACTGTACTCAGCCGTTACATTAATGGCAGGATAATTCCCTGCAGCTGAATCGCCTTTTTTTGTAGTAACGATAATAACACCGTTTGCACCCCGTGCCCCATAAATTGCTGTAGCTGATGCATCTTTCAGCACCTCCATGGAGGCAATGTCAGCCGCATTTAAAAAGTCGATATTTTGAAGTATTACACCATCCACCACATAAATTGGTGATGCATCATTAAAGGTACCGATACCGCGGATTCGAACATAGGTGCTTGCACCCGGTGCACCGGAAAGATTAGCAACCTGCAGGCCGGGCACCTTGCCCTGCAACGATTGCATGGGGTTTATTGAAGGAACCGAGGTTAATTGATTTCCTCGTATTGATGAAACTGAACCGGTTAAATCTGATTTGCGAACAGTTCCATATCCCACAACCACAACTTCCTCAAGGGCAAGGGCTTCGGGCTCCATACTAATATTTAATGTTTCGCGCCCATCAACATTTACCGTTTGAGTTTTATAGCCAACAAATGTGAAAACAAGGGTATTTTCTCCTGGTCCCAGGTCGACTGAGAAATTTCCGTTGGTATCGGAAGCAGTACCTTTTGTTGTACCCTGAACGATGACGTTAACACCGGGAAGACCCTGGCCATCATCAGCACTGATTACCCGGCCCCGAACTACACTGGTTTGGGCAAAAACATCCGCACCGCCAATAAGTAGTATGGCTAAAAACTGTAATACAACAATCCCTCTAAGCATAGAAACTTTCATGTTTGAACCAGGCCCAAGCATTAACCAAGCAAATAATTATGCTCCCTTATCCTTTTTTAGCAATAGAAAGTTTGAAAGTTCAAAGGTTTTATAAAATATTTTTTTGAAAAAATGACTGTTTGGAGGACTGTAAAACTGAATTACATGAAGAGCTTTTTCCCCCGAAAAAAACATTGATTTTAAATAAAAAAAGCCCGTTATTGAATAATTAAAAACTAACTTTAATTCAAAAAAAACATTGAACTGAAAACGATTGAGGTTAACCGGTTTTAGCAATGGTTTTCGGTTTTGGCTTGCTGCTCTTACTCCTTCTTTTTGAATCTTCCAGAATGACTTCTTCCCAACGTGAAACAAGTGGCCTTTTATGGTTTTTTTCAAGTTCCAGAATGCGGTTATTGACTTTTGTTTTAAATGCCCAGACAGTATTCGTGCCCAAATCAAGCATGCTTGCCAGGAACTCCAGGGTGCTGTCGCGTTTGCCTGTTACGGTCAGGTATGCAATGTAAAATGCCTTTTCAATCGGGAATTTGATTCCCTGGAAAATCGTAAAGGCAGTTATTGATTCATTGTAGCCACATCGCGAACACCTCCGCGCAAACTTAGCCGTTCCGGCAAAGTACTTTTCATTACTACACCTCTTACATCGGAATCCTTTTTCCCATTTAAGGTTTTCTAAAAAGCGGTAGCAGGCCAGTTTATCGGGGTAAAGGGTTTTAAACTGCGTATAATCCATTGTTTTTTCCTGAAGGCGTTCGTTTAAAACTTCTTTAATGCTGCTTTTAAGTTTCCAGTTGTCCAAATCCAGCATTGAGTTTATCCTGTTAAGTTTCTCTGCCTGTTGCAACAGCTTCTGATTTGATTCCGCCAACTCTTTGTTTTTAGCGTCCAACTCTACTGTACGTGCCAGCACCTTTTCTTCAAGCTCCCGGTTCACTTTATCTTTTAATTGCATGTTCAATTCATGCTGATGAATTATTCTTCGCAAAGCCCGGTCGCGCATATCCTTCAGAATTCTAATCCTGTCGCCCAGGGCAAACGTCAGAAACAACATTTCCAACACAAAGGCAAAGTGCAAACTGTAATGCGATGCAATGGTAAAGGGCAATACATTAAAGTAAACCAGCATACGAAGGAAAAATCCGGTAAAGAGAATCCCATAGGCAATAACAAAAAAGCGGGCAGGTTTATACCCGTTACGCCATACGGTAATGCCCGTGTAAAAAATCAATGAAAGCGGTAGAATGTCTAAATTCCGATAGGTTAAAAACTGAGGGAAGAAGAAAAGCTCGGTTACAAAAATAACGGAGCGTATAATCATAACTAACTTTATTACCTTATCCAGCTTGGGTGCATTTGCACGCGTGCTTAAAAATTTACGGGTAAAAATCAGTGCCCAAATAATTAATGAATACAGAAAAATACCCACCGCATAATTATTCCAATAAGGATGTTCGGGCCATAGGTACTGAAAACCAATTCCATCCAGGCTCATGGCATAACCTGCTACACTAAGTATATAACAGATATAATAGATGTTTTTGATTTCACGAATACCCAGGTAAACAAGGAAGTTATAGAGGGCAATAATCAGTATCATGCCATAAAACGTTCCAAATAAAAAGTATTCGTTTAGGGCATAATAAACAAACCGGTTTACTGAGCGTAAGGCAATACGCAAATCGGCAAATTCATGCGATTGAACTCTGAAATAAAATACCATCAGCGTATCTCGCTGAGTATCTATCTGGATTTCAAAATTCTTATGATGGAAAAATCGCTTTGAAAACGGCTGTTGATCACCCAGATGAACAATACGGTATGCGCCACCGGTCATTGGAACAAATGCCTCGATATGATCGATGGTCTGATCGTAAAATTCTAACAGCCAGGTCCTTTTTGAATCGGATGAAGTACGTATCGGCAAACGAATCCAATAGGCTGCATTTACCTGGAAATCAATATTCTGATAGTTGGTGTGGGTTTGAAATCGGTTGGAATATTCCGGTGAAGAGATTTCGATGAAACTTAGTTTGTTGGTTGGATCAATGAAATATGAAAGTTCATAGGGCATGAAATTGCGCTCTTCAACATCATCGGTGATTTCAAAAGGCGTTTGAGCTAACCCGGGTAATGCAAAAATGACGTAAACAACTAAAAATTGTATTCTTGGCTGCATATCCTTCCTGCTGAATTTCAAACTAACAAGAAATTCAGCCTGGAACAAGGGTACGGTGCAAACAAAGGACCCTGAATGCTAACAAAAATGTAAAGAAAGGCAGTTGTACAAATAACAACTGCCTCATTTTCAAGCTCCTCCTGTTGGACTTGAACCAACGACCCTCTGATTAACAGTCAGATGCTCTAACCAGCTGAGCTAAGGAGGAATAACCTCAAATAAACTCCTACCCCCTCAGATGCTCTAATGCTGACGCTTCGGTCAGCACCCTGACACGCTTTGCTTCGTCAGGGCCAGCTGAGCTAAGGAGGAATTCCTTCAAAAAAGGAGTGCAATATTAAGGTACTCCTGTTTCAAAATCAAATCAATTAACCCTGTTAATCAGAAGCCTTTCGGTGATTACCCGGATTTTTTTTTGATGAATCAGAAAATTATAATTAACTTTGAAAATAAAAGTACTTTTAAATGAAAGAAACCCACGATTATCAACACGACATCGCCTCCATCCGGGAAGTCATGGAACGCTCCTCCAAATTTCTTTCGCTTAGCGGCCTGTCGGGTGTGATGGCCGGTGTGTACGCCCTGGCCGGGGCCGTGGTGGCCTACCACCTCCTTTACTATCCGCAGGCACCGCTCGGATCACCTCCGGTAACGGCTACCCAGGCAGTAATCCTCCGCCTGCTAACACTGGCAAGCGCAGTACTTGTCCTTTCAATCGGGACAGCCATTGCAATGAGTTATCGCAAAGCTAAACGGGCCGGCAGCAGCATCTGGAATAAAACCAGCCGGCAGTTGCTGGCATTGCTGGGTATGCCCCTGGTAACCGGAGGCCTGCTCATCCTTACCTTTATTATCAATAAGTATTTCGCCCTTATTGCACCGGCCTGCCTTGTCTTTTACGGTCTTGCTTTGGTAAACGCCAGTTCCATAACAGTTAAGGAAATCGGCTACCTGGGATTTTCACAACTTTTACTGGGTCTTGTTGCTGCCCTGCTGCCGGGTTACGGACTTATTTTTTGGGGTGTTGGCTTTGGCGTACTCCACATTATATATGGAGCAGTAATGCATTACCGATACGATTTGTGAAAAATCCGTTTGAACAACTGGACCGGATCCTGGAGCACCGCGTGCGCCTGCAAATTATGTCGGTGCTGGTGGCCAACGATTCGTACGATTTCAATTCGCTGAAAGAGGTACTAAACGTTACCGATGGCAACCTGGCTACTAACCTGAAAGCACTGGAAAAAGAAAAATACCTCGTGGTTTCAAAATCGTTTGTAAACCGTAAGCCAAACACCAAATACAAAGCCACTGAAAAGGGACGAGCGGCTTTTAAGAAACACCTTGATGCCCTGGAAGAACTGATAAAAAACCAACACTGATAATTTCAATCAATAACTTTCTATGGAAAACCTGCCATCACCCACCTTGCTCGACCGGTTTAACCGCTGGCTCAGTGAATCCATTACCATAAAACTGCTATCCATTGGCTTCCTGGTGCTCATCCTGCTGATACCCGCCAGCTGGATTGAGCACCTGATGGAGGAGCGGCAACAACGGGCTGAATCAGTCATTACCGAAGTTTCCGAAAAATGGTCGGGCAGCCAAACGCTGTCCGGGCCGGTGCTAATCATTCCGTACAAATACCGCGAAACAATTAAACTTGAAAAAGGTCAGGTTGAAGTAAAAGAAACCATCCGCAAAGCTTTTTTCCTGCCGGAAACGCTGCAGATAACCGGGGTCGTTAATCCTGAAAAACTGCACCGCGGAATTTTCGATGCCGTTGTGTATGAAGCATCCCTTACTATGAACGCCTCGTTCAGCAAGCCGGATTTTAAGCGACTGGATATTGCCGAAGACAGGGTGCTGTGGAGTGAAGCCCACCTGGTAGTTGCCGTGAGCGACCTGCGCGGCATCAGTAAAAATCCACCCGTGGTATCACTCAGCGAACATGCACTTACTTCTGAACCTGCCCAACATATCGGCATTGCCGTAGGCCAACCAAGGCCGCCTGCACACGCTGTGGTTTCTAATGCACTTTCTCTTCCAAATCAATCAACAACCGGATTCACAGTGGATGCCAACTGGAACAGCGAAGCCGATTTTAACTCCGAAACTAAAATTTCATTCACGCTGAAAGGCAGTAGTGCACTTAGTTTTGTGCCATCCGGAAAAACAACCTCCGTAAACCTATCGGGGCCCTGGCCTGATCCCAGTTTTGATGGCGACTTCCTGCCTTCCACGCGCGAGGTAACCGAAACAGGCTTTACGGCAACCTGGCAGATTCTTCATTTCAACAGGCCCATCGCACAAAGCTGGAAAGACCGCGAGGATGAACTCTCCGGTTCAGCATTCGGCTTAAAACTGCTGATGCCGGTTGACCAATACCAAAAAAGCATACGCACCGCTAAATACGGAATATTAGTTATACTACTCACTTTTGTTTCGTTGGTACTTGTAGAAATTACCCAACGCATCCGAATACACCCCTTTCAATATATCCTGATTGGCGCTGCACTGATTATTTATTATACCCTGTTGCTCAGTTTCTCCGAACAGGTTGGTTTTGGCATGGCTTACTGGATAAGTACAGTGGCCACGGTGGTTTTGTTAGCTGCCTATTCCACCACCTTCTTTACCATGCGAAGACTAACCGTATTGTTTGCGCTTTTGCTAGCGGCTTTTTACACCTTCATCTTTGCCATCATCCTGCAGCAGGATTATTCGCTGCTTATCGGCAGTATCGGCTTATTCCTGGTGCTGGCGGCATTGATGTATTTCAGCCGTAAGGTAAACTGGTACAAAGAAAAATTGTCGTAAGACTTATTCTTTTGCCAGAAACGGATACCGATAATCCTTAGGTGGAACAAAGGTTTCCTTGATGGTGCGCATAGACACCCAGCGCATCAGGTTTACTTTGGCACCGGCCTTATCGTTGGTGCCCGAACCCCTGGCTCCGCCAAACGGCTGTTGACCTACCACCGCCCCTGTTGGTTTATCGTTTATATAAAAGTTACCGGCTGCATGGGTAAGTTTTTTAGTGGCCAACTCAATAGCGTAGCGGTCTTGCGCAAAGATGGAACCGGTAAGCGCATAAGGCGAAGTATTGTCCACCAGTTCGAGTGTCTGTTCAAAATTTTCCGAATGATACACATAAACCGTCAGCACCGGGCCGAAAATCTCTTCGCACATGGTAACCGATGAAGGATCCTTTGTTTCGATGATGGTGGGTTCAATAAAGTATCCTTTCGATTTATCGTACTTTCCGCCTGCAATAATTTCATTCATCGGATTTTTGCGCGCAGTTTCTATATAGCCGGTAATTGAATTAAACGCTTTTTCATCAATTACGGCATTGATAAAGTTTGAGAAGTCTTCGGTGCCGCCCATTTTCATGGTTTTCAAATCCTCCAGTACCAGTTTTTTTATTTCTGCCCACAAGTTAGATGGGATGTAACACCTTGATGCAGCCGAGCATTTCTGGCCCTGAAACTCAAAGGCTCCGCGAGATATAGCTGTAGCTACTTCGCGCGGGTTGGCGCTTTTATGCACCATGATGAAATCTTTGCCACCGGTTTCGCCAACAATGCGCGGGTAGCTGCGGTAGTGGTGAATGTTGTTGCCGATGGTCTTCCACATGTTCTGAAAAACACCCGTGCTTCCGGTAAAGTGAATACCGGCAAAATCTTTATGGTTAAAAATAACCTCACCGGCATCAGGGCCATTAACATAGATAAGGTTGATGACGCCATCCGGAAGCCCGGCTGCCTTCAATACCTGCATGATCACATTGGCGGCATAGATTTGTGTGTTGGCCGGTTTCCACACCACCGTATTGCCCATCATGGCTGCGCTGGTGGGCAGGTTGCCGGCAATGGCCGTAAAGTTGAATGGTGTGACTGCAAAAACAAAACCTTCAAGCGGGCGGTATTCCATGCGGTTCCAGATGCCGCCAGCCGAATCGGGTTGCTCGCTGTAAATCTGGCTCATGTAGTATACGTTGAAGCGCAGAAAGTCGATCAGTTCACAAGCTGAATCAATTTCAGCCTGAAAGGCATTTTTTGATTGCCCCAGCATGGTGGCTGCATTAATTTTATAGCGGTACGGGCCGGCAAGCAGTTCGGCCGCTTTCAAAAATACACTGGCGCGGTGTTCCCAGCCCAGGTTTTCCCATAACTCCTTCGCACCCAGCGCAGCATTGATAGCCTGCTCCGCATGCGATTTATCGCCCTCATGATAGTGTCCCAGTACATGCTTGTGATCGTGCGGAGGACTGAGCAGCTTTTTCTTACCGGTACGTACTTCCTCGCCACCGATGTACATCGGGATATCTTCTACCCGTGAACGGGCTTCATCAATAGCTTTTTTCAACAACGCACGCTCAGTAGTACCCGGAGCGTATGAATACACCGGCTCATTCTTCGGAACCGGAACATGGTAAAAACCTTTAGGCATAGAACTAATGAATGATTTTCAGGGTGGCAAAGTTAATCAAAGCAGTGAACAAAGTTCCTTCAGGCTGCGGATTTCGTGTTTTACCGACACATCATGCTTTACACCTTCCGGATTAAAAAAAACTGCATCCACTGCGGCATTACGCGCTCCGGCAATATCGGTAAGCAGGTTGTCGCCTACCATAATCGCCTCTGTTGAAGATACTCCGTTGGCCGCCAGGGCAAAATCAAAAATCTGGCGTGCCGGCTTTTTGTAGCCGGCTCTTTCGGAAGTTACAATGTGCTTAAAATAACGCGTAAGCTTACCGGAAGCCAGCTTGGTGTGCTGTACATCATCAAACCCATTGGTAACCACAGTTAACGGATATTCTTCAACAAGGTACTGCAGTGTTTCTTCGGCTCCGGGTAAAAGCTTTCCTTTTTTTGGTGATGCGCTGATGTAATCCTGCGAAAGCTGATTGGCCAACCGGTCGTCTGCAACATTAAATGCATCCAGAATTTTTTGAAAACGCTGTTCGCGGATTACGGTGCTATCGATACGGCCGTGATCATATAAATACCAAAGTTCCTGATTAATCCGTTTAAAAACAGCATGAAACTCCTCAAATTGGATAATGCCCTTTTGTTGCAGGCCATGCTGTTCAAAAAGTTCATGCAGGGTATCGCGTGAGTTTGCTTCATAATCCCACAGGGTATGGTCCAGGTCAAAAAAAACACATTTGTACTTCATGGTTTAAGGGCGCTTTTCTTCCTGCACATGCCAGGCTTCTCGATGCAGTTTGTTTACGGCCAGTTCGCGGTTAGAGAAGAGGGTTTGATACAGTTGCTGATCTTTTTGCAATTGCCGGTCTTTTCGCAAAAACTGAACTATCTGGTTAATGATTTCCTGAACTTCCTCTTTCATCTCATAAAACACCCAGTGATTATACCTCCGGTAAGATAAAATTCCTGAATTTTTAAGGTAAATCAGGTGCCTGGACGTCTTTGCCTGGGTAAACTCCAGTATTTTTTCCAGATCAGAAATGCACATGGCCCCGTTATGAAAAATAAGACTCAATATCCGCAGCCGCGATTCATCGGCACAGGCTTTAAAAATCTGCGCACCCAGTGTAAGATTGAATGTTTTTAACCGCATACAGCCAACTAAATGATGAACGGTATCATCTTCACCAAAGATAATGGAATACTTTGCTTGCCCATTGCGCTATTAGGCGGTTGCCGCCTGAATGCGTATTTTTGGAACTTTGTGGAGCAATAAAATACTGTTGACGTGACCAAAAGGTACTTTTACCTGTTTCTTTTAACGATCGTTTGCGGAACCGCCTGCTTTCAGGCGCAGGCCCAAAATCAGCGCAGAATCATTCAACTCTCGGGCGTTGTACTGGGTGAAGACGATAACGACAATGTGTACCAACTGCCGGGTGTGCATGTGTATGTGCCAAAAGCCGGCCGCGGAACCACCACCAATGCCTTTGGTTTTTTTTCAATGCCGGTATTGGTTGGCGACAGTATCGTTATCAGTATGGTCGGTTATGAACGCCAGCATTACATTGTACCTAACCACCCAAGCGAATACCTTACCATTATTATTGAGATGGTACAGGACGTTACCTACCTAAAAGAAATTGAAATCATGCCATTCCCCACGGAAGAAGTTTTTAAAGAAGCCATCCTTGCCCTTAACATCCCCACTGATAACGGCAAGATTGATAAGAAAAACCTGAACCAGGAGTTGCTGGCCCTGATGGTAAAAACCACACCGATGGACGGCCCCATGAACCAGCGCTATTACCTTGATCAGTGGGCAATTGCTCAGGGACAACAATACGCACCGATAACCAATCCTTATCTGAACGTTTTTAATTGGGCCAAATTCTTTAAGTCGCTCAAGCAGGATAAGAAGAAAAAGTAGGGTTTGGGTCTGCTTACATTAATTGCTAATATTGCAACCCAAAATTGAGTTCGGGGTGTAGCGCAGCCCGGTTAGCGCACCACGTTAGGGACGTGGGGGTCGGAAGTTCGAATCTTCTCACCCCGACAAACTTTTTTACGGCAATCATACCGATTGCCGTTTTTGCTTTTATACAATAACTATTAACACCTGCATATCAGGACGTGGGGTCGCCCCGCCCTGGCAGAGTAATCTTTAAGCATGACAGGAAAGTAGTGTCGGGGAGTTCGAAAATAAATACCTTTATAAGCTAATCTTCGCTTCTATGAAAAGAGTCTGTTCCTTCCTGATATCGTTCTGCCTTCTGTGCATTCTGCTTCAGGCTCAGCCAGCGGATACCCTCAAGCAGGTGGATGAACTTTTCTCTTCGTGGAACAATGCCACACCGGGAATGGCCGTGGCCATTGAACGCAATGACCAATTGATTTACAACAAAGCATTCGGGCTGGCCGATCTGGAGCGAAGTGTGCCCAACACAACCAACACCATATTTGAATGCGGCTCGGTGTCCAAACAATTTACCGCTGCAGCCATTCTGTTGCTGGCTAAGGAAGGCAAGCTTTCACTTAGCGATAATGTAAGAAAATACATTCCTGAATTACCCGAATACGATACCCCCATCACCATACAACACCTGCTTAACCATACCAGTGGGCTTAAAGACTGGGGCGTGATTTACGGGTTGGCCGGCTGGCCACGGTCAACCCGCGTATATACGCAGGAACTGAGTTTCGATATAGTATTTAAACAGCGATCGCTCAACTTTACTCCGGGCAGTCAGTATTCGTACAGCAATTCAAATTATGTTTTACTGGTGCTGATTACCGAGCGGGTTTCCGGACAATCGCTTGCAGAGTTTACCACCAGTCGTTTTTTCAGGCCGCTTGGGTTAACCCACACGCAATGGCGCGATAACTTCCGTGAGGTAATCGCCAACCGGGCCGAAGCCTACCGGAAAAACGGTAACCGCTATGAACACGACATGCCCTTCGAAAATGTGCACGGCCCCGGTGGTTTGCTTACCACTACAGCCGATTTACTGCGTTGGAATAAATTGCTTGAAACGTACGAGATTCTCGGACCGGATATTTCTGCCCTGCGGATTAAACCCGGCAAACTTACCAGCGGAAGTGATATTGATTATGCAGCCGGATTAACCATTGGCCAGGTAAATGGCTTTAAAGAGATTAGCCACTCAGGCGCCACAGCGGGCTACCGGGCCTGGCTGGCGTACTATCCTGAAAAGAAATTATCGGTTGCCATCCTGAGTAACGATGGAAGCTTCAATCCTGCACGGGCAGGCCGTAACATTGCCGAAGTGTTTTTGGGAAAGCAACCCGAAGTAAAAATTGCCGAACCCACACGGTTTATTGAACTATCCGAAACTGAAGCTAAACGCTATGAAGGCTTTTTCCGCATCATTGATCAGGATTATGTTATAAAAGTTGATAACAACCAGGGTAAACTCAGCATTAAAGGCGATCCGGTAAAGGCGGTGCATCCGGATACCCTGTACTTGGGCAGACTCGGATGGTTGATTTCTACTTCTAATGGATTGTTGCTAAAAACTCCCGGACGAACAGAGAATCTTGTTCGAACCAGTGCTCCACCCTCAAGCCTGAAAGAACTAAGTGTGTACACGGGAACGTACACCAGTGCCGATGCCGATGCCACCTTCCGCATTGAAGCGAAAGAAGGACACCTGCTGGTTCATCGGAAGCCAGGCGACTCATTTAAACTGCAGCCCATTTTCAAAGACGGCTTTCGCACCGATGATTTTTCAGTTTTTGAATTTACCCGCGATAAACGCGGAACAATTACCGGTTTTTTGGTGACTTTATCCCGTGCCAAAAATGTTCCGTTCAGAAAAAAAAATCCATAGTATCAGTTTATAGTAATGCGATTCAGCAAGCCGGTAACAACAAACAGGGCCAGGTATAAAATTTAACCAAAAAATAATACTCCTCTCTCCATCCATATTAATAAAATGCCTATTATATTTGCCCGCCTGATTGGTAATGCAAACCAAAAAAGTCATATTATCACTCCTCCTTTTATTGAATTACTTTGCTGGTATTTCTTCGGATTTAGCCTCTAGTTCAAAGGACAGGCTGGCACCACTTACAGAAGAAACTGTCTTTCAAAGTGCCTCCATTGAGAGCACAACGCAAGCATTGAAAGTTGAATTTGATTCAGAGCCTTGCGTTCGCTCAAAAACTATTTTTTGCAGTCCTGTTATTATTTCAATTGTCATCCAGGAAGTTTCTTTACTTCCACAAGTCTGTTTTGGATTTCCAGACAACGTTTCGCACTCAGTTCACTCGGTCAGTTCAGTAAGTACCACTGTTCTTTTAAGAAAACTACGTCTTTAATTACGTATCTTCTTTAGCTCCCGTGTAATGACTTAATCTGTCATTACTCCTCAATTCCTTTTACTAATTTTTTTTAACATGAAACTAATGGTAATAGCTATTATCATGTCGGTTATTATACCGACAGGGTATGGGCAACAAACACTGTCCCTCCAATATAATGAGGCGAAATCAAGGCTCATGAATGAGAACTTGGCGCTGCTTGCGTCATATTACAATGTCAACATCGCCAAAGCTGAGGTGAAGCAAGCTAAACTTTGGAATAATCCGTATTTCATCTTCAATGGCGATCTCTATTCAAACGAAACAAACGAGTATTTTCATTTCAGAAATCAGCACCTGCTTCAAATTGAACAAACATTTTCGTATGCGGGCAAGCATACCAACAATGTAAAACTAGCGCGCATCGGTGTTGAAATGGCTGAAAAGCAACTGGAGGATGTGATGCGCTGTTTACTTTTCGAAATGGGCAACATCTACAATAATTTAGCTGCGCTTCAGGAAAAACAGGGACTTTACAATCAGGTTATCTCGAATTATGACCGCTTGATGGAAGCAACCCGTAAACAATTACAGGTGGGTGCTATCTCGTTAACGGAGGCCTTGCGTTTAGAGTCTGAGTACATAGCGGTAAAAGCAGAGGCACTTCAAAATTACAACGACATGGAAAGAGCTATGGCTGATTTGCGGACCATGCTAAGGCTTCCTGAAAATACATTGATTAGAGTTGAACTAAAACCTCCGCTGCTAGTTCAAACGTTCGATTCGTTAAGTCTCTCCGATCAAGCTATTAGCATTCGACCTGATTTGGAAGCCATGAAAATCAGCAAGCGATACCAGGAAAGAAATTTAAAACTTCAAAAATCGATAGCTGTACCGGATGTGAAGCTGGCGTACCAACCCCGCGATCGGGGCAGTAACTACGTTAGGCCCTATCAAGGGTTTAACGTTGAATTTGCTGTTCCATTGTTTGATCGTAACCAGGGACGAATTCAATCGGCAGAGTTTAGTGTAAAAAAAATTGTTCTTGAAATTGAACAAATGGAAAACCGGGTCCGAAATGAGGTAATGGCTGCTTACAAACGTTACAAAAATTCCAGCATTGGCCTCACCAACTATAAGCCGGAGTTTATTAACCAAATCAGGCAATTGAATGAAAGTACCAATCAAAATTTCCAAAAAAGAAATATCAGTCTGCTGGAGTTTATTGACCAGCAGCGGATTTTTATTCTTACCAACATTCAACTGATTGAATTGAGGCAACAATACTTAAACAATGTAAATGAATTAAACTTCACCGTAGGCACTACCGTGATTGAAAACTGAAAATAACATAATTATGAAAAATCTGATTTATCCATTTGTCTGTATCTCATTGCTTTTGCTTTCATGCGATAAACACGAGGATTCAACGGTTGTAGCCTCCGAGCAGCCTAAAAACAACATTACCTTCACGGCCGATCAAATGAAAGAAATAAGCATTGAAAAAGCCAGCCTTATTCCGGTTTCTGAAGAATTTACGGCTGTTGGTGAAGTGAGTTTTGATGAAGACAACGTAGTCAGAATCTATCCAATTGTTAGCGGCTCTGTCGATAAAGTAAGTGTTTCGCTTGGCGACTATGTGCAGCGCGGGCAATTACTTGCCACTCTACTAAGTACGGACATTACAACGTTTCAAAGAGATTACAATGTAGCTAAGGCAGACCTTGAAGTAGCTGAGAAAAATATGAGCCGGGCCAATGATTTGTATTCAAGCGGCATGATGTCAGAAAAAGATTTTGCTGAAGCTAAGAAAGACTATACTAATGCAACTTCCGATTTTAATGAGAAAAAGCAAATTCTTGAATTATACGGTGGTTCTTCCGATAGGCTGGACGCTGTTTTTCGTGTAGTAGCACCCCGGTCAGGATACATTGTGGAAAGAAACATTAATGAAGGAACACAAATCCGTACTGATAATAACACAGCTATACTTACAATTTCAGACTTAAAAACAGTTTGGATTTGGGCCAACGTCCATGAAAGCGACATGTCAAAGGTAAAAGTTGGTGATAATGTTTCAGTGAAGACTATTGCTTATCCTGAAAAAACCTTTACCGGAAAAATAAGCACTATCGGGACCATGCTCGATCAGGCTTCTCGCGTGATTCGTGTTCGCACAGAGTTAAACAATGAAGATGGTTTGTTAAAACCTGAAATGTTTGCAACAGTCACAATCACTTCTCAAACCAGTGAAAAAGTTTTGGCTGTCCCTCAGCGCGCATTAGTGCTTGAAAACAATAATTACTATGTCATGAAAGAGGTGCAAGCCAACACCTTTGCAAAGGTACAGGTCACTATTGGTAGAAAATTCAGTGATTTTGCTGAGGTAACCGTTGGATTGCAGCCGGATGACCGAATAGTAGTAAAAGGGTCCTTATTCGCTGTGAACGCTTATAATTTAAACTAACTGCCTTACACAATTTAGACCATGAATAATTTTATAAAAGGCATTATTGGTTTTTCACTAAAAAACAAAGCCTTGGTATTTCTGGGCACTGTAGTGGTTATCGCTGCCGGTATTCGTAGTTTTCTTCTTACACCAATCGAGGCATTTCCTGATGTAATCAACACACGCGTTGTAATTATAACGCAATGGCCGGGACGCAGCGCGGAAGAATTGGAAAAATTCGTAACAATTCCGATAGAAACGGAAATGAATGTAGTGCCCGATAAAACCAGCCTCCGGTCCATCTCACTTTTTGGGCTCTCTGTTGTAACGATCTTCTTCGAAGATCATGTTACTGATTTTACTGCACGGCAATTGGTATTCAATCAACTTCAGAACATGTCGCTACCGGAAGGAGCCGATGTAGAAGTGCAGCCGCCATCGGGGCCAACCGGTGAAATATATCGCTATACATTATTGGGGCCAGGACGAACCGTTCGCCAGTTAAAGGAAATTCAGGATTGGGTAATCGACAAGCGTATTAAAGCTGTTCCGGGAGTTGCTGACGTAATAAGTTTTGGCGGAGAAGTGAAAACGTACGAAGTAACATTAAACCCAAACTTACTTTCTTCATACAATTTCAGCGCTGAAGATGTCTTTATCGCTTTACATAAAAACAACAGTAACGTAGGTGGTGACGTAATCGAAGGCGGCTCTCAAACGTACCTTGTTCGTGGCCTTGGTTTAGTTAACAACATACAAGACATCGAATCCATCATTATTCAAAATGTTAATGGCACACCCATTCGTATTAAAGATGTTGCCAACGTGAATGAGTCATACCTGCCAAGGCTGGGCAAGGTGGGAAGAGGTTCTGAAGAAGATGTTGTTGAGGGAATTGTTCTATTAAGAAAAGGAGAAAATCCAAGTGCGGTTCTCAAGGAGTTAAATAAAACAATCGATGATTTGAATGAACGGGTATTGCCGGATGGGGTAACGATCAATGTTTTCTATGATCGAACAAACCTCGTTAACCTCACCATTCATACCGTTACTGAAAACCTGGTGGTAGGAATGCTTTTAGTAACGTTTATACTTGCCATCTTTTTACTCGACTGGCGAACCACTGTTATTGTTGCCATCATTATTCCGCTGGCGTTGTTGTTTGCTTTTATCTGCATGAAGATTAAAGGGATGTCGGCTAATCTTTTATCAATCGGTGCTATCGACTTTGGAATTATCATTGATGGAGCCGTGGTGATGGTTGAAGGTATCTTTGTTTATCTCGCCCACAAGCAGCATGAAATGGGTTTTGATAAATTCAGCAAAGCCTCAAAATATGGAATGGTGAAAGATGTATCGGTAGAAATGGGTAAGCCAATTCTATTCTCAAAGCTTATCATTATTACTGCGCTCATTCCAATTTTCGCCTTCCAAAAAGTTGAAGGCAAAATGTTTTCTCCTTTAGCGTATACAATGGGCTTTGCCCTCTTGGGTGCATTGATTTTTACGTTAACGCTGGTTCCGCTTCTCTGTAAGCTGTTGTTAAATAAAAATGTTCGCGAGAAGGATAACAAAATAGTAAAGGGGCTAGAAAATTTGTATAAGCCAACACTGCTTTGGTCGTTGAATAAGCCCAGAAATAGCATTTTACTTGCGGTTGCCATTCTGGCCTTAAGCCTTGGTGTCGGAACATTTCTTGGAACTGAGTTCTTACCACAACTCAATGAAGGTTCAGTTTATGTGCGGGCTAGCATGCCTCAAAGCATCGCATTCTCACAGGCGAATGAGGTTTCAGCCAAAATGAGAAAGGTCTTCGAAAAATACCCGGAAGTACGCGGTGTTATCTCACAGAATGGAAGGCCTAATGACGGCACCGATCCGACAGGGTTTTTCAATGTAGAATTCTTTGTGGACTTGTATCAAAAGGGCGAATGGCAAAGAGACATCTCTAAGGAAGAACTTATTCATCAAATGCAAAGTGAGTTAGCTGGCAAATTTCCTGGAATTGTTTTTGGGTTTTCTCAGCCGATTTCAGATAACGTACAGGAAGCAGTTTCCGGTGTGAAAGGCGAAATGGCCATCAAGATTTTTGGCGATAACCTGGCAAAACTTGAAAAGATGGCAGATAGTGTTCGTGCTATAATGGAAACAGTTGAAGGAGTACAGGACCTTGGAATTTTCAAGAGCCTTGGTCAACCCGAACTGCGTATTGAACTGGATCGCGAAAAAATGGCACGTTATGGTGCAAGTGTAGCGGAGGCCAATAATATTATCGAGATGGCCATTGGTGGCAAGAAAGTTTCAACTTTTTATGAGGGTGAACGCAGATTCGACATTCGTGTCCGGTACTCGCCTGAATTCCGTAAAAGCGAAAAAGAAATTGGCAAGCTGCTGGTTCCTTGCTCAAATGGAACTAAAATCCCACTTCGCGAAATTGCCGACATTAAACTACAAAACGGACCCGCCTTTGTTTATCGTGAGGGCAACTTAAGGTTCATCCCAATTAAATTTTCAGTTCGAGGCCGTGACCTGGGTAGTACCATTGCTGACGCACAACGAAAAGTTGGCGATCAGATAAAGCTTGATAAAGGCTATTCTATGAGTTGGAATGGCGAATTTGAAAATCAAGTTCGCGCATCAAACCAATTAAAGGTGGTAGTTCCTATTTCCATACTACTCATTTTTATGTGGTTGTTTTTTATGTTCAATTCCGCTAAAGACGCCACCATTGTATTGCTAAATGTTCCGTTCGCCATTATCGGTGGAGTATTAGGATTGTTTTTTACGGGCATAAATTTCAGTATTTCAGCTGGTGTGGGGTTCATAGCACTTTTTGGAGTCTGTGTACAAAACGGTGTTATCCTGGTGGCTGTTTTCAATAAATATGTACAAATGGGTGTGCCGCTTGTGCAGGCAATTACTCAGGGCGCTATGAGTCGCGTAAGGCCAGTAGTAATGACCGCGTTGATGGCCGGATTAGGTTTGATGCCCGCGGCTCTCTCTTCCGGAATTGGTTCTGAGACACAAAAACCATTGGCAGTAGTTGTCATCTGCGGGCTGGTATCAGCCACCATTCTCACGTTGATAACACTTCCTGCAATATACTATTTATGGAACAAGTCTGCTGTTAGCTGGACGGTGGAAGAAAATGATGAAAAAGATTTTGAGGATTATGAAACATAATATACAAGTAAACAAATATAAAAGCTGACTTATGAAAAAAGTACTGTCAATAATCGCCTTACTGTTTCTGGTGTATAGTGGCGAAACTTTAGCTCAGGAAAAAAAAGAAATGACCCCTGGTGAAAAAATATTGGCCGAGGCAGAACCTAAAAAAACGTTTGATAAAAAGTTCAGGTGGGGCATAAGCTGGAATCAATATTGGGGTATAATAACGGGAGATGGTTTACCTGAAGATTATTTTGCAAAGCCTTGCATTGGCTTCAACCTTCGTGCAGAATACTATCCGTTGCCATTTCTTGGTATTGGCGCAGGGTTCGGTGTTCAGCAACGTGGGGCGGGAATTAAAAACCCTGATTTCTATGGTGGTCCTTTTACCCACCCGTGGGAACCAAATTATGACCCCGACTCAACCTACCGCGAACGCTTGCGGATGAATACTATTGAGATTCCTGTAACCGTGTTATTAAGAACACCCAACGATGTCATCAAAGGAGTTCGGGTAAGCGGAGCTGCAGGGGTTGTATTTATCAAGAATGATTATGTAAAGAAATTCTTCCACAAACCTGAAGATGGCTTCCATAGCATAACCGATGTGTCGTCCGACTATATTAAAAACGATTTAGGATACCAGGTGTCATTGGGAGCCGATATTGATGCGGCAGGATCCTGTATTCTGCAGGTGCACCTTGTGTACACCAAAGGCACGAAGAATATTTACAAAGTGGAATCTGGTGATGGTCGGGCCGAAACCTACGGATTTAGAGTTGCTTGGCTTTATTGATGAAATGAAGAGGAATATTTTTGCACTATTTATCTTCTACTCATGTAATCTGTTTGCCCAGGATCAACTAAATGAACTGACTGTGGACAGACCGGGAATAGCAGAATCTCCTTATACAGTGCGCCCGGGAATGTTTCAATTGGAGACCGGACTTGACTACTATGACAGGTTGGGCGGGGAAATCTTTTTTCTGCCGGTTTCTCTCTTTCGTGTTGGGTTGAGTGAAAACTCGGAGTTTAGAATTTCTGCAAAAAATGTAACAAATAACACCTTTGATGAAAGTATGGCAGGTATTTCACCTGTTTCTTTAGGAATCAAGACCCATATCATTCACCAAAACGGATGGAGACCCGAAACGGATATATTAGTAAATGTGATCGTTCCAATAGGAAACTCACCGCTTCAGCCCGGCAAATTAGGTCATGAGGTACTCCTGCTTTTTCAAAATGACTTTTCTGAAAAGTATGCTATTAACTATAATGTGGGTTTGATCTGGGATGGGTTTTCGGAAGAAAGTATCTTTACAACTTCCTTGTGTTTCAATTATTTGCCTACAGAAAAAATAGGTCTGTTTGCAGAATATTTTAATTTCATCAGGTATCGTGATGCTGAAGAGTTTGGCATTGATGGCGGACTTACCTACCTGCTGCATCCACACATACAGGCTGATGCTTCAGTGGGATTTAGTTGGGTTGATCAGGAAATATGTTACTTCATTTCAACCGGACTTTCATTCAGGGTTGTCAGGAGTAAACCCAAACTACAACATTGAAACAAGATTTGAACTTGGCCCAAACTCCTTTGTTTTGTATATCGCTATTCTTACAGGTGCTAAATAAAGCTTAAGTAGCCCACCGAACCCAGTAGCCGGCTAATGACAGTGAACTGGGTTTATAGCATACCATACAAATCAATTTTCTATGCCCATAGCCGCTACATTGCAGGAAATTTAGCAAGGCTATATCCATAGAGGCAGCAACGAGCGTTACATAATCAACGACAGCAGAGCGAAGGCTTATCGTTGTGCTAATTCTCACTTTGAAGAGCAGTAAACAGACCCGTTCATCTCTCGCTTTAATTCACTCCGCCTCATTCTATGTTCATTACACGGCCAGAGTTTTTCTGGCTGCATATTGTGATTTCATTTTTTTTTATGGTGTTTAACTTTTAAAGCCATTCTTTCAATTATGATCGTGTTTCACTACCTCACAACAGACCGATTTCTTTTCCAAAAAACCAGGAATGGAATACCCGAGAGCAGAATCATCAAGAGGACAATCAAATCAAGGTGGTCAGTAATTCCGGGAAAAGATTTTCCCAACAAATATCCCGATGAAATCATCGGTATAACCCAACAAACCGCGCCAAGCAAGTTATAGAAAAGGAATTTTTTAAAGTCGATTCGAACAATTCCGGCCAGAATAGGTACGAACGTTCTTACAAGGGGCAAAAACCTGCCAACGATAAACGCCATCATACCGTATTTCTGATAAAATCGTTTTGTGATTTCGATGTAACTCTTCCTGTAAAAGAAATTTTCTTTCCGTTGATGCAGATAACCTTTCGCCCAAAAACCAAATCCATACCCAACAGTTGTTCCACCAAAAGCAGCTGCAACAACAGTTGTGATAAGTAGCCATAGCGGAAATGGCAGATATGGACTTCCGCAAAGAAGGCCGGCTACAAATAGCAGTGAGTCACCAGGCAGGAAAAAGCCAAAGAATAGCCCGGTCTCAGCGAAAATAATGAAGAGCAATAAGCCTATTCCGCCATACTCTATGATTGTTTCAGGTCTCAATAAATCCGTTAGAAAAATTTCCATTCTTAATAATGTGTTATGATCGTGGTGAACAGGGACGGATCAGACGACCCTCCTTAGCGATACATTGAAGACAGATGCAGTTAGCTAAGGAGCATGAATGGAAGTAAAAACATAGTACACATTCCGCAGATAGGTGTTTGTGAAGAACCCTTTCAATGAAATCAATTTGATTTCATTGATGAGGAACGTAAATCGATTGGATATCCATTCCGGGTGTATAGTTCTGAAGACTAATGTACCGGGAGCCGTGCCACTCTCCGTATAGCGAACCTGAGCTGGTGACACAAGAATACCCTTGCACGAAATGCCAACTTGCGATTGGTCAGACACGAACGTGCCGCTGGAAGGACTAAAGAGAATAGCAATAGAAAAGATAAAAGCAATAAGCAAAACTCCTGCTATGTTACGCGGTGCGTAGAACTTTATTGGAACAAATCTTTGAACGCCAGCAATGCAGGACGGGTGCTGTGTAATGGGTTGTGTGAAAGAGTTGTTCATGATAGCTCAGAAATTTATCTCACCTACAGGCTCCTTATATTCACCTTCCCATCGTGCTATCACAATTGTTGCGAGACAATTCCCTATGAGGTTAACTGCAGTTCGGGCCATGTCCATTAACTCATCAATACCAAGAATGGCCATTACTGGCCACAAGGGAAGACCAAAAGATGTTACAGTGCCCGCCAGAATCACCAATGAAGCACGGGGTACTCCGGCTATCCCCTTACTGGTAAGCATGAGGCTGAAAATCATCAGCACTTGTTCTCCTGTACTTAAGTCAATGCCTGCTGCCTGCGCTGTAAAAATAGAAGCCAGGGAAAGGTAAAGTGTGCTGCCGTCCAGGTTGAACGTATAACCGGTTGGCAGTACAAAGGATGCGATTTTGCGGGGAACACCAAGCTTCTCCATGTTCTCCAGCGCCTTTGGTAGCGCAGCCTCGGACGCTGTTGTTGCGAACGCAATCGAAGCAGGTTCAGCAACCGCCTTTATAAATTTCCTAATTGGTGCTTTAACCCACAACGCCACGGGAAGTAACACGATGAGGATAAAAGCAAACAAAGCGCCATAAAGCGTAACCAATAATTTAAGGAGGGAAGTCAATATACCGATGCCGAGGTGGCCCACCGTAACAGCAATTGCTGCGCCCACGCCTATTGGAGCAAAGTACATGATGATCCGGGTGAACTTGAACATGGTTTCAGCAAGGCTTTCCGAAAAATGCAGGATTGGTTTTCGCTTTTCTTCACTTACAAGCGCAAGCGCAATACCAAATAATACGCTGAAAACTACAATGGGCAGCACATCACCATGGTAGATCGATTTTGCAATATTCTCAGGAAAAATATGCAGTATCATATCTTGCCATGTTTGGGCTTTTACTTGCGGCAATTCCTGGTGAAAATCTTTTGGCAATTCAATTCCTTTACCCGCACCGGTAAGGTTAATGGCAATTACTCCGATGAGCAATGCGATGGTAGTTACAACCTCAAAATAAAGCAATGATCGCCATCCCATGCGGCCTACCTGGCGAATGTCGGAGTGGCCTGCGATGCCAACCACCAGTGTGGCAAATAAAATGGGAGCAATAACCGTTTTGATCAGGGTCAGGAATATCTTACTCAAGATTTGAAGATTCTGGGCAAAAGAGGGAAAATGAATCCCTGTCTCGGTACCGATTATCATAGCGACCAATATCCATGTCGTTAGCGAACCCTTTCGTAAGGCGTATCCGATGAGGGCTATCCAGGCAAGAAAACGACTCACGGTGAGCAGTGAATCGGGTATATCCATTACATAATAGGCAATACCATGTAATACAGAAGCTATTCCTGTTAGGATTAAAAACAGTATGAGAAATTTCTCTTTCATCGGTTTGGTGAGGGTGAATAAGAAGAGCCGGCCTGAAGTATTTCCTTCTTGCTATTGACCCTCTCCTTTAGTTTTACAACAAGCAGATACATAACAGGCACAAACACCAGCGTCAGAAAAGTGCCGAAAACAATACCGAAAATCATTGTCCATGAGAGCGGTCCCCAAAAAGCCACATTATCACCGCCAAAGAATATGTGTGGATTGAACTCGGTAAACAACGTAACAAAATCAATGTTAAAACCCACCGCGAGCGGAACCAGCCCCAATGTCGCTGCCATAGCCGTCAGAATAACCGGTGTCATTCTAGTTTTGGATGCTTCAACGATAGCCTCTTTTAAAGGAACCCCACGGCTGATCAGCAAATCCGTGAACTCCACCAGCAAGATTCCGTTCCGCACCACGATACCTGCCAGCGCCATAATACCTACTCCCGACATGACAATAGATATTTCCATCCTGAATAGTGAAAAGCCGATAAGCACACCGATGACACTCAGTACTATTTCAGCCATAATAATTAATGGCTTGCTGGTGGAGTTGAACTGAATAACCAGAATCATGAAGATCAAGCCAAGCGCAATCAAGAAGGCGACATTGAGAAATGATGCAGTCTCTGCCTGATCCGCCTGTTCACCAGTCATTTTTACCGTAACTCCATCCGGCACAGTAAACGATTCAAGACGTTCGTTGATTTCAGACACAACAACATTTGTGTTGTATCCGGTTAGTACATTGGATGAAAGTGTGATCACGCGCTTCAAGTCAATCCTGGTTATACCTGCATAGCTGTTGGAATAGTCGGTAGTAGCCATCGATGACAATGGCACCTGACGAACAACACCACCCATGCTCATATCCCTGTAGGTAATTGGAATGTTCATCAACGTATTGATATCATTGCGTTGATCTTCGCGAATTCTCAATTGTATCGGGTAATCATCATTTTCATCCCGGAATTTTGAAACCTCGGCCCCGTAAATTGCTGTCCGTAACGTAGCCCCGATTTGTTGAGTGGAAATACCTTCACGGTTTGCCTTTTCACGGTCTATCGAGACAGTGATTTCCGGCTTGTCGCTTTGAAAGTCCGATTTCAGTTCCTCGACACCGGGTACCTGCAGCGAATCCAGGTAACGTTTCAGGTTTGATGCTGTCTGCGTCAGCAATCCAAAGTCGTCTGCTGCGATCTCGATATTGACGGGCTTTCCGGTTGGCGGTCCATTTTGTTCCTGGCTTACCGTTATCTCGGCACCCTTTATATTTCTGACAGCATTTCTTATTTCATTCAGGTAGATGGCGGTGGATTTTCCGTCACGCCTTGCAAATTTTACAAACGCCACAGAAACTTTACCAAGATGCGGACTGGCTTGCGTGCCCCCGTCAAACGGATTTTCGCTCGCACCTATCGCCACGTTCGAGATCACCGATTCAACAATGCTGTTATCTTTCCCAACAGCACTAATGACGCGCTCTTCAACAACTTTGGTGACCGAGTCAGTCACCCGTTGATCTGTACCAATGGGCATTCTAACGTACGCAAAGATGAAGTTCGGATCTCCTTGCGGAAAAAAAACAACCGGGGGTTTGCGTATTGCCGTAAACACAATAGAAAACACAAACAGAAAAACAACGCCACTCACTACCATAACCGGACGCCATCCCTGCAGACACCAAAACAAGATATCTTTATATGTTGATTGAATGCGTGGCCATAGATTGTTCTGAAACCTGAAAATGAGTTTTCCGATTAAGAGATGGTACAGCACATAAAGAAGTACTAGAAATACTAGAAAATTACCGAAGCCTGTCCAGCCGATCAGATAGGATACCAAAGCCATCGTGCCAAAGATTGCACCAACCGCTTTGAAACCATTTGGTATCCGACCGGGCGCATTGTTGCCTGAATGATGTGGGCGCATGAAATCCGCAGCAAAAACGGGATTCATGATATACGCCACCAAAAGCGAAGCAAGTAAAGCGACAATTAGTGTAATGGGAAGGAAGACCATAAACTTGCCGATTACTCCGGGCCAGAAAGCCAATGGAATAAAGGGAGCAAGTACCACCAATGTTCCTGAAAGCACCGGTAAAAATACTTCCCCTGCTGCCACCTTGGCCGCCTGGCGGATAGGAACCTTACCATTATCATAAATGCGATGCGTATTTTCAATGACCACAATAGCATCATCCACCACAATGCCGAGCGCCAGCAGGAATGCAAACAGGGTCATCAGGTTTAAGGTAAAGCCCAATGACGGAAAAACCAGGAAAGCGATAAAACTGGATAACGGCACCGACAGGCCCACGAAAAACGCGTTGGTTACTCCCATGAAAAACATCAGGATCATGGTTACCAGCACAAATCCGATGATGATCGTATTGATCAGATCGTGAAGTGTCATTCGCGTATTATCGGACTGATCCGCGGTAATCGTTACCTTAAGCCCGTCCGGCAACACGCGTGCTTCGAAGTCACTGACAATTTCATTAATCTTGTCTGACGCAAGAATAAGGTTCTCACCACTTCGCTTGATTACGTTGAGTGTGATAACATTCTTTCCATCCAGTCGCGCAAAGCTTTGCTGCTCCTCGAAAGAGTCAACCACCTGTGCAACATCTTTTAGGTAAACTTTTCCCCCTGTGGTCGAGCCCACAACAGTGTTGCCCACCTGCTCAGCATTCCTATACTCACCATTAACACTGAGCGAGCGTTTCATCCCATCTACCGCAAGTTGCCCGGCAGAGATGATTACGTTCTCTGATCGAATAGCCGCGAATATGTCTTCCAAACTGACTCCAGCCAGCGCGGCCCGGTACAAGTCTACATTGATCTGCACCTCGCGATCCAAAGCACCTACAACATCGACCCTGCGGATTTCCTTCAATGCCTCAATGCGGTCTTGCATTTGTTCAGCATAACGTTTCAAGGTTTGCAGATCAAAATCTCCCGAAAGGTTAATGTTCATGATCGGTACTTCAGAAATATCAATTTCGATTACTTCCGGCTCATTGTCGAGATCACTTGGAAGATTGGTCTTCGCCCTGTCAACGGCATCTTTTACTTCCTGCTTTGCCTTGTCGATAGAAACATCGGGCTCAAATTCAATGATTACATTCGAAAAGTCCTGCACTGAATTGCTGGTGATTTTCCGCACCCCGGAAATGGACTTCACCTCTTTTTCAATTTCTTTCGTGATGAGGTTTTCAATATCGGAAGGTGATGCACCCGGATAGATTGTTGCCACAAACATCTGTGGAAAAACAACCTCCGGAAAATTCTCTTTTGGCAGTCCATTGTAGGTCATGATGCCGGCAATGCAAATGATCAGCGTTGCGACATAAATGCTTACTTTATTGTCTATCGCCCAGCTCGTAGGCCTGAATTCCTTGTTTGAATCTTGCATGGTGGTGACGGGGTTGACTATATCTTTATAACATCACCATCCTGGAGTCCCTGAAACCCAAAAGTGATAACCTGCTCACCTGGATGTAATCCCTGCACCTGCGCAAGGTTATCCGCTACTCCTGTAACAGAAATAATACGTTTCCGGGCGATTATCACAGAACCCTTTTGTTCGGCTACATAAACCACTTTCTCACCATTCACCTCTTGCACTACATTAATCGGAACGGTCAACGCATTTTCCTCCCGATGAAAAACTACTTTTACAATGGCTGTCATATTCGGCCGGAGATCACGTGATGTCGGAAGCTTTGCTTCGATAGTGAATGTCCTGGAAAGTGGGTCGATAGAGCGTGAAGTGAATGTAACCCTAGCACGCATAGTCGTTGTAAGATCGGGAAGAAGCACCTGAACGGAGTCACCCTTTGCAATTGTGTTTATATAAGCCTCAGAAATTTTCGCTACCAGCTTCAGTTTGTCCATGTTGACAATTCTCACAGCAGGCATCCCCGGAGCAATGTTTTCGCCAACCTTTACCATTACCTGATCCACCACACCGGCTATTGGCGCTTTGATGTATGTCATCTCATTTTGCTCCTGCACTGAGTGCAACTGCTTCTCGAATGATTCTTTATTCGTTTTTGCCTGTAAATACTGAACTTCTGTACCTATTTTTTTCTCCCAAAGATTTTTCTGACGATCGTAAACCGTTTCTGCAAGCCGAAGTTGCGTTTCTATCAACTCCATGTTTCGCAGGATCAGAGAATTATCAACCCGGGCCAATATCTGGCCCTGCTTCACCGACTGTCCTTCTGAAACAGAAACAGAACTCAAGATTCCCATCGAGCGGGCACTAACCAGGATATTGTTTTCAGCTTCTACAACACCTTGGGTCTTAACATAATATTCAAACAAACCTGGTGAAACAGCTGAAACGCTTACATTTTTTGTTTTGAAGAATGATGTATCACGGTTCTGGCCGACCAGTTCCTGTTCCAGATCATGAATCTCCTTTGATAATTGGGCGTGCCGTTCTTTTAACTCCGCCAATCGTGTTGATTTGTCTTCCTGAGTTGCAGACGAGCAGCCAGCTATCACGACCCATAGACAGTATACGGTGAATCGACTTTCCATTTCTTTAAAGACATTATAGTTTCTATTGCACAAACACATCAACCACGCGGTGCGACAAAAGAAGGGCACACACGTTGCAACAGAAACTTAAGGCGCTTTGGAAGAAAGGAAGACGTAAAAAACATTGCAGAGAAAACGACTGATAGCTGGAGCTATGTCAAGCGGACATAGCAAGAACCAGGTAGAAGCGAGGATGTGTTCTCCAGCAGAACCTGAAATAGAAACGGATTTAAAGCTGGGTGTTTGCGTATTTTCACTTCCGGATGTAATTCTGAAGGAAGATACCTCGTGGGCAGAGTACTCGGAAATAGTTTCTTTGTCCCCGTCATACTGTGAATGCAAACCAGTTTCAAGGCTTCCGAGGACCAGGTAAGCCAAAAAAATCACTTGAAGTAGTGACCCACCAATCGTACGCTTTAGTCCATTCGGAAAACTCATCAACACAAAAGTATAGAAGAAATCAGCCAAAACCAGAAGATCGGTTCAATTAAATATTCAGGACTCGTGAATCCGGATATTTCTAAATATTTCCCAGAACCGAATGTGTTTAGTAGAAGATAAACTCTATCCGCGACACCTGTGTGGGGTCACTTTCATTCAGGAAACAACTGCTCGTTGAAATCAGCTTCCACCCTTGCTTGCCGTTATCCACTTATTGATTTTTTGTTCCAGTAAATCAAGCGGTAAGCTTCCCGCATCAAGCAATTGATTGTGAAATTGTTTGATATCAAATTTCGAACCCAGTTCCTGCTCGGCCTTCGCGCGCAATTCCAAAATCTTCAATTGGCCCATCTTGTAGCTTAACGCCTGCCCGGGGTTGGCCATGTATCGTTCAATTTCAGAGATGATATTTGATTCAGGAGCAGCTTCGTTCTCCTTTGAGTATTGGATGGCCTGCTCGCGGGTCCATCCCTGCGAATGCAATCCGGCATCAACCACCAACCGAATGGCCCGGTGCATCTCACCCTGCAACATCCCGAAGTATGAGTACGGATCGGTGAACAAACCAAGTTCTTTACCAAGACTCTCCGCATATAATGCCCAACCTTCGGTGTACGCACCATAGTTGATGAATCGCCTGAACTCCGGTAAAGCCGTGTTCTCCACTTTCAAAGCAATCTGGTAATGGTGACCCGGAATTGCCTCATGCAAAAACAAATCTTCCATGCCCATATAGCTGTACTTCTCAGGTCCATCCTGTATGGGGAAATAGAAAATTCCCGGCCGGCTTCCATCCACAGTACCTACATTATAATTGGCGGCTGTGGTTTTTTCACGCCAGGCTTCAACCCTGCGTACCTCAAAGGCCATTTTGGGTTTCATATCAAAAAGCTTTTCAAGGTTGGGCTTCATCTGTTCATGGATGGCGTTGTAGCGGGCAATAATTTCTTCAGCCGTTTTAAATGGCCGCAATTCTTTTTTAACACGTAAGTGATCGAAGAATTCCTGCAGCGAGCCTTTAAAGCCAACCTGCTGCTTAACTTTTTCCATCTCCGCGCGCAGACGCGCTACCTCACGCTTTCCAAGTTCAAAGATTTCATCAGGGCTTTTGTTGGTAGTTGTACTCCGTTTCACCAGGTAAGTGTACCATTCCTTCCCGTCAGGCAGGGCATCAATGCCCGAACTTTCGCGGCAAGCCGGTACATATTCCTTTTCAACAAACTCGCCCAGCTTTTTATACATGGGAATAATCTTTGTTTCAATTATTTCAGTGTAGGCTTTGGTTAAACGTTCCTTGTCTTCAGTACTGAAGTCTTCAGGCATCGCTTTTATTGGTGAGAAAAAGTGATGCTCACTTGCCGGGCCTTTGGCAAAGGAAGCCAACTGCGGGATTACTTTCAGCGCGAGTGGTTTAGGAATCGTATAGCCTTGTGCAATGCCTTTGCGCATGTTAACAATGGCTGTATCGCACCATACCAAAAAACCCTCCAGTCGTGAAAGCCAGTTCTCATAATCCTGCACCGTTTTAAACGGCTGATTGCCCTTGCCGCTGGCCAGCAGGCCTACCTGCAGATTGGCGCCACGAATCTGACTTATCGGCATGAGGTAATCTTTAAACTTCGCTCCCTCTATATTAATATCACATTCGTATTGCAGAATATCATAACTCAACTGGTCATTTTCATTCAGGTTGGTCCGATCGATACCGGCTAACTGCGATTTATACTTTTGATAGAACGCCTGCACTTTGTTGCGGTACTCCTGGCTGATGTCATTCGGAAAAATATGGTTGTACCGGTTGTCGCCAATGCTGGTAGCCAGCAACGGAAAGAGTTGAAGTTTTTCTTCATGAAAACTTTTAAACAGAGAATCAGGACTTAGTGATGCCTGCTCATCTTTGGATGACGGGCCACAGGCATAGAATACTATAGAAACAAGCAGAAGGTAGAGGCTACTTTTCATGGCTTTGGAATTTATTCAGTAATGGTATCTAACCCCGTGGTATTTGGCAACAAAAAATTTGTTGAGCGGTAAGCCGTGCTCAATTTTGCGGTTTTGCGGAGAGAAAGATCGCCCCGGGAAGCATCATCATATGACGAAGTATTTATTAAGTTTACGCAATAAATATAGCTGTTATGAAAAAATTATGGCTACATCTTATTCTTATTGGTTCGGTTGCTTTAGCCCATGCCCAATCGTTTGAAGGCATTATTACCTGGACCAGCAAATCCGACATCAAATTATCGGATGAGCAGGTACAACAAATGAAAGCTGCAAAGAAGCAACTGGAAGCCCAGATGAACAACCCGGAATTTAAAAAGCAGATGAAAGCAAACCCTGCGCTTAAAGAGATGATGGAGAAGCAACTGAAGAACATCGACAACATGCAGGGAGGCGGGGCAATTAATTTTCTGCCCGAAAAAATGATTACCAAGGTGAAAGGAAAAAATACCCGCAGCGAAATGGGCACTACGGTGTTTATTTACCGGGGCGACCAGGATAAAACCTGGTCGGTGGATACGGAAACAAAAACATACTCCGAAATAAAGTCAACCCCCGTGGAAACGGCTAACTCAAAACTATCGGTAACAAAAACGACTGAGACTGCCACAATAAACGGGTACAACTGCACCAAGTACCTGATGAACGCGGAAGGATCGGGCATGCCGCCTCAATGGATATGGGTAACAAAGGATATTAAAGATATTGACCCTGCCCTGTTTAAAAGGAGTGGAAACGAGAACCTATTTGTTAAGGAAATTGACGGTATTCCGGTAAAAATTGAAATGAACACCCCGCAGGGAAAAATTACCATGGAGATGACCGAACTGAAGCGGGTTAAACTGCCCGACAGTGATTTTCAGATTCCGGCAGGGTATTCGAAAAAATAAGGCATCTAATACTTCCGCCCTTTTTCCTTTACCAGCAACGATCCGGTTAGCGTTGAAAAGCCGCCCACCAACCCACCTGTAACAGCAGTAATTACCATCAGCAAGGTTTTGCTCTGTACAATCAGCAAGTAGGCTACCTTTTCGGTAAGCGGAGCGGACGCATTAAGATCAATCAGCCAGGCGTGAACAAACCACAACAAGGCGATGGCAACAAAACCCGCTGTAAAATTGGCTTTTGATTTTCCGAAATACCCGCCCATAAAACCGGCCAGCGCAATGCTCCACCAGGGCAGAAATAACGAAAAGAGCCAGCCCAATATAACAACATACAGTACCTGTATAATGAACTTCATATCATTTCGGTTTTAAGGTGGTGGTAAATAAAAAGCCTGCCGGTTGCTTGTTCTGTTTCAGAAACATCAGGTTAAAATAGTTTCCATCGGCCCAACGCCCCAGCATGGAGTTGTAGTGTGCACTTCCTGGGTTACCCGATTGCCCGCCAGGGTAGGTTGCAAACGCTTTCGGGCCGTTTGGTTCCACGCTCACAATCATGCGCCACGAGGGCCCATGCCTGCGCGAAGAGGCGTTTACTGCATCGCCATGGCCGCCATGCTGTACATGATAACTGAAGGGCTCTGTTCGGGTAAGGTGTTCAACATAGGTATCTTTATAGTCGGCCCAGCGAGGTGGCGTGCCTTTGTCTTTCTTCCAACTCTCCACCTCCGTTACACTTTTTTTGAAAGCCTGCCGAACCAGGTGCGTAAGCGTTTCTTTTTCGGGTGTTGATTGATCATCAAAAAAAACAAAATCAGGTTTGGTTTTTATCAGGTGGATAGTATTCCAGGCCGTAGGGTAAGCCAACGACAAGGAATCGCTCCGTAGTTCATCCCATATGGAAGCATACAACGTACGCCACCAGTTTTCAAAATAAGCAGGGGCTTCGGCTTCCTTCTTATAAGAGTAATCCCAGTTCTTCAGCAAACGCAGCGCTTCACTTTCTTCGTTTGTTAAAATGGCCTCATCCACATACCCCATCAAAACAGGCAGCAACTCTTCGGCTTTTATGCTGTAGGTGTCCAGTTGCAGATTCATCATATCGGTTATTGTAATATTGTTGGACTGCCTCAGCAGGTTGTTGATTCTGCGGTTACGGTAGGCCTCATAGCTTACCGCGTTAATATAGTATGGATACGTGGCATCGGCCGGGTATTGATTGGCTGAACTTACAAAGCCCCGTTCAGGATTCTTATCCATCACATTGTGAGCAAACGGAATGTAGGCTTGTGGCCCTTGAGATGACCGGCTGCCATCCAGCACAAACTTGCCTTCGTATTTTTTACGGGCCGGAAATTTTCCCTGGATGCGCATGGCAATGTCTCCGGTTACCGAAGCGAATACAAAGTTTTGTGCAGGGGATGAATAATGATCAAGCGCACGCATATAATCGGCATGATTTTTTGCCCGATTGAGTTTGTAGAATGTCAGCAATTCTTCCGACTCATCGTGGGCGATCCAGCGGAAAGCATAGTGCTTTCGGTTATTCTCTGCCCTGAAGTTCTCATCGAACGGAACAGGACCCCAATGGGTATAGGTTACGGTGTCATAAAAAGGATCACTGCCCCGAATATTAATTTTCTCAATTACTTTTCGGGTATCCTTCCATCCTCCATCAAGTTTATATTTTTCTTTCTGATTGTTCTCAAACGTAATGCGGTACCAGTCCACCAGGTCGCGCTGGGCATTGGTTACACCCCACGCAATGGAATCGTTAAACCCGATGATTACTCCGGGCGCACCCGGCAGCGAAACACCCATGCAGTTGATGCCCGGTGCCTGCAACTGGATGGCGTACCAGATAGACGGCAACGTAATAGTCAGGTGCGGATCGTTGCACAATATCGGATAGCCCGATTTGGTTTTACTGCCGCTTACCGCCCAGTTGTTGCTGCCGAGGGTTGGAGCGGGTGTAACCAGTCCTGAAATTTTGATCAGTTCATCCGGTAATGCCTGAATGGTATCGCTGAGTGGTACCGGTTCAAAATTCCACTTACCGGGTTTCTCTACAATAGGGTCGCCCATGGGTTCAAGGTCAGGATAAAGCACCTCCACCATTTCTTTGCCAAACAATTTCAGCGCGTTGGTCATCTGCATGTCTTTATCACCCATGTTCAGGGTTTGGGCCATGCTTCGAAGCAGCAGGGCTGATTTAAGCATGGTCCAGGGTTCAGGTTTGTAACCGAGCAGTTTGTACTCCAGCGGCAGCTTTTTATCCGACAAAGAATTGATGTATGCATTTATTCCTTCCGCGTAACGGCTTACAACCATTTTAGCCAGCGGGTCGCTTTCCATTTTGCGCAAAGCATTTTCGGCCGCATACACCATGCCGAGCCTGCGTTGCTGGCGATCGTAATTCAACGCGGCATCATCTTTACTTTTTCCTACAATTTCAGAAAGCCTGCCGGCAGCCGCATGCGTTTGAAATTCCATCTGCCACAAGCGGTGAAAGGCGGTAATGTACCCTTGCGCATAGTAAAGGTCCTCATCGCTTTGCGCGATGATATGCGGGATCATGATACTATCGAAAACAATGGTTACCGGTTGCTTCAGGCCCGGCAGGTTAAGCGATTCGGGCAGTTGGTAACCCCGTGACTCAATGTTTTGCCAGAACCCATGTGAAGGGGCAAGGAATTTACCAAGAGGGGGAATGGGTATAGTACCTGCTGTCCACCGTTTATCCAGCGCCCATACCAGCAGCAGGGTTATTGCAAGGCTAATCAGAAACTTGATTTTCATGTTGACCGGTTGATTAATCAGCCAACTTAAAAAAATTTAGTCAGGAGTTTATCATCGATGAACCTGGTGTCGGAAATAAATGACCAGCGGCATTAATCCGGCACCCGGTAAACCATGGCATTAATATTAACGCCTGCGCCCAGCGCAGCAAACAGGATGTAGCTTCCTTTCCGGATTTCGTACCCGTTCAGTTGCTTTTTGGAAATCAAATCATAAAGCGTAGGCACCGTGGCTACTGAACTGTTGCCAAGCCAGGAGATGGTCATGGGCATTATTTTTTCGGGTGCAATGGGCAATCCGTTTTTTTCAAAGGCACGTTTCAAAATGGCTTCATCCATTTTGTTATTGGCCTGGTGTATTAGCACCAATGAAATATCGGTTAAATCAATCCCTGCCTTTTCAATGCACTCCTTAATAACAGACGGAACCGCAGTAAGGGCGTGTTCATACAGGGTTCTTCCCTGCATTTTCAGGAATAACTCATCAGGTGGCAATGCCGGGTTGTACGAGCGATCCATTTTCAATACAAAAGTCTTGTCACCGGCATTGGTGTTGGTTTTGTGTGCCAGTATGCCAACAGGTGCTTCACTTTCATATGCCTCCAGGATCATTGCTCCGGCACCATCGGCATAGATCATGCAATCGCGATCGTGCGGATCGTAAATCCGCGAAAGCGTTTCAGCGCCCACTACCAGAATTCGTTTTGCCGTACCGGAGCGAATAAAGAAATCGGCCTGGATAACACCCTGCAACCAGCCCGCACAACCAAACGGAAGGTCATAACAAATTGTGTTGGGATTACGGATGCCCAATTTTGCTTTTACGCGTGAAGCCAGTGCCGGTACAAACTCACTTCTGCGGGTATCCGCACGGATGTCGCCAAAGTTGTGGGCAACAATAATGTAGTCGAGCACCTCGCCATCCAGATCTCCGGATCGCAATGCTTCCTGTGCAGCAAATGCCCCGATATCCGATGCCACCAACTCATCGGTAACATACCTGCGTTCATAAATTCCGGTGATGTCGCTGAATTTGCGGATAATCTCTTCATTCTCCGTCAAGAGTGGCTTACCATCACTTCCGTAAAAACTGTGGCTTACAAAGTGCGCGTTAGGAACACGTTGTGTTGGAATGTAACTGCCGCTTGAACGGATGACTGAAAAAAAGGTTGAACTCATTGTAGTTGATAACCCGGCTCAATAATAAAAATTAATCCGCGTTATTATTTCATTTAACAAAATGTTGTTAAAAAAACGTACAACTGTTCGTTACGAAATGCAGGCTAAAACAGGCGAATATGTGTTACGATTGTTTGCTTTGCAGAAAAGCTGACAACCTCTTCCGTGTTGTTGCCTGAACTTTTTTCCGGAAGAAAGGAGCCCATCCGAGCAGGATGCCGGTCAGCCCAAATGCCATTCTGCTCCAGCGATAAAAATCAAATGTATCCGTATGGTTGCTGATCTTACCGTCTTTAAACTGAAAATGTGCATCAATAATGTTGTGCACTTTTCTTCCGGTGAGTGAAAACGTGTAATGAGCTTCCCACCGGCAGGAACCGGTAGTTTCATTTGCGCGAATGTTACTAACCTCCAGTTTCCAATCGGCCGGGTTTTTCTTCAGCGCTTCAACAAGCATAGCCCACATTGCTCCGGCTTCTTTTCCTCTTAGATGCGGAAAAGCAGGATCAGAAAAACGAATATCATCATGGTAGCAGGCCTGCATACCTTCGGCATCAAGATTGTTGAAACTGGTGTAGAAATTACAGATGAGTTGTTCGTTTGAATTCATAACTATTTCAGCAAGTTAAAGTGCTTTTACTATATACCAGCCCATCACTGCACAGGTTACCAGTTTAAGCAAGGTACTGAAGACAAAACCGATAAATGAACCAACCGCGGCCCGCAAAGCTTGTTCGGATTGGTTGCTGGCCAGTAATTCGCCAACAAATGCGCCAACAAACGGCCCTGCAATGATACCCACCGGCCCGAACCACAATCCGGCAATCAGGCCGATGGCACAACCCCACACACCGTATTTGGTGCCGCCAAATTTTTTCGTTCCATACAACGGCACTATATAATCAAGCACCTGAACGATACCTACCACCACTAACCATATAATTAAAAATCTTAGCGTAAAAGCAGGCTCTTCGCGCAACTGCAGCACCAGCATGCCGGCATAGCTCAATGGCGGGCCGGGCAACAACGGCAATACACTGCCCACCAGGCCGGCCAGCATTAGGCAACATGCCAGTACTGTCCACAGTAAATCCATGCGTAACGAACTTACGAAAATTGCCGGTAATATGACTCAAGTCATAGCGCTTAACTGTAGTGCGCTTTAGTTTTATCGCATAACAAGTAAAAACCATGGATACAACAATAGACTTTGAAACCCAGCGCGTTTCGGATATCGCCCTGCAGCATCCTTCGGCTGTAGCTGTTTTCAATAAGTATAATATTGACTTTTGCTGCGGAGGAAAGTTGTCGCTGAAGGAGGCTTGTGAAAAGAGCGGCATCGCAGTGGACACCTTGTTAAATGAGCTATTCCGCACCGATGCAACCAGAATGCCCGGCACCATCCGGTTTGATACCTGGGACATCTCCTTGCTGACTGATTTTATTGTGCAGCATCATCATCAATATGTAAAACGTAGCATCCCGCAACTGAACGAACTGCTTACTAAAGTATGCAACGTGCATGGCGACCGGCATGCCTACCTGTTTACACTTAAACAAACGTTCAACGACCTTGCCGATGAGTTGCTTCACCACATGCACAAGGAGGAATTCATTCTGTTTCCGGAAGTAAAACGGATTTTTTCAGAGAATACGAAACCTGTTTTTAATGTGCATGCGCCCATCGCAGTAATGGAAGATGAACACGAACTTGCCGGAAATCTGATCAAAACCATACGGCAACTCACCAACAACTACACCCCACCGGCTGACGCGTGTCCGACTTTTAAAGTTACCTATAAGCGCCTGCAGGAATTTGACCAGGACCTTATGCAGCATATCCACCTGGAAAACAATGTGCTTTTTGAAAAAGTAAAAACCAGAACGGCTACCATTTTTTAAACTTTATGCAACTAAACCAACAGATTTTAAGCGACATCATCATCTACATGAAGTATGCCCGGTACCTGCCCGAACTAAACCGCAGGGAAAGCTGGGACGAAATCTGCGACCGGTACCAGGCCATGATGGTGGAAAAATACCCGGCCCTGCAGGCCGGGATTGTTGAAACCATGAAATGGGTGCGCGAGAAAAAAGTGTTGCCCTCCATGCGCGCCATGCAGTTTGCCGGCCCGGCCATTGCACGCAATAACTCGCGCATCTACAACTGCGCCTACCTGCCGGTAGATGACATCCGCGCATTTTCCGAAACCATGTTTTTACTTTTGGGCGGAACGGGCGTTGGGTACTCTGTACAATACCATCACGTTGAAAAACTTCCGCCCATTCAAAAACCGGAGAAGAAAAGAAGATTCCTGGTAGGCGACAGCCTGGAAGGCTGGGCCGATGCCGTTAAAGTTTTGTTGAAGGGGTACTTCGGCATGAGCGAGTACATCCCCGATTTCGATTACTCCGACATCCGCCCGAAAGGCGCACGCCTGGTAACTGCAGGAGGCAAAGCACCCGGGCCGGAGCCATTAAAAATATGTATTGCGCACGTGCAGGCCCTGCTCGACCGCAAAACAAACGGTGAAAAACTCACCCCACTGGAGTGCCACGATTTGATGTGCCACCTGGCCAATGCCGTGCTGGCCGGAGGTATCCGCAGGTCGGCCATGATTTCGCTGTTCTCCTGTGGCGATGAAGAAATGCTAACCTGCAAGTATGGCAACTGGTGGGAACTGAACGAGCAGCGCGGGCGTGCCAACAACTCGGTAGTATTGCAGCGCGATACGATTACACGTGAAGAATTTTTTGATTTGTGGAAGAAAATTGAACTCTCCGGTTCAGGCGAGCCCGGGTTTTATTTTACCAATGATTTGGACTGGGGCACTAATCCATGTTGTGAGATTGCCCTTCGTCCATTCCAGTTCTGCAACTTATGTGAGATTAACGTATCGGATGTGGAAACCCAGGAGGAACTCAATGCCCGTGCGCGCGCAGCCTCCTACCTCGGCACCCTGCAGGCAGGCTTCACCAATTTTCATTACTTGCGCGAAGTGTGGAAAACCACCACCGAGCAGGATGCGCTGATTGGCGTGGGCATGACGGGCATTGCAAGCGGCAACGTGCAGAAGCTTGACCTGATTGAAGCCGCTGAAGAAGTGAAAAAGGTAAACCTCAAAGTTTCGGCTGACATCGGGATACAGTTTGCCGCACGCACCACAACCATCAAACCATCAGGCACCTCATCGCTGGTGTTGGGCACCTCATCGGGCATTCACGCCTGGCATAACGACTATTACATCAGAAGAATACGCATTGGCAAGAACGAAGCGCTGTACACGTACCTGAGCATAGCCCACCCCGAATTACTGGAAGATGACCTGCTGAACAGCAAACAGGCCATCATCTGCATTCCGCAAAAAGCTCCTGAAGGAAGCATCCTGCGCACCGAAGATGTAATGGACTTACTGGAACGGATTAAAAAATTTAACGAAAACTGGGTACGCAGGGGATTCCGCAGGGGCAGCAACGCCAACAACGTCTCGGCTACCGTATCCATTGCCGAGGGTGACTGGCAACGGGTTGGTGAGTGGATGTGGAAGAACAAAGCATCGTATAACGGATTGAGTGTGCTCCCGTTCGATACCGGCAACTACAAACAGGCCCCGTTTGAAGATATTACACGCGAAACATTTGAGACCCTTGAACAACACCTCAGGGCTCTTGATTTGAAAAATGTGTACGAGGCCGATGACGAAACCGACCATAAGGCCGAAGCGGCCTGTGCAGGCGGAGCGTGCCAGGTTGTTTAGTTGATAGTTGTTGGCAGCCGGTTATTGGTTGTGGATCTCTTTTCGAATAACCAATGAAAAATGCCTAATTTTCTCCAGAAAAAGAGAAAGTTGATACCCGTAAAACTTCTGGAGGAGTACAAGGCGCGGCTCGTTAAGGTACGTAAGGACCAGGTGTTGTTTGAAGAAGGCAACCCGGCTGCCGACTATTTCCAGGTGGAAGAAGGCCAGGTGCGCATGTACATTCTCAACCACGAAGGCCAGGAGTTTACGCAGGGCATTTTCCATGCAGGCGAAAGCTTTGGCGAGCCTCCCCTGCTGGGCAATTTTGCCTACCCGGCAACGGCCATTGCCCTTACACCCGGCAAGGTGTGGCGGCTACCTAAAGCTGACTTCCTTCAACTGCTTAAAAATAATTTTGAACTGCACCTGAAACTGGACCATGTACTGTGCAACCGGCTACAGTATAAGTCAATGATCCTGACCGAAATTTCCTCGCACACGCCCGAACACCGCCTTACCACAATATTAAACTACCTGAAATCGAAACTCACACCCGAAGGCGATGGCCAGCCGATTATTATCCCGTACACCCGCCAGCAACTGGCCGACATGACCAGCTTGCGCGTGGAAACGGTAATACGGACGATCAAAAAGATGGAGGGCAAGGGAAAGATTAAACTACAGGGGCATAAGATTTTGTTTTGATGCGGTAGCCCGCAGCAGAATACTTCTATCAAGTACACAAAAAAAATATCCGCCAGATTTAAATGCATTTTGGGTTTTTCATGCTTAAAATTGACTTGTCGCCATGTATGATATACCTTTAATAGTAGAAGCACAAGTGTTAGCGCCAATACGCGGACAAAAAAAATAAATGACACGTCCGCAGACAGCAACTGACTAACGTTTTCCGACCCGTTAACGCAGACAATAATTCGACTTCTGACAAATGACTATTTAAAAGTTCGGTGTACGCGGACACGCGGGTGGGTTTCAGACTTCTATACAATTGACAACGGACTCTTAACAAAAATACAGTGCCGCGCGCGACACGCGCGAAACCGCCCCCCACCGTAGACAACAACAGAATCGCGCGAAGCGCGAATTTTTTTTCGGTTTGGTGAAGGAAAATTTGAAAAATCGACCTTAAAAAATTTTTTGGACATTTTAACCGACACAGACTGACCAATTCCGACAACGTTTTGTTAAAGTGGAGCCAGACGCGTCCAAAAATAGCTTTCGGTGGACTTCTTATCAGAAGTCCAAATTAAAATAACGGTGGACGCGTACTGGCGCTAACACCAGGTTTATGCCAGCTGCGGGCGACAGGTTGAAATGTAGTTTGGTTTTATTAATTTCGTTTTCAACACGTGGGACATATTCGGCTTCGAAAACCGCAGCCGTCATAAACCCAAAACGTTGTAGGCAAGGCGCAAAAAAAATTTGACTAACGAAAAATGATCCAGAGAATTTATATTGACACATCAGTTGTAGGTGGATTTTTTGATGATGAATTCAAAGAACCGACTCAACGACTTTTTAAGAGACTTGAGGACAATGAAGTTAAATTCATAATATCTGACCTATTGGAATTAGAACTAATTCAGGCCCCAAAACACGTTAATGAGTTACTGTTAAACTATCCAACCGACAGATTTGAAAGAATTGAATTGACTGAAGAAATTATGAATCTGGCCGACAGGTACATTATTGAGAAAGTTGTTGGGCGGACAAGTCTGGAAGATTGCCGACATATTGCCCTGGCGACAGTAAATCGAGTAGATGTACTAGCTAGCTGGAACTTTAAACACATTGTTAACCTTGATAGAATAAAAGGGTATAATTCAGTAAATTTGAGACTGGGTTACCCGACAATTGAGATAAGGACACCACAAGAATTAGTGAGATATGGAGACTAAAGAGAAAATAAAGACATTTGATGCAGTGAAAATGATGCGGGACATTCGCGACAAGATTAGTGAAGAAACCCAAAACATGACTTTAGAGCAATTGAAAAAGTACATCGCGGACAGATTAAAAAATTCCAACTTAAAAACAGTGGGACGATAGCGCCCTGCCTACAACACCAGGTTTATGCCAGCTGCGGGTGACAGGTTGAAATGTAGTTTGGTTTTACTAATTTCGTTTACCCACGTGGGACAAAGACGGCTTCGAAAACCGCAGCCGTCATAAACCCAAAACGTTGTGGCGCATACATTTATAACTCTCGGACTTCAAACACATGGACGACAAACTGAATATACTCTCAAACATCAAAGCAATAGGCTGGACGACCTTGACTATTTTTGGCACTGTGACTCTTTGGGTGGTATTTCAAATTATAGGCACAATAATATTTGACAATTCCATCGACAATTTTACTGCTGGACAAGAAGAGTATAATGATGTCGCAACAAATATGAGAGACGCAGCAATTCAAATGCGAGTAATTCTTTTTATTGCGGGTGGACTTACTCTTCTCACATCTATTGGCTCCTTGGGACTCCTCAGACTTAAGAACTGGGGACTGATTTTGTATCAATCATCGACAATAGCGGTAATACTTGTTTTTATCGGTGGACTAGGATACTATGTCTACGATGTACAGACTAAAATGGACGAGCGTTATGACCGAGCCCTAGAATTTGGAATGTCAACTAACTTCGTAGCGGCCCAAAACTATACGACAATTTCTTACGGGACTTTTTTATTGTTGTTTTCGTGGATGTTGACCCGAGCGAATATTTTCCTAAGTAAGAAGGACAGCAGAATAGAGTTCCGATGAAATGTACGCGCCACAACACAATGCTTGTGCCAGGCGGGGGTTCGGTGTCCTCATAACTATCGTTATCTTTATGCAGTGTCGGCACGGGGACACGTTACAACTGGTCGGCCTTAGCATTTCGCTTCGCTGCATTGCTAAGGCCTCCTAAACCCCGCCCGTCACAAGCACCAACGTTGGGCGCAAGCCGCGGACTCCAAATAACGTGACGACTAATTTTTGAGAGTCGGTTTCAAATCACGGGCGACTTGAATGCAAAAAATAAATTCGAGACTACATCTCCAACGAGCGACTTGGACCTTTTTCAAAATTCACTTTCAACACGGGGACTAATTTTCAGCTCGGCCGACAATTGGTGTAATATTTAATCGGTTTCCGTGGAGAGTTTTCAGCACGTGGACTTAATTTCGGTTACGCGGACAGTAACGGTGGAATTCGCCCAAGCTCAAATTTATGGTGCGCTGACCTTTCCGTCTGACCTTAATTAGCAACTATAACAAAGTAACGGTTGACTAAAAAACATTTCACAACCGACAACGACTGACCAAATAAATAACGGTCGACTGAACGGCCAGCGCCCAACAATGTGTTTGCGTCAGGCGGGGGTTCGGTGTCCTCATAAAGTGTCGTTTTCATTATTTACATTTGGCACGTGGGACAGGGCGCAACTGGTCGGTCTTGGCATTCCGCTTCGCTGCATTGCCAAGCCCTCCTATTCCCCGCCCGACCGCAAACACCAGCGTTAGCGCCAATACGCGGACAAAAATAAATGACACGTCCGCAGACAACGACTGACTAACCTTTTCCGACCCGTTCACGCAGACAATAACTCGACTTCTGACAAATGACAATTATGTAGTTCGGTGTACGCGGACACGCGGGAGAGTTTCGGGCTTCTTTACAATTGACAACGGACATTTTAACAAAATTCAGTCCCGCGCGACACGCGCGAAACCAGCCCCCCACCGTAGACTAGAGAATCGCGCGAAGCGCGAATTTTTTTTCGGTTTGGTGAAGGAAATTTTGAAAAATCGACCTTAAAAAAATTTTTTAGACATTTTAACCGACACAGACTGGCCAACACGACAACGTTTTGTAAAAAGTGGAGCCAGACGCGTCCAAAAATTAGTTTTCGGTGGACTTCTTATCAGAAGTCCAAAATGAAGTAACGGTGGACGCGTACTGGCGCTAACACCAGGTTTATGCCAGCTGCGGGTGGCAGGTTGAAATTTAGTTTGGTTTTACTAACTTCGTTTTCAACACGTGGGACGAATTTGGCTTCGAAAACCGCAGCCGTCATAAACCCAAAACGTTGCCGCCAATACGCGAAAAATCTACGCAGACAACGTTTGACTAACTGACAAAGACTCATCTCCGCGGACAATAAATTAGCTCTTGACAAAGACTTTTATAAAATCCAGTGTACGCGGATACGCGGACAAAATTTCGGACTTTAAAACAAAGGGCTTTTGACAAAAGACTTATAACTCAAATTCACCTACGCGGACACGCGGAAAAGTTTTAGACTAATTGAATATTTGACAACGGACTTTAAATAAATGCCCTTGTCGCGCGCGACACGCGCGAAAGCAGCCCCCCCCTACCGTAGACAAGAAAATCGCGCGAAGCGCGAATTTTTTTGCGGTTTGGTGAAGGAAATTTTGAAAAATTGACCTTAAATAAATTTTTTTGGACATTTTCTTGTGAACCAGACAACGTTTTGTAAAAGTGGAGCCAGACGCGTCCAAAAAATAGTTTTTGGTGGACTTCTTAACAGAAGTCCAAAACAAGGTTAACGGTGGACGCGTACTGGCGGCAACACCAGGTTTATGCCAGCTGCGGGCGACCGGTGGAAATGTAGTTTGGTTTTACTAACTTCGTTTTCAACACGTGGGACAAATTCGGCTTCGAAAACCGCAGCCGTCATAAACCCAAAACGTTGGCGCCAAGCCGGTGACCTGCAAAAAACGACAGGTAAACTGACCAAAATTTATTAACTTGTGACAAACATTTAAGCTTATGTCGACAGTAGAATTGAGAAAGCGGTTAATTGACAAAATTCAAAAGACCCAAGACGGAAGAATCCTCGAAGAAGCATATAGACTTCTGGAAATTGAAACAGACGACATTGAAGTCTATAAATTAAATGACGACCAAAAAAATGCAATTAGTGAAGCCAGACAGCAGATTAAAAACGGACAATTTTTGACTGAAGAACAAGCTAATAAAGAGATTGACGAATGGTTAAACAAATAATTTGGTCTCAAAGAGCTCAGAACGACAGAAAGCAAATTTTAGAATACTGGAGAAATAGAAATAAATCAAATACTTACAGTAAAAAATTGGACAAGAGATTTAGAGAAGCACTCAATATTATTCGGGACTACCCACAAATAGGCAAACAGACTGACGACCAAAAAGCCAGAATCAAAATAGTAAAGGACTACTTCCTAATATACGAAGAGACCGCTGACGCAATAATTCTCCTTACAATTTGGGACAGCAGACAAGACCCAGAAAAATTAGAAAAGATTTTAAAGTGACCGGCCAGGCGCCAACACCAGGTTTGTTTAATGGCGGGCGACACAGTCGCCCGTAGTGTAAACAAGTTTATGTATATTCGTGTAGGCGGACAAATCCGTTGGATTTATCCGCCACTAAACAAACCCAAAACGTTGCCGGCAAGCCATTTCGGACAGAGACTCGTCACACATTAACGGTTGACAGAAATGAAATTCGAGCTAATTCCAATAATTGACACAATGTTGGACTTGTATGCAAAACCTCGTTCAAAGGAGAGGTTTCAAGAATACATTTCAATGCTTCGGGACGGGAAAAATGGAGATTTGACTTTGCCCATTGTTGGTTTCAACCCAATGGCAAAAGAACACATTCTGCAGAAACTGATGGAATTAAAAGAACTGAAGGCGGAACAGGTTATTCAAGATACACTTAAAAGTATCAACATAATATTGAAAGAAGGGCAAGACCAAAGGACATTCAAAGTGGTTTTAAATTTGGCGGACGACTTGAAAGGTGGATGGACAAATTCCTACACTACTGATTATGACAGTAAGTTTAAAATCAATGCACTTGTTACCAGAGCCTTTTGTACCCCATTCTTTTGGACAAGTGAAAGTTACTCGGAACAACTGATTAGGAGAAGGACTCTTGAATATGCTTTCAGAACAATCTATTGGCTGACAAATCCAAAACCAAAAACTCTTAAAGACCATATTGAGCAAGAAATGTACGTGGCTAAAATGAGTAAAATAGATTCTGACAATCTTGACTCAAATGAATTTGAGCTACTGGACAACTTCTTTTCAAAATATCAAGAGTCGGAGGACTATGGAATTGTTTTCAATTTTCTATACGGGGACAATGCCTCAAAGTCATTAGAATTTTCTACGCATGGAGTAACTGGAAAGGCAAACGGATTTGACTATGCAAAAGTCATCCATTCGCGGAGAATTTAGTTTAAACCGACTAGACTTCTGTACGCGGACAATTTGGAAACAAGGGCTAACGATTCAAGTTGCAGTGGTAGAAATGGCCAGCCGGCAACAAAATGTTTATGCAATGCGGGGGTTTGGTGTTAAATTAAAGTTTATGTTTCAAAATGTAGTTTGGTCACGGGGGACAGTTTGGAGCAGGTCGGGCTTAACATTCCGCTGCGCTCCATTTTTAAGTCCTCCTATTCCCCGCACTGCATAAACACAAGTGTTGGCGGTAATTGCAAGACAAACAAAATTATTATGAGAAACATTTTACTTTTGACATTATTGACATTATTTGCTTGCGGAAATGATGAACTAATGAATGAAGTCACATTTTCGGGACTGGTTATTGAAACTGATACAAACGACAAAAAACAATTGCAAGGAATAAAGATTGATTTACTCGTTCCGGTTTCCATAGGTATTGACAGTATTCTCCAATCGACAACTACAGATTCAGAAGGAAAATATTTGTTTCAAGTAGACAATTTGAATAACAGATTCGAGTTATATAAAATTGATATTTCAGACGCTTATTATAAAAGATGTATTGAGCTTTTAGACCCTGATATGACATCCTCAGGGCATAGGACAATCAAAAGAAATTCAGTCAATATTTGGAATTTAAATGCTTGCGTGACTGGTAAGGTCGAAACAATTGTATCCAAGCAGTCAACGCTGACAAAGGACACAATCAGTATCGTTGTGAGTACAAAGTATCCAAACGGAACTTATTTTACGGATTCAAACCCAATTTCAGTGACTCACAATAAACAATGGACAAATGTTTACTTTTACAATGTTGTAAGGTCAGTAAGATACACAATTGAATTAAAGAAAGAGAACGGGGACATAATTTCGTGGACAGAAGAGAAGGAACTAATACCAAAGGAGACAATTACGTTTGATATTGAG